>JAFTID010000019.1 GCA_017457085.1 Phascolarctobacterium sp.
ACAAAATTAAGACTCTTCGAAGGCAGGGATATGGTTATCCTGATGACGAGTACTTTTTCTTGAAATTATTTGATATTAGCAGAAAGAAATATGTTAGAAACACCAAATCCCACAAAATTTGTGATTGAAACAAATTTTTTGCCGTTTTGCCCTTCTCGATGACAATTATATATATAGAGGGTCTTCTTTTTTTAGTCTCCTTTCCCTTTTTCTTTTATATAATTTTCTTTTTCCCTTTCCTCTTCTTTTTTTCTTCTGGCACTATCAAGGAAAAACTTTTTAAAGTTTTTCCTCCTTGTTCCTACTATAGTCTTTAATCTAAGTAATGCGTAAGCATTACAACCTTGTTCCCCTTGTTACTACTAACTTGTAGTTATATAGAGAAAAAGCACTGAACCGAAGTCCAGTGCTGTAAGGTTAGTTATTAAGTTATTAAGCTGATTTACGTGCGTTGATAAACAGGTCAATATCCTCTATCAAGTAGTCTCTACCTGTAGTGTGTAAAACGTCATAACATTTTTCCAAGTATTGAAGCACTCCATACTTTTTAAACGGCTCCATTGCTTCAAAGCCTGTAAGCTTTTTTTCAGCACGATATGCTTCAAAACAAAAAACCTTAAATTCTAAAGTCTTGCTGACATGAGCCATTCCTTCACCTCACTTCAACCCATCACACAACGGCAACAACTTCTCCAACTTTTCAACAATGCGTTTTTGTTCAGCAAAAGGCGGAAGCGGAAGCATGGTATTTGCTATATCACGCATAACCCAATTTTTATTACCAACACCTTTAGTATTTACTTCTGCATGTTTCTGAACAACAGGTGCTTTAATTAAATCAACTAGGTATCTGTTATATAACAAACTTTGATTAAATTTCAGCAATGCCACGCTAACAAATAGGCTAAACTCTATGTCAGTATCAACAATTACAGGGATTCCAGTAGTCCCCACCTTTGTCAGAAGCACATCCCCTTTTTCAGGATTGCACCGTTTATACAGTTCGTTATGTTCTTGTTCAGAAATATACTTGCAATCAGAGAAACTAATATTACCACTACTAACATCCTTAACAGAAATAAATGGAACACCTTTACTAAAATACTTAGGCGTAGAATGTGCTCCATCTGTTAATTTAATTAGAATATCACCTAGCCTTACCCACTCCCAATTCTCAGGAATGTCAAAGGGTTTCTCGTCTTCCGTAATCTCTTGCAACGGCTTTTCTTTTTTCAGCTTACCCTCTTTGATGAGCTTCGCCTTTTCCGCTTTAATTTGCTCCAACAAATCTTTAGCATCACCATCTTCTGGTAATTGCTCCGTCAATTTGCCTTGCATTGCAGCTTGCAAAAGAGCAGCCTTCATATCCGCAGGAAAAGCTTTTTTCAAGGCTTCAAGTTCCTTCTCCGTCTTTTCCAAATCGTCTATCTTAGCCATCAGTTCTTCAACCTTAGCAACGATGCGTTTTTGTTCGGCGAGAGGAGGAAGAGGAATACGTAAATGTTTTAGTTTTTCAGCTTTTATTCCCTTTGCAGTAGTACCTGTACAATTGTCAATCAGCTGTCGTTGAAAGCTTGGTGCTAAAATAAAATACATAAAGAGACTATTACAAACCGTATTGGGAATATAGGTCTTAAAAGTTATAATTCTTTGACCACAAGAACATTCGTCCAAATCACATAAGGCTACATTCCCTAAGGGTGCTTCAGTAGTGAATAACAAGTCCCCTTTAGCGGTAATCCCTCTGCTTTTTCTATCTTCAAATTCTTCTAAAGATATATATTCTTTGCGAGTATAGTCCATGTAACCTTGTTTTATATTGGAGGCGGTAACTAAGAACACACCATTTGTTATTTTATGTGGCGTCTTTCCTCTATAATCAACAAAATTAAAGAACTGATTTAACTCTACCCAACACCATTCAGGAGGTATATCAAAATCAATAGCGGTATAATTTAACTCTTCTTTGCTAGGTTTAAGATTCTTATGCCAAAGTTTAAGTTTGTCCAATAAATCTCTAGCATTGCCATCTTCTGGAAGTTGCTTAGTAAGTTTACCTTGTATCGCAGCTTGTAATACAGCTTGTCTTAAATCATTACTAATACTCATAATTAAGCCTCCAGTAATGTTTTAATAGCAGCAAGCTTCGCATCCATTTCTCTATCCAATTCTTCACGACGAGCAATAAAGTTAGCCATGGTTTCTTCAGGAGAAAGGATTTCTTTTTCTTCTGTAGGATAGCCACACAAATCAATATTGTAACCGTTTGCAACAATCTCGTCCGCAGTGTACTTCTTAGACTTGTAGCTATCGGTGTTATCGTCTTTGATTTCTTCGCGTTTATTCCACCAAGCTTCTACTTCTTGGAAGTGTTCCAATTTCATAGGTTTGGTTTTACTAAAGTGCTTATAGCCTACAGGCATATCAAGACGGTAGAACCAAGTTTCTTTAGTTTTACCAGTGTTATCAAAGAATAAAATATTGGTTGTAATGGAAGTATAAGGCGCAAAAACACTACTTGGCATACGCACTACAGTATGCAAGTTAAATTCGTTCAACAATTTCTTTTTAATGTTTACCTTTGCATTATCTGTACCAAAGAGGAAGCCGTCAGGTAAAATCACCGCAGCTCTGCCGTTTTGTTTTAAGCGGTACATAATAACAGCCATAAACAAATCCGCAGTTTCACTGCTAGCCAAATCGTCAGGGAAATGATTTTTAACATCATTCTTTTCATTACCACCATAAGGAGGGTTCATCAATACAACATCAAACCTATCATCTTCCGTATAATCCAATACATCTTTCAGCAAAGAGTTATCGTGATAAATTTGCGGAACATCAATATCGTGTAAAAGCATATTGGTAATGCACAGCATATACGGGAACTGCTTTTTCTCAATACCGTAGATAGATTTTCCAAATACTTCCCTATCAGCAGTAGTTTTTACTTGGGGTTCCAATTGTTTAAGCCAACTGGTCAAAAAGCCACCAGTACCACAGGCAAAGTCCGCCACCTGCTCACCAATTTTAGGTGCAATAATTTTTGCCATAAAATCAGTTACAGCACGAGGAGTATAAAACTCACCGGAAGAACCAGCACTTTGCAGTTCACGCAAAATACCTTCGTAAATTTCACCAAAGGCATGGCTTTCTTCGTAGTCACTTAAATCTAAATCGTCAATTACATTTATAACTTGGCGTAACAACACGCCATCTTTCATGTAGTTATTGGCATCTTCAAAAACTTCTTTAACGATAGCTTTTTTGATAGGTGTTTGTGCATTGATGGTAATGCGTTTCAAAGTAGGGAACAAAGTATTATTCACAAAGTCAAGTAACGCATCTGCAGCCATTGCTTTACCGCTACCATCATCGTATGCCCAATTGCGCCATCTGCAATATTCAGGAATGATGGAAGCATAATTATCATCTTCAATCTCCCAATCATCTTCCTTGGCATCATACACCTTTAAGAATAACATCCAAGCAATTTGCTCAATACGTTGTGCATCGCCATTAACACCTGCATCATTACGCATAATGTTCCTTATGTTTTTTACAAATCCAGTCAAATTGCTTGCCGCCATTTTCTTAACCTACCTCATAAATTTCTTCTTGTAATTCTCGCACTGCCTTTTCATAACCAGCTTTACCACCAAACATCTTCACAATTTTAGCCATGGAGCCAATTCTGTCAAAGGGTGCAAGTTTTAATACTTCTGTCTTTTCAATTTCATAAATGCCATCGTTCATATACTTATCTAAAAGTATTTCTAGAACAGCCTTGGCATCATCACTATATTTATTCAAATAGTCACGCTTCTTAACGTTATTGGCACGTTCTTTGCGTGTTAAAGGCTTCTTGTCAAAAGCAATATGGCAAATAAAATCGTAGTCATCTACATCTGCCATATCCTTATCTTTTTTCAACATCTCTAAATCAATACCACGTTGTTTAAACAAAGCTTGGATTTCTACTTTCTTCGCTTCCCCGCTCCATTTACGGATAAAGTTCTCCAAGCTTGCGTACTCTTTAATAATATTAGTCTTAGTGTAGTCAATAATGTTTTCTTGTCGAAGCAGTTTGCCGTTAGCATCATAAACAGAAACCACTCTGTTAATAACATCTACTTTCACTTGACCAATACCTACAACTGGTTTGCCATAAGGTTCAGGTGGGTCTGCAACAACTCCACCACCTCTGTGTGGCAACGGATAGCCACCAGAAGTAAAGCCTTCATCTTGCTCAATAGGTCCATCCCAATCAGGATCGCTAAAGAGCGCAGTAATGTTTCTAAAATCCATTACTACAAAATGAGTCTTGCCCTCTTTTTCACGCATACGGGTACCACGACCAATGATTTGTTTAAACTCAGTCATAGAGTTAATCATTTCGTCCAAAACAATAAGCTTTGTCATTTTGCAATCTGCACCAGTGGAAAGCAACTTGGAAGTTGTAGCGATAACAGGATATTTTTCCGTAGCAGAAATAAAATATTTTAATTTACTTTTGCCGTACACATCACTACCAGTTATACGCACCACATAGTCAGGATTCTCTTGTACCTTATCGCTATTACAATTTACTAAAGCTAGGCGCATGCGTTCTGCAGCTTCTTCGGTTGCACAAAAGACGATAGTTTTAGACATTCTATCCGTACTTTTCAGATACCTAGTTATTTCTTTAGCAACTTCTATGGTTCTGTCTTTGATAACGATGTTGTAATCATAATCGCGGTTATTATAAACCCTGTCTTCAATCAGATTACCGTCCTCATCAGTTTGCCCCTTATATGGTCTCCAACCATCACCAATGTTAGTTGTAACTTTGATTACTCTAAACGGAGCAAGGAAGCCATCATCAATACCTTCTTTAAGGCTGTAAGTGTAAACAGGCTTGCCAAAGTAGTCTATGTTAGAAACGTATCTTGTTTCTTTCGGAGTAGCAGTCATACCAATTTGAGTAGCGCTGTCAAAATACTCTAAGATTTTTCTCCAACGACTTTCCTCTTTAGCAGAACCACGATGACATTCGTCAACAATAATTAAGTCAAAGAAATCACGATTAAACAATTCTCTAAAATGTTCTTCCCCCTCGTCACCAACAAGCTGTTGATACAAAGAGAAATACACTTGATGAGAAGTAATGGTCTTTTTATTTGCAGTAGCTACATTGATTTTATGAATAACCTTTTCCAACGGAGCGAAGTCTTGTTGGATAGATTGGTCTACTAAAATATTACGGTCTGCCAAATATAAAATCTTACGTTTCATTCCGCTTTGCAATAATCTATAGACGATTTGGAAAGCAGTATAAGTTTTACCAGTACCAGTTGCCATAACTAAAAGCAAACGATTTTGCCCTTTGGCAATGGCATCTAAGGTTCTGTTTACGGCAATACGTTGGTAGTACCTTGGCGGATAAGATTTTTGGCTTGAATAATAAGGTTGTTGCAGAATTGCATCTTGTTCTGCAGTAAGACCATTTCCGCCGTTAATCTCGCGTTTGTAACGAGCAATGAGTTCTTCTTCCGTAGGGAAATCTTCTAATGCAAGTTCACGTTCAGTTCCAGTTAAAAAATCATGTTCAACGAAGCCGTCTCCATTGGAGCTATAAGCAAAAGGTAAGTCAAGCATTTGGGCATAGGTAATCGCCTGTTGCATACCAAAAGAAACAGAATGTTTATTGTCTTTGGCTTCTACAACAGCTATGGGATAGTTTTCTTCTAGATACAAAAGATAATCTACTTTTTTAGGCTTCTCCCTCGTAGTAAAGTTGCCTCTTAAATTCATCTTGCCATCTGTAATAGGGGTTTCCATAGAAATTTTATTGATATCCCATTTACTTGTGATAGCAGGCGTAATAAATTTAAGCTTTATATCTTCCTCAGTCATTTGTTTCTTGTCATACAAAACGCCCATCATAAAAGCTCCCATCTGCTTAAAACTTCGTCGTTAAAATACACTTATAGATATTAACATTATACAAAATTTTTGCAGTTCCTGCTATCTTTGAATTTTGGACAAAATAAAAAGCACTGAACCGAAGTCCAGTGCTGTATGGTTAGTTATTAAGTTTTTAATCCTGTTAATCTTCAAAGTAATCATCTATGTATTTTAAAAAAGCACTTGCGTTTTCAATCTGTTCTTTAGCTTCTTCTTTAGACACGAAACACAAATCACTATAATCTCCAACATTACGAATATCAAATGCTTCACCTATAATGTCAGATACTTCCACAGGCAAAATCCCCTGCTTAATATAGGTCTTTCTAAAATAAGATATTACAGCTGAGTGTTTTGCAAAATCCTTGCCTTCTATCGCCAACATCGTTCTCATTCCATGAAAGATGGCATAATAACTTCTGTTAACAGAACCTCCGTAATCATTGGCGTTGAGCAATAGTTCTGCAGATTCCAAACACTGCTTAGCTCGTTCAAAACGAAGCTTTGATAATTCATTATGCTGCACAGTCATATAAGCTTATACCTTCTTTGACAATATTTTGATAAAAAGGCAGATATTCCTGAGCTGACAAGAACTCCTCTTTATCAGAGAAAGCTATAGAAATCAAAGCATCCATTTCCAACCCAATTCTACTTGCATATTTTCTAATGCTTTTTTGAGTAGAATAATCTAGGTCTTGTTTGTCATCAAAGATAATCATAATGTCAATATCAGATTCTGGATTATTATCCCCACGAGCATAGGAACCATACAAGAAAATCTTATACACTTTTCCAGGCATCAGCTTCAGTACGGAGCTGACAACTTCATCTGTGATTTTATTTAGTTCTGCAGCAGTACACATAGCTAAACGCCTCCTTTAAGATTATTATACCCGATACAATTACTGTTGGCAAAATTTCTGCTTTCTCAAATCAATTATAACAAAGTACAATAATTACCCAAACTTTTTTATCACGAAGTTGTGAAATCTAGGTGAACTATAGAGTAAAAAGAAAAAGCAAAAACCCCGCCATCAACCAAGGCGGGGCATCTGCTTCAGCACGATTCGTCATCCTAATTAGAAAGGTAAATAGGAGGGTGAGCTATCAATCTCACAAGTCATAGTCCACAAGATACGCAGTTAAAATCTTGAGTTTGACTGTTTGCCTAAGAAAGCGACTGAAACTTTCTGAGTTAATTATAACAACACCTTCCCTCTACTCAAACTTTTTTATTGCGAGTTTGTGAAATCCCTGTGAACTTCCTGGTTTTTCTTGCCACTTTTTTGTAGAGTTTCCCCACTTAGAGCAAAAAATAAGACGAGCCCAATTTCTTGAACTCGTCTTAAAATCAACTTTTTAAATTAATGGCATTGCTCTTTTTCACGTTGCAGCATTGCCTTAAACTCGCCTACAAGATACAAGCTACCGCATACGCAAACGATACCTTCTTCGCCAGCTTGCTCCATAGCCTTATGATAAGCAGTTTGCAAATCACTTTCAGCCACAGCGTTACTGCCAACTAAACTTGCCAAAGCCTCAGCAGCAGCAGCACGAGGTCCACCGTCAGCACGAACAGTGTAAACCACATCCTTAGGCTTAATCAAAGTTTTGATAACGCTAGTCATATCCTTATCACCCATCATGCCAAAAACAAAATGTACAGGCTTGTCAGGATAGTATTTATCAAGAGCTTTACGCAAAGCCAAAGCTCCGTCAGGATTGTGCGCACCGTCTAAAATTAACTCAGGCTTTTGCGCGATACGTTCCAAACGACCAGGCCACAGGGTATTTGCCACGCCCATGTGCAGAGCAATCTCATTGATGCGGGCATCTTGTTTGGAAACAAGCTTCGCCGCCACAATCGCCACACTGGTATTTTTAATTTGGTGTTCGCCGGACAATTTGATTTCGTAATCAGAATGGTAGTAATCGCCAGCGTGCAAGGTAAACTTTTGACCTTCCATGGAGCTGGTAACTTCTGTTCCGTAAAAAGCTTTGCCGTAAAGATACACAGGTGCTTCCTTGAACATTGCCATGGTTACGATGGGGCCAAGTGCTTCTTCTCCTTCAGCAGCAGTTACCACAGGCACTTTCTCCTTGATGATACCAGCCTTTTGCATAGCGATACGCGCTACAGTCACACCGCAACGGTCAGTATGGTCCAGGGAAACATTGGTAATTACAGATACCACCGGAGTAATGATGTTGGTAGAATCCCACAAGCCACCCAAGCCAACTTCGATTACAGCGTAATCCACTTTTTGCAGGTGGAAGTAGAGGAAGGCAGCAGCGGTCAAGATTTCAAATTGAGTAGGCTGCTCGCACACACCTTTACGTACAATGCTATCAGCTGCTACTTTTACTGCGGTAATGGCAGTGGCAAAGTCTTCGTCGCTGATGTCCTTACCGTTCAATTCGATACGTTCATTGTATTTTACAAGGTGGGGAGAGGTAAATTTGCCAACCTTCAAGCCTGCTGCCAAGATGATGTTGGTAATCATACTGCTAACAGAGCCTTTGCCATTGGTACCGGTAACGTGTACGGTTTTGATTTGCTGTTCCGGGTTGCCCAGTTCGCGAAGCAATCCTTCAATACGTTCCATACCCAGTTGGATGCCAAATTTTCCTAAACTGTCCAGATATTCTAAACTTTCAATGTAATTCATTATTAACTAATACCTCCTAAAATCGTTAGAAGTGCTGTATAACAAGGCGGAGCTGAGATTGTGCCGCCACATAGTCGAGCAAGCAATCCCAGCTCCACACAGGAAGTCAATGCTTATAACAATTTTAAATTAGAGAGTTTTGAGATATTCAAGGCGTTCGAGAATAGCAGTTTTCTTGCCGTTCAACTCTTCAGCCTTAGCTTTTTCTTTTTCGATAACGTCAGCCGGAGCTTTTGCCAAGAAACCAGCGTTACCCAGTTTGCCTTCTACACGGCTCAATTCTTTGTCGATGGTAGCCAATTCTTTGTTCAAACGTTGGTTTTCTTTTTCAACGTCAATCAAGCCAGCCAAGGGCAGGTAAACTTCAATACCGCTTACAACTGCTGCCATTGCGTTTTCCGGTTTAGCTGCATCGTCAGCCAAAACAGTCAGTTCGTCAATAGCACCCATCAGGTGGATGTAGTTAGCGTTAGCTTCTACACCAGCTTTCAAATCTGCAGCAGCAAGGAGGATTGCCGGAACTTTCTTTCCGGGCGGTACGTTAACTTCTGCGCGCATGTTACGGATAGCTTTAATGCTGTCCATAATTGCACCCATCAAGCGTTCAGCTTCATCGTCCATAAGTTCTTCTTTAGCGAAGGGCCACTCGGAAACCATGATGCTTTCTGCTTGGTGAGGCAGGCATTGGTAAATTTCTTCGGTAATGAAGGGCATGTAGGGATGCAAGAGTTGCATTGCGCTGGTAAGAACGGTAGCCAGTACGTGTTGAGCAGTTGCACGTTCTTCAGCGTTTTCTTTATTGTACAGACGAGGTTTAGCAAGTTCGATGTACCAGTCGCAAACTTCGCCCCAAATGAAGTCGTAAATGCTGCGGCCAGCTTCGCCCAATTCAAATTTGCCAAGCAGGTCGGTAACTTCTTTGGATACGTGTTGGAGACGGGAGAGAATCCATTTATCTGCCAAGGTGTAGGGAGCAAGTTTGGCATTGGGGTCATAGCCTTCAATGTTCATCAATGCAAAACGGGATGCGTTCCAAATTTTGTTAGCAAAATTACGGGTAGATTCTACACGTTCCCAATAGAAGCGCATATCGTTACCCGGAGTGTTACCAGTGATAAGCATGAAGCGCAGGGTATCAGCACCATATTTATCGATAACTTCCAAGGGGTCAATGCCGTTGCCCAAGGATTTAGACATTTTGCGACCTTGGCTATCACGAACAAGACCGTGGATGAATACTTTTTCGAAGGGGATGTCTTTCATGAATTCCATACCCATAACCAGCATACGAGCAACCCAGAAGAAGATGATGTCGTAACCGGTTACCAATACGCTAGTGGGATAGAATTGATTTAAGAGCGGAGTTTTTTCGGGCCAGCCCATAGTGGAGAAAGGCCACAATGCGCTACTGAACCAAGTATCCAGAGCGTCTTCGTCTTGATGAATGTTGGTGCTGCCGCATTTGGAGCAAGTGGTCAAATCGGTACGGGAAGCATGCATTTCGCCGCAGTCATCGCAGTACCAAACAGGAATACGATGACCCCACCAGATTTGACGGGAGATACACCAGTCACGGATATTTTCCATCCAGCCAGTATAAGTTTTGGTAAAGCGTTCAGGAACAAATTTGGTGCGACCGTCTTCTACACAGTCAACAGCAGCTTTTACCAAGGGTTCCATTTTTACGAACCATTGGGTGGATACCAAAGGTTCTACTACACTACCGCAACGTTGGCAGTGACCAACAGCGTGAGCGTGTTCTTCGATTTTAACCAGATTGCCAAGTTCTTGCAGTTCTTTAACCAAGTTTTTACGGCATTCGTAACGTTCTTGACCAGCATATTTGCCAGCTTCTTCAGTCATCAAGCCATTCATGCCGATAACAACGATGCTGGGTAATTTATGACGGATACCCATTTCGTAGTCGTTGGGGTCGTGTGCCGGAGTAATTTTTACAGCGCCGGTACCAAATTCCAAATCTACATAGCTATCTGCAATAATGGGGATGATGCGGCCGGTGATGGGCAGGCAGAGGTGTTTGCCAACCAAATGACCGTAACGAGGATCTTCCGGGTTAACTGCTACTGCAGTATCGCCTAACATGGTTTCCGGACGAGTGGTAGCAATGGTCAGGAAGGTACCTTCTTCTTCCACAACAGGATATTGAATGTACCACAGGTTGCCTGCGTCATCTTTATGTTCTACTTCAATATCACTCAAAGCAGTGTTGCAGTTTACGCACCAGTTAGTGATGCGGGTGCCTTTGTAAATTAAGCCTTTTTCGTACAAGGAGCAGAATACTTCACGCACAGCTTGAGAGCAGCCTTCATCCATGGTAAAGCGTTTGCGTTCCCAGTCGCAGGAAACGCCCAAGCATTTCAATTGGTTGATGATGCGGTCGCCGTATTGGTCTTTCCAAATCCAAACGCGTTTCAGGAATTCTTCACGACCAAGGTCATAGCGGGTTTTGTTTTCTTCTTTTTTGATTACTTCTTCTACTTTGATTTGGGTAGCAAGACCTGCGTGGTCATAGCCGGGCATCCACAGGGTGTTGTGACCCATCATGCGGTGCCAACGGATAAGAATATCTTGCAGGGTGTTGTCCAATGCGTGACCCATGTGTAATTGACCGGTAATATTCGGAGGCGGAATAACGATGCTGAATGCATCCTTGCCTTCTTCTACTTCTGCGTGGAAATAACCATTGTCTTCCCAATATTTATACCATTTCTTCTCAACGGAAGCGGGGTCATAAACTTTAGGGATGTTGTGTTCTTGTTGTTCGCACATAAAAACTACCTTCTCCTCTCTAAAATAAAAAGCCCTGTCCTAATTTAGAACAGGGCGAATAACCGCGGTACCACCTATTTTCCCAACACGAATGTTGAGCACTCAATATGCGTAACGTGCATCCACGTTTCTGCCTACTACTACTTCAGCAGAAAAACTCAAGGGCTACATAACCTGCTACATTGCTACGGCTTGCACCAACCGCCGTTTCTCTAAAAGCTTTGCTTTGCAGGGAACCTCCCCATCATAGTCTTTTGATTTTAAATTACCTGTATATCTTATCAACATTTGCCCTTATATGTCAATATTACAATCAGTTATTTGGAAGAAAGTTACATCGCATCGAACTTGTCACAACTTTTAAATAAACCTTTTCGGATTAATTAACAAGTATATAAGAGCAAAACAAGATGTTATTCCGAGCAACGATTCGAAAACGCAGGGACACTTATTCAAGAAAATATCGCGAAGTTCCACATCCTAAGCTGTACTTTGTAAGTTATTGCGAGCAACTTGGAAGCGCATATGTGGACAGCGATATTTTCATACTAAAGGGAGCGTCGCGTTTGAGTGTTGCGGGAATACATCTTGCTTTGCTTTTGCAACAACTTACTATATTTAGTACCAACTTCTACAACCACATACAACATCTCGATTAAATAACTTTTGAAAACGTATTGACAAACAGGCGAAATCCGTTATAATAAAGGCATAACTTAATAAAGCAATGTAGTGCTGACGGAATTAAGTGGAGTTAACCACGTGTACTGCATTGTGATTATGCCGACCGTCTGGGCAAGCACTTGAGCCCGGGCGATTTTTGTTTTTAGGGCGGCAAGTGCTTCTATAACAATATTCTGACGAAAAGAGGTTATCACAATGCAACAAACCAAGAACAGATGGCTCATCGCCTTATCAGCAATCGGTATTCACATCTGTATCGGCAGTGTTTACGCTTGGAGCGTACTCACCAAGCCCATCATGGAAGCAATGGGTTTCTCCTTGAAGGACGTAACCTGGACCTTCTCCCTTGCGATTTTATTCTTGGGTCTTTCCGCAGGCTTCTTAGGTAGCTATGTAGAGAAATACGGCCCGCGTC
>JAFTID010000003.1 GCA_017457085.1 Phascolarctobacterium sp.
ACTTTCAGTTTTGCTTGAACGGATGGCAGAAGAAAAAAAGAAAAAGAAAAAAAGAAGATTTCACACTATAACTACAACTGAAAAAGCAAAAATGGCAATGTTAATCAAAAAATATTTTTAATCGCAAATAGGAAAGTTCCGGTTAAAAAATTTTCTGAACACATTGCCAAAATTTAAAGTTCAATTGTAGTTAAAGAATGAGAGGGCGTTTTGTGGAAAATTTTACAGCTTAATATCAATTTGTGCGGCAACGCCTACGCCTTGCACGCGGTTAATGTCTTTAACTGCAACTTTGTCGATGGGGATTAAAACCATGGCACGCACGCCAAAGATGGTTTGTTCAATTTGCAGTGCTGCTTGGCATTGGTCTACTAGTTCTTGAGGACCGGAAACTTGCGCTGCGCCTGCACGACTGCCGTCACCAACTGCAACGATGGGAACAACCTTTGTTGCGTAGGTGCTGCTTAAACCATGTTTAGCAGTAATCGCGTTGATGGCATCGTTAATTTGCGGAGCAGTTTTATCAACTACTACACCTACAAGACCACCTTTAAGAACTTTATCAAAAATGCCTGCGTTAACAGGTGCCATTGCGTTGCCAAAAATAAAACCGCCAATTAAAGCTGCTGCTATCCATTTTTTAGTACTCATAACAAGACCTCCTGTGATTTTTTGTTACAGGAATAATTCGACAAAACAGGTTAAAAGCCTTGTGAGCAGTGTGTGAAATGTATGAGATATATTAGAAAATACGTGTGAAGAAATCATAAATGGAACTTGCGATTCCGTTTATGTTAAATATGTTGTCATAGCTTAGTATAGAAATAATGAAATATATAAAAGGAATTGCCATTAAGAATATCATTAAACCTATTGGCAGTGGGTGTTGCTTTTGCATTCTGCGATTATATTCAATGCTGTTTAGATTGCGAGCTAGGCGTTGAGTTTCTAAGAAACTTAAATTTCTGGCAGCAAGATTTTTTAGGTCAAAGTCATTGTTTCTCATAAGTATCTCCTTTGGATGTTATGTTTTTAGTTTATAAGATTAGGTGAGATGAAAAGGGGAAAGCGAAGTATTGGAGATGATGTTTTTTTGGTATAATAAATGTTAGAGGTGATATGTATGTTGTATAAACTTAATAATAACAAATTGGAAATTATGAAGTTTGATGATTTTAGAGCTAAAGGTTGGAGTGAAAAAGATTTAGAAAATTTGTTGGCTGAGAACCTTATGAATATTGTTTTTGAAGATAACCAGTTAATGCCTGTGTTTCAGGAACGGCAATGGCAGAAGGAAGCAGATTTATGGGCTCTGGATCAATATGGGAATATGGTAATTTTTGAACTTAAGGTGGGTGTTGTTGGTAAAGATACAACATTGCAAATTCTTAGATATGCACAAACTCATGGAATGAAAACTTATTCTGAGTTAGAAAAGAACTACCAAACTTATATGGGAGATAGTGATGTAAGTTTAAAGGAAGCTCACAAGGAAAATTTTCAATTGGAAAATGCACTGAAAGAAACAGATTTTAATAGAAATCAAAAGTTGATTATTGTGGGTAGTTCTTCTGATATAGAACTGATGAGAGCTGTTGACTATTGGAAAGGAAAAGGGCTGGATATCGATTTCATACCATATAGAATTTATGATATTGGTAAAGATACTTATTTTGAGTTTTTTGCTAAACCATATGATTATCATTTGAATCCTAAAGATGTCAAAGGGATAATTTTTGATACTTGCGGAACATATAACGAAGGATATACCAAAGAAATGTATGAAGATAAGCAGGTCCGCGCATGGGGGGCAGCTGCTGATGCTGTTGGATACTTTAATAGAAATGATTATGTATTCTATTATGTAAAAGGCAAAGGCATTGTTGCAGCAGGCAGAATTTTGTGGGATAAACCTAAAGAAGAATATAAAGGAGCAACGAGAGTTAAATATCATAATGTAGATATGGTTGTTCCGATTAATATGCCTGAAAGTATTGATGATTTACGTTGTATTTCAGCGGGAGAACTTGGTAGACTGTTGGGAGGCAAAAGTTTTTATTGGGCTAGAACTACAAAAGTACCTTATTTAACAGAAGAAGAGTCTAAAAATGTAATTATAGCATTGAAAAAACTTTATAATGAGTAATTGAGAGAAACCCTGCTTGCTGTATGTAAGTAGGGGTTTCTTTTTCAATCTCCCCAAAACATCTTCTGATAACTTTCGCGATGATTAGTAACCATCAGCGCAGTAACACACTTATCTGCATATTTTGACATTGTTTTGAAAATGGTAGTAGCCGTTAATATTCTGTGTGCTATTTCAATGGAATTAACTATGTTTGAGAAAAAGAAGTCAGCATCGTTAGAAATGACATCAGTTTCCTTGGCATCGCAACAGCTTATAATACTTGGAGTTTCATTTTGCCCTTTTTTATAAGCCTTTAGGATTTCTAAAGCTTCTGTTTCGTCAAAGTCAATGATTGCACCATAGGTGGATTGACAGATAACTGCATAAAGATATTCTAAACAGGCAGTTTCGTTTTTAAAAGCAAGTGCGGTTTGTGGTTTGAAAAAATCGATGGCATGCTGTAAGTTTTCTTTAGTGCAACAAAAAAATAGAATAAATGGACTTCCGATAAGTTCTTTATCTCTATCGAATCTGTATGCACTACTTGCATCTATAATGGTAAATTTTTGAATGTTTGTGTCATGAGAAAGCTTGGGGAGGTTTTCGTAAATTAATTTGTTTTTAGACAATCCTCTTACTGCCAATATACCTCTGAAATTACTATGGGGTTCGTTGAAGAAAAATAAAGTTTCTTTTGGTGGTAGTGCCATTTTATTTACCTCTTTTCAAAATATAGTATAGTTTCATTTTATACATTGCGGTGTTCCGTAAAAGACTTATGGTGATTAAGTTAGGTGTGTTACACTTGAATCTATCGGTAAGAAATATTCTGTTGGCAATGCCTTTGTTTGTAGGTGGTACCTGTTTTGTTTATGAAATTCTTTCTTCTAAAACTTCCTCAAAAACTTTTTTAAAAAAGGTGTTGACAAAGCTTTTGGAATGCAATATAATAAACATCGTTCCGAACAACGGAATGACCTGCGGGAATAGCTCAGTGGTAGAGCACCTCCTTGCCAAGGAGGGGGTCGCGAGTTCGAGCCTCGTTTCCCGCTCCACTTAAAAATTTAGCCCTCTAGAGTTTTCTAGAGGGCTTTTTAGTATTGTCAAGAAAGCTTCTTTATGATATGATACTATGAGCGATTTATGTCAGCGAATTGCTGTAGGAAAGCTGACACACTAATCCGATTATATTATTTTATTTACCCATATAAATTTAAGGGAGGATTTTATTCATGAACGTATCCGTTGAAAGAGTAGGTAATGAAGCAACTCTGAAAATTACTGCTGAAGTAGCAGTTGTAAACAATGGCTTTAAACAAGCTGTTCAAAAAATTGCTCAAAGCGTAAATATCCCGGGCTTCCGTAAAGGCAAAGCTCCCCGTAACATTATCGAAATGCACTATGGCAAAGAAGCTGTTAAACAAGAAGCTTTCGAAATGGTAGCTAACAAAGTTTACAGCGAAGCATTGGAACTCCAAAAACTTATCCCCGTTGATGACCCGAAAGTAGAAACTTCCGTGTTCGAAGAAGGTCAAGACATGGAATTGGTTATCAAAGTTACTTTGAAACCGGAACCGGAACTGGGCGAATACAAAGGCTTGCACGTTGAAAAACAAGAAGCTGTTGTAACCGACGAAGATTTGGAAGCTGCTATGAACGACCTGCGCAACCGCAACGCTAAAATGGTAGTTGCAGAAGAAGGCGCTGTAATCGAAAAAGGCGACTTCGCAATCATCGACTTTGCTGGTACTGTTGACGGCGAAGCTTTCAGCGGCGGCGAAGGCAAAGGCTATCCTTTGGAAGTTGGCTCTAACTCCTTCATCCCCGGCTTTGAAGACCAATTGGTTGGCTTGTCCAAAGGTGATTCCACTGACGTAGAAGTAACCTTCCCGACCGAATACTTCGTAGCTGAATTGGCTGGTAAAGAAGCTGTATTCAAAGTAAACATCCAAGACGTTAAACGCAAAGTATTGCCGGAATTGACCGACGAATACGTTGCAGCTAACAGCGATTTCAAATCCGTTGAAGAACTGCGCGCTAACTATAAAGAACGCATGCAAGCAGCTGCAGAAGAACAAGCTAAAGTAGCTTACGAACGCGCTTTGGTTGACTTGGCAGTAGCTAACGCTACCTTCGAAGTTCCCGAAATCATGATCGAAGACCGCATCACCCAAATGGTTGACGAAATGAAAATGAGCCTCGAAGCTCGCAAAATGTCTATGGAAATGTACATGCAATACACTGGTCAAGACATGGACAAAATCCGTGAAAACCAACGCCCGACTGCTGAAGAAAACGTTAAAACCGACCTGGTTCTTGATGCAATCGCTAAAGCTGAAGGCATCCAAGTTGACATGGCTGACGTTGATGCTGAAATCGCTGCAATCGCTAACCAACACGGTGCAAAAGTTGAAGATGTTAAACAAATCATCAAAAACAACGGCACCATGGGCCTCTTGCTGGCAAACATCCTGCGCCGCAAAGCTGCTCATGTTGTAATCGACAGCGCTCAATAATTTAATCCCTAAAATTTTAAAAAACTAACCTTAAAAGTGCCGTAGTTCCTACGGCACTTGTGGTGTTTTATAGTGAAGGAGTGAAACAATGAACTACGTGCCTATCGTCGTTGAACAATCCAGCCGCGGAGAACGTTCCTATGACATTTACTCTCGTCTGCTCAAAGACAGAATAGTTTTTGTGACCGGACCCATCGATGACAACATGGCGAATGTTGTCATTGCTCAATTACTCTTTTTAGAATCTGAAGACCCTGACAAAGATATCCATCTGTATATCAATAGTCCCGGTGGTAGTGTAAGTGCAGGTATGGCTATTTACGATACCATGCAATACATTAAACCTGATGTTTCCACCATTTGCATGGGTATGGCGGCTTCCATGGCTTCTGTGCTTTTGGCTGCGGGTGCTCCCGGCAAACGTTTTGCGTTGCCCTTCTCCCGTGTTATGATTCATCAACCTTTGGGCGGTGCTCAAGGTCAGGCTTCTGAAATTGAAATCCACGCTCGTGAAATTCTGCGCGTGCGCGAAGAAATGAACGGCGTACTCGCTAAGCATACAGGTCAAAGCATCGAAAAGATTGCTCATGACACTGACCGTGATTACTTCCTGACCAGCCGTGAAGCTATGGAATATGGCTTGATTGACAAGGTTTTGGAACGTCACGAAGCTGCAAAATAAGATACATTTAAGGAGATAACCTATGGCTAATGAGGGGAATAAAGAAAACTCCTGTTCCTTCTGCGGTAAACGCGAAGGTCAAGTCCGCAGTATGATTAAAGGCGGTCGTGGTGGAGTTTGTATCTGTGATGAGTGTATCGATTATTGCGTAGATATGCTTAAAGAGGATAACCAAAAGGCAATGGCTGAAAGCATGCCCTCTGTCAGCGAATTGCCCAGACCGAAAGAAATCAAAGAAATTCTTGATGAATATGTAGTTGGTCAAGACGAAGCTAAGAAAACCTTGGCCGTTGCTGTTTATAACCACTATAAACGCATCAATTATGAATTGCAAAATCCGGAAGAAGAACGTACTGTAGAATTGCAAAAGTCTAACATTTTGATGCTTGGCCCTACTGGCAGCGGTAAAACCCTGCTGGCGCAAACCTTGGCTAAGATTTTACAGGTGCCCTTCGCCATGGCAGATGCAACCACTTTGACCGAAGCTGGTTACGTTGGCGAAGACGTAGAAAACATTCTTCTGAAACTTATTCAAAATGCTGATTATGATGTGGAAGCTGCTCAACGCGGTATCGTTTACATAGACGAAATCGATAAAATCTCCCGTAAATCTGAAAATGTTTCCATTACCAGAGACGTTTCCGGTGAAGGTGTACAACAAGCCCTTTTAAAAATTTTGGAAGGCACTGTTGCCAGCGTTCCGCCTAAAGGTGGTCGTAAGCATCCTCACCAAGAGTTCATTACCATTGATACTACCAACATTCTGTTTATCTGCGGCGGTGCTTTTGCAGGCTTGGAAAACATTATCAACGCACGTATCGGTAAAAAGAACTTGGGCTTTGGCGCAGACATTAAAAAGAAAATGGAAGTTAACAATAACGAAATCTTCGCTAAGGTATTGCCTGAAGATTTGATGAAATTTGGCTTGATTCCTGAATTTGCAGGTCGTTTGCCCGTTGTTGTTACCTTGAACAGCTTGGATAAGGAAGCGTTGGTACGCATTTTGTGCGAACCACGTAATGCTTTGATTAAGCAATATCAACACTTCTTGGCTATGGATGACGTAGAACTGGAATTTGAAGATGGTGCTTTGACTGCCATTGCAGAAGAAGCTTTGAAACGCAACGCTGGTGCTCGTGGCTTGCGTGCCATTATCGAATCCATCATGCGCAACGTAATGTACGAGGTTCCTTCCCGTGACGATGTTACCAAATGTATCGTAACTGAAGAAACTGTACGTCAACATGCTGAGCCACAGATGATTATTGAGTAAAAGAATAAAAGGGGGAGAGGCTTTGCCTTTCTCCCTATTTCCGTCTAAAGGAGGGATAGCTTTGACTGAAGAAATTATGACCTTACCGCTGTTAGCACTGCGCGGCATGATGGTTTTTCCGGGTATGATTACCAATCTTGATGTTGGTCGTGAAAAATCCATTGCTGCCGTTGAAGCTGCTATGGAAAACGGTCGTCGTCTGCTTTTGGTAACCCAAAAGGATGCGGCTCTGACCGATGTACAGCCTGAGGATTTATATAAATATGGCTCCTTAGCCGAAGTTAAGCAACTTTTGAAATTGCCTAACGGTGCTATCCGCATTTTGGTAGAAGGCTTGGAACGTGTGGAATACGTTTCCATTACTGATTCTGCAACTGAAAAAGTTTACTTCGTAGGTCATTGCCACGTGCTTGCTCCCGTATTGGGCTACGAAATTGAAGTAGAAGCACTGCGCCGTATGCTCATTGAAGCTTTTGAACAATGGGTGCTGGTAACCAAAAAAGTTAACAGCGAAGTACTGCAGGCTTTGAAAGGTCAGCCTGACCCCGGTCGTGTTGCTGATATGATTGCAGGCTATCTTGCAGTTGGCATGGACGAAAAGCAACAGCTGATGGAACTGGCTAACGTACAAAAGCGTATGCACAAGCTGTACGAGCTTTTGAGCAAGGAACTGGAAATTGCAGGCCTTGAAAAAAATATCGCTCAAGAAGTGCGCAAGCAAATTGAGCGCAACCAAAAAGAATATTATCTGCGCGAACAGATTAAAGCCATCAACAAGGAACTTGGCGAAGGCGACGAACTGAAAGCGGAGATTGAAGAATATAAAAAGCAAATGGCTGCCTTGGAGCTTCCCGAAGCAGTTGTTACCAAACTTGAAAAAGAACTGGACAGACTTTACAAGATGCCTCCCATGATGGCAGAAGGCGCTGTAATCCGCAACTATTTAGATGCGATTTTAGCTTTGCCTTGGGGCAAGTTCAATCAAGATAATTTTGATTTGAAACGTGCTGAAGAAGTGCTGGAAAAAGACCACTACGGTTTGAAAAAAGTTAAGGAACGTATCTTGGAGTTTTTGGCAGTGCGTGCCTTGACTCAAGATACCAAAGGCCCCATCCTTTGCTTGGTAGGACCTCCGGGCGTGGGCAAGACCTCCTTGGCGCACAGCATTGCTGAAGCCATTGGTCGTAAATATACCCGTGTGTCCTTAGGTGGTATTCGTGATGAAGCAGAAATTCGTGGTCATCGCCGTACCTACATTGGCGCAATGCCCGGTAGAATTATTCACGGCATGCAAACTTGTGGCTGTATGAACCCTGTGTTCCTGCTGGACGAAGTTGACAAAATGGCTTCTGACTTCCGTGGCGACCCTGCTTCTGCACTTCTCGAAGCTCTTGACCCGGAACAAAACAATGCTTTTAGCGACCACTTCATTGAATTTCCCTTTGACCTTTCCAATGTTTTCTGGATTGTAACTGCTAACACCGTGGAAACTATTCCGCCTGCGCTTTTAGACAGAATGGAAGTTATCCAGCTTTCCAGCTACACCGAAGACGAAAAGGTTAAGATTGCAGAACTGCATCTGCTTCCGAAAGAACGTAAGGCTCACGGCTTGGACAAACGTAAAATGTCCATCAGCGAACAAGGCTTGCGCCGCGTAATCCGTGATTACACCCGTGAAGCTGGCGTGCGTAATTTAGAACGCAAAATTGCAGGCGTGTGCCGCAAGGTTGCTCATAAATTGGTAACTGGTACCTGCAAATCTGCCAAGGTTACTGAAAAGAACCTGGAAAAATATTTAGGCCCTGTAATCTTCTTGGAAGATGATGTAACCATCGCTTCCGAAGTAGGCATTTGCACTGGCCTCGCTTGGACTGCTGTTGGCGGCGAGCTTTTAAAGGTAGAAGTGCTGGTGCTGAAAGGCAAGGGTGCATTGACCTTGACTGGTCAACTGGGCGACGTAATGAAGGAATCTGCTCAAGCTGGTTACACTTATATCCGTAGCCGTGCCAAAGAATTGGGCTTGGAAGATAACTTCTACGAAACCGAAGACTTACATATTCACTTGCCCGAAGGTGCTATTCCTAAAGATGGTCCTTCCGCAGGTATCACCATGGTAACTGCAATGGTTTCTGCTCTTACAAAACGTCCTGTAAAAGCAGGCATCGCCATGACTGGCGAAATTACCTTGAGCGGTAGAGTGCTTCCTGTTGGCGGCATTAAAGAAAAAATGCTGGCAGCTCATCGTTACGGTGTAAAAACCATTCTGTTGCCCCAACGTAACATGCAGGATTTGGAAGAAATTCCTGAAAACGTGCGTGCTGAAATGAAATTTATTCCCGTAAAACACATGGACGAGGTTTTAAGCTTGGCATTGGAGGATAAGCATGACGAATAAAGGTACTTGGGATATTATCCGTTCTAAATATATTGCTTCTGCTGTTCGTCCTGAACAATACCCTCAACCGGAACTTACCGAGGTTGCCTTCATCGGTCGCAGTAATGTGGGTAAATCTTCTTTGATTAATTCCCTGTGCCGTCGTAATGGCTTGGCTCGCGTAAGTGCTACTCCCGGTAAAACTCAAACTATTAACTTTTACGATTTAGAAGCTAAACGTACTTTAGAAGATGAATCTGTAGAACGTCAAGAATTTTACTTGGTAGACTTGCCCGGTTATGGCTTCGCTCGTACCGGTAAGGCTAACCGTGACCAATGGTCCGGCTTCATTGCCAAATATCTTTCTGGTAGCGATAACCTTTCCATGGTTTGCCAGCTGATTGATATTCGTCATAAGCCTTTGGAAAACGATATGGAATGCTATCAATGGTTAAAAAGCTGTGGCTTGATGGTGCAAGTCATCTTGACAAAGGCAGATAAGCTTTCTAAAAATGCAGCAGCAAGTCAAAAAGCTTTGTTCCGTCGTGAACTTGGCTTGAGTGATGACCAGATTATGGTGTATTCTTCTACACAGCACACCACTCGTGGCGAGTTAATTGCACGTATTATGGGTGCGGTGAATAATTTTTAAGGGATGAGCTGAATGTTGGATAGGCTTTTACTTTTCATCGTGGCAGGGTTCTTAGGTACACTGATGATGAAAATGCACATACCCATTCCCTATATGCTGGGTGGTATGATTACGGCAATTTTATACAAGACCTTTGCCCGTGAAAGAGCAGTAAGCTGGCCTCGTCTGTGGCGAGACTTTGGCTTGATGGTAGCAGGCTACGGCATTGGCGTAAACTTTAACACGCAAGCCTGGAACAATTTTTTGGAAGAGCTTTTGGGTGTTACGGAAGCTACTGCTATTGCTTTAGGTGTGAGCATTGTGATTGCCATTGTTACCTCTAAAATTACCCGTGAAGACTTGCAAAGCTGTATTGTGGGCATGCTTCCCGGTGGTATGACCCTGTCTCTTTTGATGGCAGAAGAAGACAAACGTGTCAATCCCAATGTAGTGATGGTAATGCAAGTTATCCGTCTCTTTGGGGTAATAATCTCCGTTCCCTTTTTGACCGTATGGCTTCTTGATGCTAAGGTTATTCATAGTCCCTTGGCATTAGTTGAACATGCTGGTTACCATTGGAGCGTATTTTTGCCGCTGACGTTTTTAGGTGGCTTTGTTGCCAAGAAGCTGCATTTGCCTACACCAACGTTGTTAGGTGCAATTTTGGCGACTACCATTTTCAACATCTTTGTTGGTAGTGTGCAGCCTGTTCCCGGTTTGTTGATGGCGCCTGCCCAAGTGAGCATTGGCCTTTACATGGGCATGATTATGGATGCCAAACGCATTGCCCAGACTAAGGACATTCTTCCCTTTGCTCTTGGTGGTACTGCCCTTTTGGTAGTGATTAGTATTGGCGTTGCCTATGTGCTTTCTGACCGCTATGGTTTCAGTCTGGTAACAGCCTTTCTTGCCATGGCTCCCGGTGGCATTGCAGAAATGGCGCTGGCAGGGTTAAGCATGGGCGAAGATGTGGCGACGATTTTGGCGTACCAGCTGGTAAGGCTATTAGCTATTAATATGCTTGTGCCTCCCTTGTTAGAAATTTTCTTCAGAAAGAAGCAAGCAATAAGATAAATATTACCCTCTTTACTGAAAAAAGTAAGGAGGGTATTTTTATTTGCTAGCATATCCTTTGAGGATAAGTTTTCTGTTATAATATAGGTATTGATAATTTGTGTTATTTTTCTTAAAACGAGGTGTAAGTATGAGCAAATATATTATGTCTTTGGATTTAGGTACTACTAGCTGCCGAAGCATTCTTTTTGATAAAAAAGGACAAATTTGCAGCGTAGCCCAAAAAGAATTTACCCAACACTTCCCCCAACCGGGCTGGGTAGAGCACGATGCAGAAGAAATTTGGGCAACTCAAAAAGGCTTGATGTTTGAAGCGTTGGAAAAGCTGGGCGTAGAGCTTGATTCCGTAGCAGGCATTGGCATTACTAACCAACGTGAAACTACCGTGGTTTGGGATAAAGCAACTGGTCGCCCCATTTGTAAGGCAATCGTTTGGCAATGCCGTCGTACTGCAGAATATTGCGACCAGCTGAAAGCACAAGGCTTGACCGATATGTTCCGCGATAAAACAGGCTTGGTGCTGGACGCATATTTTAGCGGTACCAAATTAAAATGGATTTTAGACAATGTTCCCAACGCTCGTGAACGTGCAGAAGCAGGGGAACTGCTTTTCGGTACCATTGATACTTGGATTATTTGGAAGCTGACCGGTGGCAAGGTACACGTAACAGATTATTCCAACGCTTCCAGAACCTTGCTCTTTAACATTCACACCTTAGAATGGGATGAAGAAATTTTAAAAATCTTAGACATTCCCCGTCAAATGTTGCCGGAAGTAAAACCCTCCAGCTGTGTTTACGGTGCGACAGAAGCACGCATTTTCGGACAAGAGGTTCCCATTGCAGGTGCTGCTGGTGACCAACAATGCGCTCTGTTCGGACAAACCTGCTTTGCTCCCGGTGAAGCGAAAAATACTTATGGCACTGGTGGCTTTATGCTCATGAACACCGGTGAAAAACCTGTTGCGTCTAAAAACGGACTTGTTACCACCATTGCTTGGGGCGTGGACGGGAAAGTAGAATACGCTTTGGAAGGCTCCATCTTCGTAGCTGGTGCTGCTATCCAATGGCTCCGTGATGAACTTGGCTTGATTCGCAATGCTGCAGAATCCGAAGAATGTGCTCGTGCCGTAGCAGATACTAATGGCTGTTATATGGTTCCTGCTTTCGTAGGTTTGGGCGCGCCCTATTGGGATCAGTACGCTCGTGGTGCCATTGTTGGCTTAACCCGTGGCGTAAACCGTGACCATATTGTCCGTGCTACCTTGGAATCTTTGGCTTACCAAGTAACTGACGTACTGAAAGCCATGGAAGAAGACAGTGGTATTAAACTTGCTGCCTTGGCTGTAGACGGCGGTGCTTGCGCTAATGACTTCTTAATGCAGTTCCAAGCAGATATTATCAATACTATAGTTGCTCGTCCTAAATTTATTGAAACTACTGCTATGGGCGCTGCGTACCTTGCAGGTCTTGCTGTTGGCTATTGGGAAAGCAAGGAAGAAATCAAGGCTAACCATATTATCGCCAGCGAATTTGCTCCCAATATGGAAGCTGATAAGCGCGAAAAACTTCTTGACGGTTGGCATAAGGCTGTGCAAAGTACTAGCGTACATGTGATTTAAAAGCTTTGGTCTTAAAATGAAGATTGCAAAATAAAAAGAAGCAGGCGTACTTGCCTGCTTCTAAATTTTTTAGGGCTTAGTTACCTTTTTTCTTGTGTTCTTCCAGTTGGAATTCCATCCATTTTACCATTGCCAGCTTGCCAAATTCATGCCAAGTTGCGCAATCAGAATTTTTAGCAACGTATTCGTTCCATTTGTCTTGGTTAACTTGTTCAACTTCCAGCAGGTTCATGATACCGAAGCCGCTGCGCCAAATCATATCGTCCATGGAAGTCCATTTGCTGTTTTCTTCCAAGAATTTAGGATTGAACAGTTCAGGGAAGCTTACTTTGTTCAAAATTTTTGCTAATTCTTCGTCTTGGGTAAAAAGGTTCAGATAATATTTAAAGGTTTTATCAAGTTGTGCTGCGTCCATAATATGCCTCCTAAAAAACTATACAGACATATTCTAACACAAAAACTGTTTCATTGCTAACGAATTGAATGTATTTTAGCAAAAATACTAAATTTTCAGCTTTAAGAATTGAAATCATACGACTTGTATAGTAAAATAAAATCATCTTAGGAAAGGTTGTGAGTCGTATGAAAATTTCTACCAAGGGGCGTTACGCTCTTAGACTGATGCTGGATTTGGCAATTAACCATACCGGCAATTTTATCCCTTTAAAAGCAGTTTCCCAAAGACAAGATATTTCCGACAAGTACTTGGAACAAATCGTACATCTTCTGAGCAAGGGCGGTTTAGTACAAAGTGCACGTGGTGCTCAAGGTGGTTATCGTCTCACTAGAGAACCTGATAAATATACTGTTGGTGAAATTCTGCGTCTGGTAGAAGGCAGTCTTGTTCCTGTTGCGTGCCTGGAATGTGGTGCAAACTGCGAGCATACTGATACTTGCATGACCATTGATTTGTATAAAAAAATGCAAAAAGCTATCGATGATATTGTTGACGGAACAACCTTAGTTGACCTGATTAAAGAACACGAAGCTAAGATGGCTGGAAAATAAAATATTCGACTTTCCAAGTTTTTGCTAGAGGATTTTTTCTTGACAGTGAAGGTTGGTAGGTGTACAATCTCCTTAAATCATACATACAAAGTATGCTTTAAGGAGATGACTTTATATGACGAAAATTGCTACTCATTTAACTGACTTAATTGGTAATACTCCGTTGCTGGCTTTAAATAATTACAACGAAGCATTAAATCTTCCGGCGAATGTAATCGTCAAGTTAGAATATTTCAATCCTGCAGGCAGTGCCAAAGATCGCATTGCATTTGCTATGATTGAAGATGCAGAAGCAAGAGGTGTTTTAAAACAGGGCAGTACTATTATCGAACCTACCAGTGGCAATACTGGCATTGGCTTGGCAAGCGTTGCTGCTGCCAAAGGCTACAAAACTATTTTGACAATGCCTGATACCATGAGCGTTGAACGCCGCAATTTGTTGAAGGCTTATGGGGCGGAGTTGGTGCTTACTCCCGGTGCGCAAGGTATGCAAGGTGCAATCGACAAAGCTTTGGAATTAGCAAAATTGATTGAAGGCTCCTTTATTCCCGGTCAATTTGACAATCCTGCTAACCCTGCTATCCACTATAAAACTACTGGTCCTGAGATTTGGAGAGATACCGACGGCAAGGTAGATGTATTTGTGGCAGGTGTAGGTACTGGCGGAACTGTTTCCGGTACTGGTAAATATTTGAAAGAACAAAATCCCAATATTAAAGTTTTTGCTGTGGAACCTGATGCTTCCCCAATTTTAAATGGTGGCAAGCCTGGTCCTCATAAAATTCAAGGCATTGGTGCAAATTTTATTCCTAAAAATTTTGATAAAACTGTTGTTGATGAAGTGCTGGATATAAATGCAGAAGATGCTTACAAAACTTGCAGACTTCTGGCAAAATATGAAGGCTTGCTGGTAGGCATATCTTCTGGTGCGGCAGCTTACGCTGCAACCTTGCTGGCACAAAGACCTGAATTTGCAGGTAAGAACATTGTGGCTTTATTGCCTGATACAGGTGAACGTTATTTGAGTACACCTGGCTTTATAGAATAATTTTTTGGAGGAAGGGCTTTATGACTTTAACACGTGAAGCTGCTTGGCAGCTGTTGACTGAATACAATAAGGAAGCGTTCCATTTACGCCACGCTTTGACCGTAGAAGGTATTATGCGTTATTTTGCTAACGAACTTGGCTATGGTGAAGAAGCAGATTTTTGGGCACAAGTAGGCTTGCTCCACGATCTGGATTTTGAAAACTATCCTACCGAGCATTGCATCAAATCCCAAGAGATTATGCGTGAAAAAGGCTTGGAAGAACGTCTTATTCGTGCAACTGCTAGCCACGGCTACGGTTTGGCGCAAAACGACATTGAACCGGAACATCAAATGGAAAAGGTTCTCTTTGCCATTGACGAGCTGAGCGGTTTGATTGGTGCGGTAGCAATTATGCGCCCCTCCAAAAGTGTTATGGACTTAGAACTGAAATCCGTTAAGAAAAAATTTAAAGATAAAAAATTCGCAGCAGGCTGCAGCCGTGATGTAATCACCCTCGGTGCTGAACGTCTTGGCTGGACTGTGGACGAGCTTATCGAAAAAACTATTTTAGCTATGCGTGTGGACGAGGAAGCAATTAATCAAGCCTGCGCAGAGCTTGGGTAAAATAAAATGAAAAAGAAAGTTTTAGCTGCCATGAGTGGTGGCGTTGACAGTAGTGCCGCAGCTATCCTCTTGCAGGAACAGGGCTATGAAGTTGTAGGTGCTACGGTAAAAATGTTTGGTAATAGGGAAGTAGGCATTAAAGAACCTGATGCTCCTAAGCAAGATGTGGAAGATGCGAAAGCAGTTGCCGCAAAACTGGGCATTGAACACCACGTCCTTGATTTTAGTGCTTACTTTAAGAAGTGCGTTATCAACCATTTTGTAAATGAATATAAAAGTGGGCGTACGCCGAACCCTTGCGTAGACTGTAACAAGTATATTAAGTTTGGTGCTTTGTTCGAGGCGGCGCGTGACTTGGGCTGTGAATATATGGCGACGGGGCATTATGCACGCATTGAGTACGACGAAGCTAAAAACCGTTGGCTCCTTGCTCGTGGTGACGATGCTTCTAAAGACCAAAGCTATATGCTCTTTAATATGACTCAAGACCAATTGGCGCACACCTTGCTTCCCTTGGCAGAGCTTACTAAAACTGCGATTCGTGCCAAAGCTGATGAGGCTGGCTTGGAGGTTGCCCATAAATCTGACAGCCAAGACATCTGCTTTGTTCCTGATGGCGATTATGCCGCAGTTATTGCTCGTTTAGGCGTAAAGAGTAAGCCCGGCAAGTTCGTTCATTTGGACGGAACTGTTTTAGGACAGCATAAGGGACAGCTCCATTACACCATTGGTCAGCGTAAGGGCTTGGGTATTTCTTACGAGTATCCTCTTTACGTAATCCGCAAGGATATTGCGACCAATACTGTGGTGCTTGGCCCTAATGATGCTCTGTTTTCTAAAGAGCTGTGGGCAAGCAATGTGAACTTCATTACCATAGATGAACTGCGTGAGCCTCTGCGCGTTACCGCCAAGGCACGCTACAGAATGAAGGACGTTTCTGCTACCATTGAGCCTGCAGAAAATGGTTTAGTGCATGTAATTTTTGACGAACCTCAACGGGCAATTACTCCGGGGCAGGCGGTAGTGTTCTATGATGGACAATATGTAGTGGGGGGCGGCATCATCGAAAGGTAGATGTAGTCTTGTTTTCAAGGTTTAAAAATAATTTTCAGAATAAGAAAAACAGCTTGCTTATCTTGCCGCCTTGTGATACAATTATTTAGCGTTAATATCGACTATACATACACATTTTAATAGCGAAGAGAGGTGTACAAGAGAATGCAAGAAAAAATTCATCCGAAATACAATGAAGTAAAAGCAACCTGCGCTTGCGGTGCAACCTTCATGACTGGTAGCGTAAAACCGGAATTGCGCGTTGACGTTTGCTCCAAATGCCATCCGTTCTTCACCGGCCAC
>JAFTID010000020.1 GCA_017457085.1 Phascolarctobacterium sp.
AGCGAACAGTTTTAGAAGTGCTTGTGTATTTTCTCCTATTGAACACGCTGATTATAGCCACATAATTTCTATGCTTGTATAGTAGCCCAAGCTAGCTAAATTTGGTTTGATATAACCAAGTCAATATTAACATAATATATATTATCGGACATAACAATTTATAAACAAACATAACTCTTTCTATTTTTAAACAACCGTTTGACACTTTCGCGGATATCTGATAAAATAAAAACAAGCAAACTGTACGAACAAATGATTGGAGGTTGTATTATGGGTCGTAGAAAAGCATTGCCCCCCGATTTTGACGGTAAGTATACTGAAGAGATGTTATCTGATCGTCAACGTGCTATTTTACAATTTATCAAAGAATTTAGTAAAGCTAAAGGTTATCCGCCTTCTGTAAGAGAAATTGGTCAAGCTGTAGGTTTGTCTTCCAGTGCTAGCGTTCATAACCATTTGAAAAATTTACAAAATTTTGGTTTCTTACAACGTGATTCTGCTAAGCCTCGTGCTATCGAAATTTTCAATTCTAATGAAGAGTGGCGTAATAAGACTGTAGTTCCTGTTCCTCTGGTAGGTAAAGTTACAGCAGGTATTCCCATTTTGGCTGTTGAAAATGTAGAAGAAACTTACCCTATTCCTTTAGACCTTATTGGTTGTGATGAAGATGTTTTCATGCTTTCTGTTACTGGTGATAGTATGGTTAACGCCGGTATTTTAGATGGTGACTACATTATTGCACGCAAACAAAACTCTGCAAGCAATGGTGATATTGTAATAGCTCTTATCGATGGCGAAGAAACTACTTGCAAACGTTATTTCCGTGAATTAAGACGTATCCGTTTACAACCGGAAAACGATAAATATGAACCTATTCTTGGCACCGATAACATTCAAGTAATTGGCAAAGTAATCTCTGTTTTCAGAATGCTTTAATTTTAAAGTTAAGGGAAGCTTTTTCGAAGCTTCCCTTTTTTAATGAAATTCTTTAATTTATGAGATAATTGTAAAATTAAAATGATGTCATTATGACGTTTTTAGGCAAAAATAAACCTCCTAGAGCTTTTTCTAGGAGGTTTTCGTAATTCTAAAGCTTCTTTTTTATTTAGCCCCTACTTTTTCTGCGGCTGCCATGATTGCCAAACGACCATGTTCAAAAGTTAAGCCAGCTTGGAAAAATACGTTAAAGGGTTCACGGCAAGGACCATCTGCACTAAGTTCAATGGATGCACCTTGTACAAAGGTGCCTGCCGCCATGATAATTTCGTCTTGGTAACCAGGTAACGGAGACGGTACCGGTTCAACGTGAGCATCTACAGGAGAGTTACTTTGAATAGCTACGCAGAAATTGCACAAACGTTCTCTACTTTCTAAGGTAATGGCTTGAATAATATCGCTACGTTTTTCTTCGGGCAAAGGTTTTACTTCGTAACCTAATTGTTTGAATACAGAAGAAGCGAAAATGGCAGTCTTAACTGCTTGCAGAACAACGTGAGGTGCCATAAAGAGACCTTGATAAAATTCACGAGCAGTATCTCCTAAGGTAGCCCCCATCTCTCCACCTAAACCAGGCGCTGTAAGACGATAAGCAGATTTTTCTACCAAATCCTCACGACCTACAATATAACCGCCTGTAGGAGCCAAACCGCCACCTAAGTTTTTAATGAGAGAACCAGCAATAAGGTCTGCACCAACTTCGGTAGGCTCTTGTTTTTCAATGAATTCACCATAGCAGTTATCTACAAAGCAGATTACATTAGGATTAGCTTCTTTTGCTACCTTACAAATCTTGCTGATTTCTTCAATGGTAATAGTTTTACGAACAGCACTATAACCGCAGGAACGTTGAATGTGAATCATAGTGGTCTTTTCGGTTACAGCAGCCTTGATTGCTTCAAGATCTGCATGGTCGCCACTCATAGGAATTTCTTTGTAAGTAACGCCCATATCTACCAAGGAGCCTTCCATTTTTACAGGATAGCCAATAATGGTTTGCATAGTGTCGTAAGGTGCACCTGTTACCGCAATCAGTTCATCCCCTGCTTTCAGATTGCCTAAGAGTGCAACTGCAAGGGCGTGAGTACCAGAAACGAACTGAGAGCGAACAAGGGCAGCTTCAGTTTTGAAAAGCTCTGCGTAAATAAGGTCAAGCTTTTCACGACCTACGTCAGAATATGCGTAACCAGTGGTAGGTTTTAAATAAAAGTCAGAAACCATATTGTTACGGAACGCTTGGATTACTTTATTAGTATTGAAAAGAGCTGCTTCTTCCAGTTCTGAGCTGTGAGCAGCGACATCAGCTAAAGCAGCTGCTTCTATTGCTTTAAAATCTATCAATTTTCTTCACCTTTACTAAGAAATTTTTCAAACTCGCCAAATTGATTTGCATCAAGACGAACTTTTAATTTGGTACCTTCTGCTAAATATTCTTGTTCTAAAACAGTACCTACGCTATGTAAACGTGCTGCTGCAGCAGAATCACTGTAAGGAATGAGGAAGTATTCTTCTACTGCTTTGAGTTTTAAATTTTCGGCAATCAGTTCTAGAAGTTTATCAAGATTAATGTTCGTTTTCGCGCTGATGCAAATGCTGTTTTCTTCTTGCGCTAAGCGTGCTGGCAAAGCAGAATCAGCAGGGAGTTTATCAATTTTATTATAAACTGTGATAATAGTTTTATCTTTGGCTCCAATTTGTTCTAAGACGTGATAAACTGCGTTGCTTTGTTCCTTGTACAGCTCATGGCTAACGTCAATAACGTGTAAGAGAACATCTGCTTCTACAACTTCTTCCAAAGTAGATTGGAAGGCAGCAACCAATTGGTGAGGCAAACGTTGAATAAAACCAACGGTGTCTGTTAAAATAGCTTGCTGTTTGTTGGGCAAATCAAGCTGACGAGTTGTGGGGTCAAGGGTTGCAAAGAGCTGATCTTTTGCGTAAATATCAGAGTTTGTTAAGGTATTCAGCAAAGTAGATTTACCTGCGTTGGTATACCCTACCAAGCTAACTGTAGGAACAGAAGCCTTATTACGCCCTGCCCTATGCAAATTACGAACACTTTTTACTTTGCCAATACATTCTTTAATGTAGGCAATGCGGTCGCGAATACGTCTGCGGTCAACTTCTAGCTTGGTTTCACCGGGACCACGAGTACCAATACCGCCACCAAGACGTGACAGGCTCAAGCCTTTGCCCATAATTCTAGGCAAATTATATTGGAGCTGTGCCAGTTCAACTTGCAGCTTGCCTTCGTTGGTACGCGCGCGTTGAGCAAAGATGTCGAGAATAAGAGCAGTACGGTCTAAGACACGGATACCCATGGCTTGCTCAATGTTTCTTTGCTGTGCAGGAGAAAGCTCGTCATCGAAGATACACAGGTCAATATTTTCCTGCTGTACGAACAGAGCAAGCTCCTGTACCTTACCCTTGCCAATAAAGAACGCAGGATCTGGTTTTGGTCGTTTCTGCATAAAACGTGCAACAACTTGCGCACCAGCAGTATCTGCCAGCTGTTTAAGCTCTTCTACAGAATCTTCGATGCTCCAACCTAAAGTGTTGAGCATGCCATTGTATTCCATACCTACGAGGACAGCACGCTCTTGTGCTTGTGCCAAGGATGTACTTGCAGTTTGCTTTTCCAGAATGCGTTCAACGGTAGTTACTAAATTGGGGAAGTAGATTGTTTCAGCTTCTGCCATGGAAAGTGGACCATAGTTTTCCACAATGAACTGTTCATTTTCATCGACGCCTACAATCATTCCAAAGCCTAAGGTAGATTGGGTATAATCAGGAGCAGTTACGCCAATGGCAATCATACAGTCGAAGCGATTAGCTTTTAAAGCAGAGATGTCTACACCACTCAAAGAATGTGTTCCATTGGGGTGAGTATGTACGCAGCGGATACCACTTAAACGACTGCTCCCCCTCCTACCCTCTACAGCAGGAAGCTCTACAGTTTCGTTACTGCCAACAGCTACTCTCACGATTTGTCCGCTACGAGTAATGTAAACAGAAACTTCCCGATTGATAAATTCAGTAATATCAGCAAGCTTTAAGGCTAATTCCGCAGAAAGAAGCTGCCCGGAAGACAGCTTCATATCATATAGAGTTTTAAGTTCTTCAATAACAGAGTTGCGAATACCTTTAAGGTTTCCTAAAATTTCACTCATTATCTTTTGCCTCTACAATGTCGTAAATTTTATTTGCGAACACGAGCAGGTTCTACATTTATCTTGTAACCACGAATGGTGTTTTTGTGCATTGCACCCAGAACTTTTTCTGCAACATCATCAGGGATTTCTACAAAGGTGAATTTATCGTAGATATCAATTTTACCGATGTCACGAGCAGGAATATCAGATTCAATAGCGATAGTGCTGATGATGTCTTTTACGCTGATGCGTTGCGCACGACCAACATTTATAAACAGGCGTACCATCCCCGGACGACCACCAGTATTTTGCAGGTCAGGAGCAATAATATCTTCAGCAGGAGCTTCCAAAGCTTTGTTTCCTTCTTGCATCAATTTGATGGCAGCAGCTGCAACATCTTCTGCAGAGTAATCATCAAGCAAGCTTTCAGCAATGCTCATGTAGTCTTGGTAATGGTTCATTTCCAAAACGGTTTGCATTTTGCTGATGATTTGTTCACGTTGACGTTCAATTACGTTGGCAGCAGTCGGGAGCTGACGACGTTGAATCTTGGTATGAACAATGCGTTCAATTAATTTTAATTGACGGAATTCGCGCGGAGTTATGAAGGTCATTGCTACACCAGTATTACCTGCGCGACCAGTACGACCAATACGATGTACGTAGCTTTCCGGGTCTTGAGGAATATCGAAGTTGATTACGTGGGTAATGTTGTCGATATCGATACCACGAGCTGCAACGTCAGTAGCGATAAGTACTTCTGCAGTACCTTCGCGGAATTTTTTCATTACGCGGTCACGTTGAGTTTGACTCAAGTCACCATGCAAGCCTTCAACAAGGTAGCCGCGGCTGGAAAGAGCGATGGCCAAATCGTCTACACCTTTTTTAGTGCGGCAGAAGATGATAAGTTTACCATCGATTTCTGCATCCAACAAACGGCACAAGCCTTCAATCTTATCTTTAGTTTCGTAGTAGTATTGTTCAATCAGAGGAACAGTCAAGTCTTCTTTGCTAACTGCTACGTTTTTAGGAGCTTTCATGTATTTTTTAGTCAAGCTCAAAATCGGACGAGGCATGGTTGCAGAGAACAACAAAGTTTGACGTTCATCAGGCAAGTTGCGCATAATTTCTTCCATGTCGTCAACAAAACCCATATCTAGCATTTCGTCTGCTTCGTCAAGAACCAAGAATTTGATGTGGTCAAGTTTAATGGTTCTACGGTTGATGTGGTCAATCAAACGACCAGGAGTACCAATTACGATTTGTACATTGTTATTTAAAGCTTTAATTTGACGTTCGATAGGTTGGCCACCGTAAACAGGCAATGCTTTAATACGGGTGGTGCGACCAATTTTGCTAATTTCTTCTGCAACTTGGATGGCAAGCTCACGGGTCGGAGTCATAATCAAAGCTTGGATATGACGATGGTCAGTGATGCTTTGTACGATGGGAATACCGAAAGCAGCAGTTTTACCGGTACCAGTTTGTGCTTGACCAATTACATCGTTGCCTTCTAATACCAAAGGAATGGTAGCAGCTTGAATGGGAGAAGGTTCTTCAAAGCCCATGTCAGTCAAAGCGGTAACAATTTTCTTATCTAATAAGAGTTCGCCAAAAAATTCTTTTTGAGTATTTGTCATTAAAATATTTCCTCCAACTATTCTTCTTTTAATTTATCAATAACCATGGAAATCGCCGTGAGTGCGATTCTAAGTTTATTTTCAATTCTAGTAGATGTAAAATTATGTTCTTTGCAGTATACACCATTTGGTGTTGCAATTGCAATATAAACTAAGCCAACAGGCTTACCCTCGCTTCCACCAGGACCTGCGTTGCCAGTAATGCCTACCCCATAATCACTTTCGAAAAGTTCTCGCACACCTTGCGCCATTTCGCAGGCGGTTTCTTCGCTAACTGCTCCGTAGGTGGTCAAAGTGCTTTTCTTAACCTTTAAAAGCTTATGTTTTGCTTCATTAGTATAGGTTACAGCAGAGCCTATCAGATATTCAGAGCTTCCAGCCACGTCTGTTACAAGACTGCTGGCAAGTCCCCCACTACAGGATTCAGCAAAGGCAATGGTCTGATGGCGTTTTAAAAGCTTCTGTCCTAATTCGACTGCTAAGGAATTTTCTTGACTCATATTTTTTCAACCACCATTTCATATGTAAAGCCTTGCAGAATGCGAACCTTAACAAAATCACCGATATTTAAATCGCCTGCATTCTCTACGAAAATGTTACCATCAATTTCAGGTGCTTCACGGTAGGAGCGTGCAGCTGCCAGTTCAGGATTTTCTTCATCGAAGCCTTCGATTACAACGGTAACTTCTTGGTCTTCCATTTCTTGATGAAGTTCTTCAGAAATTTCAGCTTGCAGTGCCATTAATTCATGATAGCGGTTTTCTTTGACTTCTTCGGGGATTTGGTTGGGCATTGCGCCTGCCACAGTTCCTTCTTCTTGAGAATATTGGAACACACCTGCGTTTTCAAAGCGTTGTGTTGCAACAAACTCCTTGAGGATATCAAAGTCTTCCTCAGTTTCACCGGGGAAACCTACGATGAAGGTAGTTCTGATGGCAATTCCGGGGATTCTTGCACGCAGTTTTGCAAGCAGTTCTTCAACCTGAGCCTTAGTATCAAAACGATTCATGCTGTTCAACAGGGAATCGCTTGCGTGTTGCAGGGGAATATCGATATATTTGCACACCTTGTCTAAAGTTGCAAAGGCTTCAATGAGTTCGTCGTTAAAGTTGTTGGGATACAAGTACATTACGCGAATCCACTCTACTCCCTCCAATTCGTTAAGGTCTTTCAACAATTGGGGAAGCATCAGCTTACCGTAAAGGTCTTCGCCATAACGGGTGGTATCTTGCGCAACAACGATGATTTCTTTTATGCCACTTGCTGCCAATTCCTTAGCTTCTGCCATTACGTCTTCATAAGGACGACTAGTGTAAGGTCCACAAATCTGCGGAATTGCGCAGTAGGAACAGCAGTTATCACAGCCTTCGGCAATTTTCAGGTAAGCCATGTAATTAGGAGTGGTAAGCATACGCGGCTGATTAGGTACATAACCGCTTTCGTCCAAATAAACGAAGCGTCTACCTTTCATTACTTCATCAATTACGTAGCCAATATCTGCAAAACTATTTTTACCAACGATGGCATCTACTTCGGGAATGTTTTCAAACAGCTCGTCAGCATAGCGTTGACCTAAGCAACCAGCCATCAGCAAATATTTGCAGCTGCCGCTTACTTTGTATTCAGCCATTTGCAAAATAGTATTAATAGATTCTTCCTTAGCGCTTTCAATAAAGCCACAGGTATTTACGATAATAATATTTGCTTCAGAAGGATCATTGGTAATTTCAAAATCTTTTTCACGAATTAAACCAAGCATAACTTCAGAATCAACTAAATTTTTAGGACAACCGAGGCTTACTAAACCTAATTTCATTATTACCCTCCTAGTTTTTATCACCAAATCTTACTTTTTCAAGCCAGAGGGAAACTAAAGCTTCCTCCTGTGCTTTTTGAATATATTCTGTATTTAACCATAACAATTCTGGATTAATGGCTTTGTCTTTATTTTCAGAGGAGAAAACAAAGGTAAAACCTGTATCTATACTTTGAGAAACAGCCTTAGCTTCTTGGTCTGTTATCAACCATTCAATAAATTTAACTGCTTCGGCAGAATTTTTACTTCCTTTATATATGGCAGCTCCATACAAATTAATGGGAGTACCCTCTTTAGGCATCACTACATAAGCAGGAAAATTGTTTTCCAAGTATTTAGCCACGTAGCTTTGTCTTGTGATGGAGATATCTGCATCTCCAACTGCAGTCATTCTAACGGGAGTAAAAGGAAACTTCGCGTATTGGGGAACGTTTCTATTGATATTCCAAAGGTAATTTAAGGCAGTAGCTTCGCCAATATTAGATGCCAAAGCACACAAAAAGTTGGTAGAGCTTCTGCTATTGGAAATGCTTTCAGAAACAATGCGAGTTTCTCTGAGGTACTCCAAGTCAAACCAGCCACGGAGCTTTTCTTGACCAATTGTACGTGCAAAATGCTGATTAATCAAAAGCACTGCAGGGTCATAAAACATTCCATACCAATAGCCATCTGCGTCTACAAATTTTTTATTAAGCTTGTCTGAAAAACTTAATTTATATTGCTGTAGTACATCCTTCTTTTGTAAATCAAGAAGTACTGAACGTTCAGCTAAAATCATATCTGGTTCAGGAGCATCAGGGTTAAATTCATAGATGGCAGTAATTTTTAAATCAGCCTTTTCCTCAACGTAAGCAGTTAACAATGCTTCAGTAAAATCTTGCTCAAGCTGAGAATATATAACCATTGTTTTATTTTCTTTTACTTTAGGCTCATCTTGACTACAAGCTGTTAGGAACATTGCCACAGCAACAAGCAGCAGAGCAATTGCTTTACGAAACATTGCTTTCTCCCCTATTTACGTTTTCGGGTATTATTTTTTGTGACAGGTTTTCTATCGTTTTTGTTGGCGTTACCTTTAGTAAAACCACGCTTAGTATTTTTTTCATCAACGTGAATCAAACATTTAGGTCCGTTACCAACTAAGTCCATACGATTTGCTTTTTGCAAGGCTTCCAAAACCAACTGACGGTTTTTAGGATTACGGTACTGCATCAACGCTCTTTGCATTGCTTTATCGTGAGGATTGCGGGCAACAAAAACACTCTTGCCAGTTTCAGGATCAACACCAGAATAATACATTGCAGTAGATGCGCTGCCCGGAGTAGGAATGAAGTCCTGTACTTGTTGCGGATGGTGTTTAATATCGCGCAGGAATTCTGCCAATTCAACAGCATTATTCAAGGTGCAACCAGGATGACTGGAAATAAAATAAGGAACAAGATATTGGGGCAAGCCAATTTCTTTATTCTTTTTATCAAATAAACGCATAAAGCGAGTATAAACTTCTTTACCGGGTTTGCCCATCTTATCTAAAACAGGCGGTGCCACGTGTTCGGGAGCAATCTTTAATTGACCACTAACATGGAAACGACACAGTTCATCTAAGAAATTAAGGTTTTTATCTGCTAATAGGTAGTCAAAACGAATACCACTTCGGATGAAAACTTTTTTTATACCCGGAAGCGCACGTACCTTGCGTAACAAAGCAATGTAATCGCTGTGGTCTGCGTTAATATTGGGGCAAGGACTTGGGAACAAGCATTGTCTATCCTTGCACACGCCAACCTTTAATTGTTTAGCGCAGGAAGGATGACGGAAGTTAGCAGTAGGACCACCAACGTCGTGAATGTAGCCCTTGAATCCGGGTAATTGAGAAATAATTTTAGCTTCTCTTAAAATAGATTCGTGGCTACGAGCTTGAATGATACGTCCTTGGTGGGCATGAATAGCACAGAAGGAACAACTACCGAAGCAGCCACGACAGCTTACAATACTGAACTGCACTTCTTCCAAGGCAGCAATACCACCATAAGCTTTATAAGAAGGATGACAGTCACGCATATAATCTAAATCGTAAATGGCATCCATTTCTTCTTGTTCTAAGGGGAAGGTTGTAGGATTTTGAACGATATATTTTTTGACACCCTTTTGGATTACGGTCTTTCCATAGAAGGGGTCTTGCTCTTTGCTTTGCAGCTTGTATGCCTTGGCAAAAAGCACTTTATCGTTTTTAATCTCTGCTAAAGACGGCAGTTCTACATACTCATCTTTATCAAGAGCAGGTTTTTCTTTAGAAGCGTAGGCAGTACCTCTGATGTAGTGCATATCTTCCATAGAAGCACCACCAGCCAAGAAGTCAGCGATTTCTACAATCTGCTTCTCACCCATGCCGTATACCAGCAAATCTGCACCACTGCTTTCCAAAATGGAAGGCAGCAGCTTGTTTTCCCAGTAATCAAAATGCACGAAACGGCGCAGGCTGGCTTCAATACCACCAATGACAACAGGAAGGTCAGGCCATAATTTTTTAGCCTGTTGTGCGTAAACCATGGTAGCGTGATCAGGGCGCTTACCCATTTCGCCACCGGGAGTGTATTTGTCATTGGTGCGAGGCTTTTTCGCAGCAGTATAATGACACAGCATGGAATCAAGGTTACCACCAGAAATAAGCACGCCTAAGCGCGGTTTTCCTAAGGCAGCAAAGCTGTGAGGATTTTTCCATTCAGGTTGGCACAGCATAGCAACTCTGTAGCCTTGTGCTTCCAGAACTCTACAGATTACAGCAGGTCCAAAGGAAGGATGGTCAACATAGGCATCACCGCTGATAAATAAAAAGTCTATTTGATTCCAACCACGTTCAACGATTTCTTCTTTAGAAATCGGTAAAAACTTTTTCATAACGTATCTCCAAAATTAACGAGTATAAGTTTTGATTGCAACGCCTTGCTCGCCTTGCATGCTAACAGGAGTGCCATTAACCACAACTTCCATTACACCAACGTTACCATATTTAACAACTAGTTTATCTTTAGCTTCGAAGGTCTTGGTTTCTTGGGCAGAAAGCATGCCCTCAAAAATGCTTGCGCCATCAGCGTTAACTTCAAGCCAGCATTTACCGTGAGCAGTCATTTGTACTACTACATTTTCCACAACAGGTGTTACCTCTTGCACTGCTTTCTTTTCTTCTGTCATAGGAGTAGCAGGAGCGACTTCTACCACAGCAGGCTTGCTAGGTTCGTCTTTAGAGTGTAATAATTCCATAGCCTTGGGCATTGCGAAATAACCACCAACTAAAACTACTACGCCCAATACGCCTGCAAAAATTTGCTTAGCGATAGTTTTCTTAGAGCTAGGACCTTGGTAAGCATCGACACCACTACCAGCACTGCGATGTTGTTTCAAAGAAATATTTAATTTTACAGTTTCAACCTCACGGATACCTTGGCTCTTTACTTTATCCACAGAAGCACCAACTTTTTGAGCTTTGTAGGAATCTACAAGTTCAGGACCATTCAAACCTAAGAAGTTGCCATAATTGCGAATCATACCTTTAATGAAAACTTCTTCGGGCAATTTATGGTATTCGTCTTGTTCCAAAGCATTTAAATAAGAACAGCGGATGCTGGTAGCTTTTTCAACATCCATGAGAGAAAGTCCTCTCTTAACCCTTGCTTCTCGGAGGATATTACCAACACTATTGTAATTATCAATGTTATCGATATTTTCCATAAGATTCTCCCTTTTAATCATGGTATAAAAATCTTTCTTCTATTTCTTGTCGTGATAAGATGATTTCTCTCGGCTTACTACCTACGGATTGTCCTACGATACCTAATTCTTCCATAGTATCTACAAGACGTGCTGCACGAGTGTAACCAATGCGGAAACGTCGTTGCAGCATGGATGAGGATGCTTGTCCCATATCCATTACTAAACGTAAGGCATCTTCAAAAAGTTCATCTTCCATCACGGAGCTACTACCCTCTTCCTGAGCTGCGTTTTCTTTCGCATCACATTCCAGCGCTTGGCTCGTAACTTCTTCTTTATATTCAACAGGGATTGATTGTTTAACGATGAAATCAACAATTCTATTGAGTTCTGCATCGCTGACGAAGGCGCCTTGAACACGGACAGGTTTGTTGAAACCAATTGGATAGAAAAGCATATCACCTTTACCCAAAAGCTTTTCTGCTCCGCCCATATCCAGTATGGTACGGGAGTCTGTTTGGGATGATACGGCAAAAGCAATACGAGACGGTATATTTGCTTTCACAATACCAGTAATAACATCAACAGAAGGTCTTTGTGTTGCTAAGATTAAGTGAATACCAGCCGCACGCGCCTTTTGTGCCAAGCGCAGAATAGCATCTTCCACGTCTACCTTGGCAACCATCATCAAGTCGGACAATTCGTCGATGATAATGACAATGTAAGGCATTTTCTCTACAGCCTGTGCATTATAGCTTTTGATCTCACGAACGTGGTTATCTGCAAAGGCTTTATAACGTCGTTCCATTTCAGCAACAGCCCAATGGAGCGCGGAAGCTGCTTTCTTAGCATCAGTAACTACGGGAACGAGCAAATGAGGAATGCCATTGTAGTTGGATAATTCTACAACCTTGGGGTCTACCAAAATCAGCTTCACCTCATCTGGGTGAGCTTTATATAAAATACCTGCGATAATTGTGTTGATGCAAACAGATTTACCGGAACCTGTGGAGCCTGCAACTAATAAGTGAGGCATCTTAGACAAATCAGCAGGAATGATGTTACCGCTGATATCCTTGCCTAAACCAATGCATAGTCTAGATTCTTGTTTAGCAACAACTTCGTTATCGACAACTTCTCTAAAATTAACAGGGTCATTTTTAATGTTAGGTACTTCAATACCGATGGCTGCTTTGCCGGGAATGGGAGCCTCTATGCGCACACCGGGAGCTGCCAGCTTCAAAGCAATGTCATCAGCCAGATTTACAACAGAGCTTACCTTTACACCGGGAGCAGGTTCCAGCTCGAAGCGTGTCACGGAAGGACCTCGCGTTACTGCGATTACCTTCGCCCTAACCTTAAAGTCAGCTAAGGTCTGCTCTAATACGGAGCATTGACGCATAATGTCATTCTTGTAGGAAACTGGGTCAGTAACAACAGGTTTATCAAGAATTTCTAAGGGAGGAAGTCTGTAGCTAGATTTCTTAATGGTATCTTCGCTAAAAAGTTTTCCTTGGGAACCAGCAGTAGGAGTAATATTATCTGCACTATCGATGATGGTAATTTCAGGTTCCTCTTTTTTTAAAGGAACTTTTTTAGCAGGTGTTTCTTCCTGAGTAGCCTTAGAATAATTATTGATGATAATCGGTCTTCTGATTTCCGGTTCTGCTGCAGGAGCTTCTTCTATAAAAGCTTCTTCAGTTTCGTTTTCTCTAGGAATGAAATTACCCTCTGGCATATTCTTCGGAGCCTTATCGTAATTAATGATAGGACGAATCACGACATTTTGTTTTTCTTCCTGCCATTTAGGAACTTGAACCGGGTCTTTAGTAATTTCTTCCTTAGCTTGTTCGCTGTCGTAAGCCTTAGTAGAATTATAATTTAAGATTCTGCGGAAGGTGCTAGGTTTTCTAATGCCTTCTGTAAAGTCTTCAAATTCTTCTTGGTCGTAAACGCTAAGTTTAACATCCTTAGGTTCAACTTTTGGCTCAACCTTTTGTTTAGATTGGGACTTTTGTTTCACAGAAACAGCTTCCGTTTTTTTAATAACTCTAGGTTTTGCAATAGGAGTTTCTTCTTGAACAATTATTTTAGAAGCATCCTCTGCTTCTATTTTGGAAGCATTAATTCTCGCATCAAAGAAAACTTTAATACCAATGAGCAAAAAGATTATGGGAGCAACTACAGCGTACTCACCTAAGTATTTTGTAAGAGTATCTTTAAAAAATACTAGGATACCGTGACGTACATCGTTCAGGCATGCGTAAATAGCCGCTGAAGAAATAAGCATCAGCAGCACGCCAAGTAAACGTTTCATTCCATAATTCTTTTGTGCAGGTTTTTTAGTATTCTTTGACAAGATTGAGCACTTCCGTTTTTAGATTTCCATAATAATGGGTAAAATCATAGGACGACGACGAGTTCTTTCGTACAAGAAGCGTCCTAAATTTTCTCTGATGGAGGATTTAATCAAGCTCCATTCAGATACGCCGTTAGCTTCGCAACGGTCTAAAGCGTATAAAACTTTTTCACGGGCTTCTTCCATTAGATCTTCTGCTTCGCGAACATAGACGAAGCCTCTAGATACAATGTCAGGACCGCTAACTACATGACAGGTTTCACGGTCAATGGTAACAACTACAATCATGATGCCGTCTTGAGAAAGCTGGCGACGGTCGCGAAGAACGATGTTACCAACGTCCCCTACACCTAAGCCGTCAACAAGAACCTTACCGGATTGAATCTTGCCGTTAATGCCAATACCGTTCTTAGTAATTTCAATTACAGAACCATTTTCTGCAATGACAATGTTTTCGCTAGGCATACCCAAATCTTTGGCAAGCTTAGCGTGTTTAATCAGGTGACGGTATTCGCCGTGAACAGGGATAAAATATTTGGGGCGTACCAAATTATGCATTAGCTTAATTTCTTCTTGGCTTGCGTGGCCGGAAACGTGTACGCCGTTGGATTTTTCATAAATAACATCTGCACCAAGTCTGTACAAGTGGTCAATGGTGCGGGAAACAAGCTTTTCATTACCGGGAATAGGTGTCGCAGAAATGATAACTGTATCGCCGGGCATAATGCCAACCTTTTTATGGTCGTTCATCGCCATTCTGGTAAGAGCACTCATGGGCTCGCCTTGACTGCCAGTAGTGATGATAACAATTTGATTTGCAGAGTAGTTGTTGGTTTCGTCAATATCGATGAGCACGCCTTCAGGAATATTCAGATAGCCAAGCTCCATGGCAATATTAACAACATTAATCATACTACGACCAATAACTGCAACTTTGCGGTTGTATTTCACTGCACTGTCAACAACCTGTTGGATACGATGCACGTTGGAAGAAAAGGTCGCTACGATAATTCTATTACGTGCGTAACGGAACTCATCATCAAAGGTTTGACCAACCATTTTTTCACTTTGGGTAAAGCCAGGTCGTTCAGCGTTGGTGCTGTCAGCTAAGAGTGCCAGCACACCAGCATCACCGTATTCTGCAAACTTATTGAATTGGGTAACCTGTCCATCAACAGGAGTTTGGTCAAATTTAAAGTCACCAGTGTGAATGATGGTACCAATGGGAGTTTTAATAACAATGGATACCGCATCAGGGATGCTGTGGTTAACGCGGATAAATTCCAAAGTAAAAGCTCCGGTAGAAATTCTATCACCGGGTTTAATGGTTACAAGGTTTTCGTCGCTGACACCGTTTTCACGGAGACGACCTTGCAAAATTCCAAGAGTAAGAGCGGTTCCATAAACAGGAACATCTAAATTTTTCAAGACGTAGGGCAACGCACCAATGTGGTCTTCGTGACCATGGGTTAAGAAAATTGCTCTAACCTTGTCCTTATTTTCCAACAAGTAAGTAATATCGGGAATAACAAGATCGATACCCAGCATATCGTCCTCCGGGAACATCAATCCTGCATCTATAAGAATTATGTCATCGCCATAACGAAAAACAGTCATATTTTTGCCGATTTCCCCTAAACCACCGAGAGGGATAATCTGCACTTTTTTTTTATTTTTTTCCAAAAAAAATACACCTCCGAATTCTAAAATTTTCCGAACAAAATTTATAAAAAATATTAATTTGCAAGTCCGCACAATTACTCTATCCTATATTATACACTATGGTATAATCTCTGACAAATCTACTGGTAATTTTTTTCAAAAAATATCTATAAATTTTATTAACTTAATGTAATAAATACCCTGACGTTTTTATTCGTCAGGGTATCGTTTATTTTAGACAGATACAATTTACAAGCACACCTATTCCACCAAGGAACATTACTGCTGCCAGAAGAATTGGTTCCAAAAGCAGACCACCAAAGGCATACCAAAGGCCCATGGCAATTGGTAAGGAAATGATGTTAAAAATTAAAGCGATGATAGAATTTTTCTTGGAGAATTTTTTGAGCTTCTTACTCAACTCAATGGCGTTCAAAATAATTTTAATGTTTTCGTTGGGTAAAACTACTTGGGCAAATTGTTCAGCCGCACTATTTTGCACGGCAATGCCTACGTCACCGCAAGCTAATAGTGGCATATCGCTAATCTTGTTTCCGTAAACAAGGGTACGTTCCCCACCCCAACGTAAGCTTTGAATAAGCTCAGCCTTTTCTTTGGGCTGTAAGTCCACCACAGAACGAACTCTGCCGTCGGACATAAAGTCTGGCAGAGAATTGTCAACGTACAATTCAAAAGCAGTAAGTTGCACTAAGTCCATACTATTATTAGTGTTGTCCTTATGGCAGGAGAAAACTCCCAAGGTAATTTTATGGAGCTGTTCCATTACGGCAGCGTTCTTAAAAACGATGCCCTGCTGAACGGCAAGCTTGTTAATTCCTTGAAGCACGCTACTGTGGGCAAAGCCTAAGGCGCAGGGATAAGAGCCAAGCATGATGGAAACGAGAACCTTCAAAGAAATTTGGGCATCACCTGTGTAAAAATACCAGCTTAAAGCTGCCATTATTGCCAAGCTAATGACAACAGGCAAGAAAATTACAGCAATCTTGTCCGTTCTTTTCAGCTTTTGCATGGATTTAGGTTCCTTGCTATATTTATCAGCCGTTCGCCACAGCTGAACAGCTTGTACATTTTTATTGGTAGCAGTTGCTTTTACTTTGATAGTTCCCTCTTTGACTATAGTCTCCGCAAAAACAACATCATTCTTTTTCTTGTCAATCAGTTCAAAGGAGCCGGTTATTTCTGCTTCGTCAAGCTTAGCCTGTCCGTCGTAGATTATTCCGTCAACCGGGATGATACCTCCCTCTCTGATAAGAACACTATCACCGGGCAAAAAATTTTCTCCAGGCAGAAGATGTGCTTCATCATTGACGAGCAGTGTTCCTTTGGGAAGCTTGAAGCTAGATTTCTTGTGCTTGGAAAATAAAAGCTCTGCATCTAAAGTAATGTTCTTACCATACATGGTAAAGAAGATTGCTCCCACGATAGCAGCGCAATACAAATCATATTCGCTGGCGTAGCCTTGGAAGACAAAATAAGCTTGGACTGCGCTGAACAAAAACGCTAATAAACTGCTTACTGCCAGCAAGGAATCCATATGCGGCACGCCAGAAGAAAGCTGTTTAAAACCATTGGCAAGATGTTTATGGGCAAGTCCCAAAGCAAGAACGGTCAAAGCAATTTCTAAACCAGCTGCAATTTTTACAAGCTCCATTGTAAAAGCATATCTGCTGAAGAACATTACGCCTTCGATTACTGCTAAAGCAAGAAATGACAAACCGATAATCCAAAGATGAGCCTTAGATTTCTTTTGGGCTTTCTTTATGGCAGAAGCTTTTTCTTTCAACTCAAGGCTAAAGCCATTTTCTTCAATGATATTCTTAACTTCAACTATATTTATTTTTGCAAAGGAACGTAGCAAGGCTTCGCTGGTGACAAAATCTACATGCACAGCTTCCATATTAGGCAATTGCTGCAGTTTATATTCAATACTGCTGACACAAGCGGCGCTACGCAAGCCTTTTATTTTAATGACAATGGTATCCATAACCATCCTCCTATTTTAACTACATAAATCTTAACAATAGGAGCACGCTTTGTCAATTTGAGACTTATGCCACAAAAAATAAAAGACTGGAATTTTACTTCCAGCCTTTTAAATATAAACTTATCTTGCATTACGACCGTGGGTATAAACGGGCAAAAGTTTGGGAGACGGAACGTCACTGGTAATTCCAGCTGCTTCCATTTCTTTTGCAAAGCTTTCTACGTGTGCGAGGGAAAGCTTACCCAGTTCAACATTCTTAGCTTTTTCAGCAGCTTTGATACCAGCAATGCGACCAAATACGACAATATCCAGCATGCTGTTACCCATCAGACGGTTAGTACCGTGAATGCCACCAACAGCTTCGCCTGCTACATACAAGCCGCTGATTTTAGTTTCAGCGTTCTCATCAATCAGGATACCACCGTTTTGATAATGTAAGGTGGGATAAATGAGGATGGGTTCTTTACGCAGGTCAATACCGAATTTTTTGTACATGCGCAGCATGCCAGGCAAGCGTTTAGCAATGGTACCTTCACCGTTGATAATTTCAATCATCGGAGTATCAAGCCACAGCGCAACACCGTCAAGAGCTTTGACGCCGTTACCACGAGCAGTACATTCACGAATGATGGAAGCCGCAGATACGTCGCGGGTTTCCAAGGGATGCATGAAGGCTTCGCCTTGGCTGTTAACCAATTGTGCGCCAAGAGAACGAACTTTTTCAGTAACAAGTGCGCCGTAAATTTGGGCAGGATACGCAACGCCAGTAGGATGATATTGGATTGCATCTTCGTAAATCAAGGGAGCACCTGCACGATAAGCCATAACAAGACCGTCAGCAGTTGCACCATAGTGGTTAGAAGTCGGGAAGCCTTGGTAATGCAGACGCCCTGCACCACCAGTTGCCATGATTACGGTTTTAGCACGTACAACAAGGTGTTCGTTGCTATCGTAGTCAAGAAGTACAGCGCCAGCACATTGTCCTGCCTCGTCCAAAAGCAGTTCAATTGCAGGAGCAAATTCCAAAATCTTTACGCCACAGTTTTGCACTTCGTCACGCAATACGCGAATAATTTCTGCACCAGTGTAGTCAGCGCAAGCGTGCATTCTTTTACGAGAAGTACCACCACCGTGAGTGGTAACCATGGTTCCGTCAGCTTCCTTGTCAAACATAACGCCCATTTTGTCAAGCCAATCGACAGCAAGAGGGCCTTCAGTAACAAGTTTTTCCAAAAGCTCAGGAATATTTTTGTAGTGACCGCCACCAAGAGCATCAAGGTAGTGGATGGCAGGAGAATCATTGTGTTTATCTGCGCATTGAATTCCGCCTTCTGCCATCATGGTATTAGCATCACCCATACGCAGTTTGGTAACAAGAAGCACATCGCCACCTGCACGCTTAGCTTCGATGGCAGCAGCAGCACCTGCACCGCCCCCACCAATTACCAAAACATCTACATCATAATCAACGCGTTCCAAATCAACAGCAACGCCTTGCAGCAAGCTCTTGCCTTCTAAAAGCTGTGCCAATTCTACGGGAGCCTTCTCCCCTTTGTTGGGACCAACCTCTAAAACTTTGAAGCCTTTAGTGCTGTAGTCAGGGTGGAACGCTTGCAAAAGTGCTTCCTTTTCTTCAGCACTGAAGCGTTCCGGAGTGCTATTTAAGCGGGCTTGGCGAGTACGCTCAACATTAGCCATGGATTTTAACATATCTTCTGTAAATGCGCTCATCTTCAGCCCTCCTTATTTTTCAATCTCACGTTTATTATACATGTCCTTGAGTTCATCAAGGAGAGTATTCTTTAATTTTTCCAGCAAAGTTACGTAGTCACCGTTTTCAATTTCAGCAACACGGTCAGCCAAATGCTCACACTTAGGAGCAATGTACTTACCAGTCAAGCGGCGGCACAAGAGACCTACAGCACTGTGGCTGATTTGTGCAGGACAACGGGAAGCACAAATGTTACAGCCAACGCAGTCAAAGGAAGCGTGAGCAGCCTTCTCGTATTCGCCACGTTGAGCGTAAGCAATGTACTGCATAACACTTAAGCCTTGAGGACAGCCTTTGGTACAAGCGTTGCAGCCAATGCAGCTGAAAATTTCCGGATACAATTGACCAACAATGTTGTCAGTTGCTTTAATCTCCTCAATATTAAAGGTGCGTTTATTCACGGGGAAGGAGTCAATTTTACCAACGCACATTCCCTCTTCTACCTTAGTTTGGCAGGAAAGCACAACCTTTAATTCAGTAGAGCCTTTGATTCTATAAATAACAGCACACGCACCGCAGAAACCACTACGACAACCACAGCCACGCACCAGCTTAAAGCCTGCGTACTCCATGGCATCCATAATGGTCAAAGTTGCGGGTACGCTGTACTCTTTACCTAACAAATAAACTGTTACAAATTCTTCCATTATTTTCATTCCTCTCATTTAATTGGGAACATTAGTACTCGTCTGGCATCTCATCTAACTGGTCACAAGTGAAGACGGGTCCATCCTTGCACACATACTTGCCACCAATATTGCAACGTCCACACTTACCTACACCGCACTTCATTTTCAGTTCCAGCGTAGTATAAACTTGGTTCTTCTCAAAACCCATTTCTACCAGTACCGCCAAGCACAGCTTAATCATAATGGGCGGGCCACACAAAAGAACGGTTTTATCAGGAGTGAATTGCAAAGCTTTTAAGAAAGCAGGCACGAAACCAACATTACCTTGCCAGTTTTCTTGAGGTCTGTCGATGGTAAGATGCACGTGGGTATCAGGCTGTGCAGGCCAAACTTCACTCAGTTCATTGTAACGAACAAAGTCTTCCACACTGCGGGCACCATAGACAATATCAATGGAGCCATAGTCAGCGCGCTTATCAAGCATATAGTTGATAACGCTACGCATGGGCGCAAGACCGATACCACCAGCGATAAAGAGGATATCCTTGCCTACCAACTTGTCAGTTACAGGGAAGTTGTTGCCGTAAGGACCACGTACTGCGATTTGTTGACCAACCTCTACCTCATAATGGAGGAAGTCTGTAATGGAACCACAGCGTTTAATACTGAACTCCATATATTTTTCATTAGTCGGTGAAGAAGTTATAGAGAAAATTGCTTCGCCCTTACCTGGAACAGAAAGGATAGCGCATTGACCTGGCATATGCTCGAACAATTTACCGCCACCAATTTTTTCTACACGGAAGGTTTTAACATCGGCAGTTTCAGTGCAAATGTCAGTGATTACGCC
>JAFTID010000004.1 GCA_017457085.1 Phascolarctobacterium sp.
ATGTTTTTTGTGTATGGCTTCTGTTTATTTACTCATCTGTTAATTAGACTGATAATAACTTTTCAACCTGTTCGCTTGATATATTTAACAATTCACGCTATACTTTTATCGAACACAATTTTGTTGATACGTTTAATTTACGAAAGCGTGATTTTATGAGAACCGTATTACACATTGATATGAATAACTTTTATGCTTCTGTAGAATGCCTTTATCGACCAGAGATTAGGCATCTACCTGTCGCAGTTGCCGGAGACCCATTGAATCGCCATGGCATCATCCTTGCTAAGAATATGCTTGCAAAAAAGTTAGGCATTAAAACTGGTGAAGCTATATGGGAAGCAAAGATTAAAGCTCCAAACCTTGTAACTGTTCCACCAGATTTTAGAAAGTACCTAAAGTTTTCTCGTCTTGCTCGCCAAATTCTTTACGATTATACAGACCAAATAGAGCCTTTTGGTATAGACGAGAACTGGATAGATGTTACAGGCTCCACTTTGCTTTGTGGAGATGGTTCTTCAATAGCTAACTCTATTCGCTTAAGGATAAAACAAGAGTTGGGAATTACTGTAAGCATCGGAGTATCTTTCAACAAAATCTTTGCTAAACTTGGCTCTGATATGAAGAAGCCTGATGCCGTAACCATAATACCTTACGATAAATTTAAGGATATAGTTTGGCAACTACCGGTATCAGAACTGCTCTATGTTGGAAAATCAACGCAAAGGAAGCTTAACAGTAGAGGTATCCTAACAATAGGAGACTTAGCTAAATATCCTGTTGATTCACTCGTAAGCATGCTTGGCAAATGGGGTGAAGTTCTTTCTTTATTTGCTAATGGTAAAGATACTGCTCCAGTACGCAAACTGAACGAAGCCAGTGCAGTAAAAAGCATAGGCAACGGTACTACCTGTCCAAGAGATTTAGTAAATAACCAAGACGTTATGCTCGTATTCACTGTTCTTTCTGAATCGGTAGCAGCAAGGCTTCGTGATTATGGTTTAAAATGTACGGGAGTTCAAATATATCTTAGGGATAATAACCTAACTTCAATTACAAGACAAAAGAAATTAAAGAAACCAACATATCTAAGTACCGATATTTTAGATGCTGCTATGGAACTTTTGATAGCTAATTATACTTGGCTCAATCCGCTTCGGTCTGTTGGAATAAGAGCTATAGACCTTGTAACCGAAAACAGTTATATGGAACTTTCACTATTTGACGACAACGAAAAAATAATTCAGCAAGAAAACCTTGCACACACCATTGATTCTTTGAGAAGTCGTTTCGGACACAATTCTATATTGCGTGCTTCATGCCTATTAGATTCGGCTCTTACCGGCTTTAATCCTAAAGAAGACCACACCATTCATCCTGTTTCTTATTTCCGTTAGGAGATGATTATAATGCCTAAAATAAAACTTGATATAGTAGTCAGACATACGCCAGAAGGCAAATGTATCCCCATAAAGATTCTATGGGAAGACGGCAGGCAATTCCACATCGAAAAAGTACTAGACATAAAAAAAGCCGCCGCACTCAAGTGCGGCGGTGTAGGCGTCCGTTATATCTGTAAGATTTGTAATAAGGAAGTAGCAATTTTTGACGAAGATGGTTGTTGGTTCTTAGAGAAACAAGGATAAAACTGCGTCAATATTCATTATTTTGATTTTGATGATTATCTTCTATTTGAAGTATCTATGGCATAAAATTATCGGTAGCACATATGTGCTACCGGTTTTTGTTTGAATTGATTAATTATTCTTTTTGATATATCTGCTAGCTCTACCGCTACCAATACGTTCTATTTGCCCACTTTTAATCATAACAGCTAGAACTGCTTCAATAGTTGTAGGACTAACATCAGGAAGAATTTTACAGATTTCAGCTTTAGAAATAGGAGCAAGTGTATTCAAAACTGTGGCTTCAATTCGTGATTTTTTCGTTACTTTTTTACTATTTACAATAGCGAAGCGTTTATCTAGTTCTTTATAACAACTATGGAGTGTAGTTAGGAAATTTTCTATAAATGGGAAATAGCTATTATTGTTATCAGCCCATCCCATAGAAGAATCTTTTAAGGCTTCATAATAAAAAATCTTATCTTTATTGATTTGCTCTTCAAAAGATATGTATTTACCTACATCGTAACCATTTTTGTATAGAAGCAATAAAGTGAGCAACCTAGACATACGACCATTACCATCACGGAACGGATGAATACATAAAAAATCGAGTATCACACAAGGAATCAAAAGCAATTGATTGATTCTAGGATTATCTCTTGCATCAAGATAAGCAAGCTCAAGTTGTTCCATTGCATCAAGTGTTTCACTTGCTGGTGTTGGACGGAATCGCACTTTTCGTTTCCCTTTAGCATCTACTTCTAAAATTACGTTATCTTCAGTTTTAAATTTGCCTGCAAAATCTGTTCCTGCATAAGATAACATAATGTTGTGTAGCTTCAATATCGTATCTACATTAAAGCTAAGATGAGGATAATTAAGGTGTACCTGATTGAGAGCATCACGATAACCCGCAATTTCTGCCTCGTCATGATTTAACGGTGCACTGTTTTGATTTACGATAGCTGCTATACGGTCATCGCTTGTTATTATCCCTTCAATAGCATTTGAACTTTTAACAGATTGTACCTTAGCGATATTTTCCATTTCAGTAAAGACTTGCTTGTACTCTGCTTTGTGTGCGATGGCTTTAGTAGATAGTACAGCAATATTACTAGTGAAGTTGACTATATTTGCAGGAAGTAATCCGTTATCTAAAAATGAATAATCAAAAACTCTCATTGCATTGCCTCCTAACCAAGATTATCTGCATATATTTTAGCATTGTTATATGCAGATAATCAAGAAAAAGAGGAGTTACCTGCATATTTAAGTATGATTTATATGCAGATAACTTATCGTGTGGAAAGTTTAGACTGATTGTTAATATAATCAACAACGGCTTGCTTTGGAACCTTCCAACGATTCTTTAAACGAAAACATTTTATCTCACCGTTACGGAAAAGATCGTAGGCAGCGTTCTTGCCAATGTTTAATATCTCCATTACATCTTCTACTGTTAAGATTTCACTGTATTCGTTAAGCATGATTAAATCTCCTCTCAAATGTTTTTTACTGATTATGTTAGCTTTAATATACATTTCTAATGACTACTATGTTGCCTCTTAATTTAATCAGCTAAAATATACTCTAATCTTAGAAATTAATATTTAACACAATGAGTGCTTATATACTTCTGTAATGCCTCAGCAGGTATGAGATAACGTTTGCCACGCATAATAATAGGTAATTCGCCTTTTCGTATAAGTCTATAGATTGGATCCGTGCTACAATTGAGTGCACATGCGGCTTCCGTTACAGTAAGCAATGCTTTAGGTACTTGTACATAGTTGAGCATAACAGTACCTCCTCTCTTTACTAATTTAATAGTATGTTAGGAGTAATTAAGAGGAAATAAGCTATTTAGATAGTAAATGAGTAAAAGTAATCTGTTTTGAACATATATTATAGAATAGAACTTGCAAGCTTATGGCTATACCATAAGCCCTTGCAACGGAACATAGGAACATAGATAGCATCACTCCTCAATGCTAAAGCATTGAGGATTTTTTATGTTTAAAATCCTAACTCTGGCTAGTGCTGCCAGCGTTATTTACATATAAGACTAAATTTAAAATCAAGGAGATGTATATCATGAAACAAGGAATCAAAAGTATTGAAAAGCTCTATGAGGAACTCATTCGTCAACGTGAAGCTAGGCAGGATTTGTCTGCCGACACTTCCCTACTTACTTTTAACAGTATTAAAGGCAATAGCGTTATTAACGTTAATACAGACAACGATGTATTATCTTACTATGTATCTGATATTGCCCATCGTCAGTTAGCAGATTATCTCAACATTCCCTTCAAGTATTATGAGAGAATGCTCAACGAACAGCCTCAACTTCTGGATATGAACGTAAACTGCTGGCTTATGAGCACTCCTCAGAAACGTATGCTTCGTACATTAGATGGTAAGCTAAGAGCATTTCTTAGTGACCGTTACCGTAGACTGGATAATCTGGAACTTATGGACCACATCATGCCTGTAATTGCACAGATGAAAGGTTGTGAGGTAATCAGTCAAGACATTACGGAAACCCACCTGTACTTAAAGGTAATCAACAAGACATTGAAGGCAGAAATCTCTACAGGAGATGTTGTGCAGGCTGGTTTTGTCATTTCCAACAGTGAGATTGGTTTAGGAGCACTCAAGATTGAACCACTTGTTTATCGCCTGGTATGCAAGAATGGTTTGATTAGCAAGGACTATTCCCACAAGAAATATCATACAGGCAGACAGATTGAGAACACTGATAATGCCTATGAGCTTTATTCTGATGCAACCCTTGCTGCAGATGATAAAGCTTACTTTATGAAGGTACAGGATATCGTAAGTTGTGCAGTAGATGAAGCAAAATTCCATCTTACTGTCGATAAGATGCGCAAGGCTAAGAACATTGGCACTGGTGATGACCCTATTAAAACTGTAGATTTGTTATGTGATAGATATATCCTTAACAGACAGGAGAATGCTTCTATCCTTATGCACTTTATGAAAGGTGGGGATTTATCCCACTTCGGTCTTGTCAATGCAGTAACTCGTGCTTCTCAAGATGTAAAGGATTACAACAGAGCCACAGAACTTGAACGTATTGGTGGTGTTCTTCTTGATGAAGGTGTCGATAAAGCTGAACCTAAAAGTAAAATATTAATGCTCCCACAGGCAGCTTAAAGAGTAAACAGGCAACCCAAACGGGTTGCCTGTTTTGGTTTGGAGGAATTTATGATGAGATTTCAAGTTGTAGAAACAAAAGTATTTATTGTTGATTCATATGACGAGACTACTGCTCAGATGGCAGTGGATGCTTTGCAGAACGAAATGCAGATTACTGAAAGATGTTTCGATGAAGCCAAGCACGGAAACTGTACTTCTTACGGTAAGGTAATTGAAATGGCAGAAACTACTAATATATTTGTTGCATAAGGAGAAGGGCTATGGCTAATTATTGTAGCAATTGCATTGCCTTTTATGGTAATGACTTGAATAAATTGGAATTGTTAAGAAAGCTGATGGATGGTGAATGCAGATACATTCGTGATTTTGTTATGAAATGTGGCTATATCGAGGTAGAAGCACTGGAATTTACGGATGGTAGAGATACCTTTGTTGAAGTGCCTGACGATGTTGCCAAAGATGATACTTCTTATTATTTCATCATCCAAACGGAAACGGCTTGGAGTCCACATGTTGAAGTATTCAGTAAGATTATTCAAGAACGTTTCGAAAATCAAATAAACTTTGTCCATTGTTCTGAAGAACCAGGGTTTGAAATTTACATTAATACTGATACCGAGGGAAGATTCTTTGCAGACCAGTATCATTTAGACTTCTGCATCAATGGTGAGTATGTCATGGAATACTATTCAACATTCAAAGAAGTTGTAGAGGTGCTTAGAGAAAAGATTCCGGAAATGCAATTTTCGAAGAATGATTCCGTATATGAAATAAACGATAAAGTACAGAACTGGCTTATAGATAAAAAGGATGATTACTTCAATCTGTACGAATATAGCGAAGAATGAAAGGAAGTATTAGTATGGGTGCAACAGAATTTATCTGCCCTAGTGGTAACAAGATACCTATAGGTTTATGCCTTGAAAACTGCATTGGAAGCGAAAGATGTATGTTTCTACCCACCCTTAGAGCTGTAGCAAAATCCTTAGACCGAAAGATTAAGGAACCTACTGTCACGGAACTTCTTTGTGGTACAAGGGAAACATATTTAAAGAAGACTACTGATTATGCAGTTGATCCAGTGCAACAACTCTATGCCTTACATGGTAGTGCTGTGCATACAATTAATGAAGGCTTTACTGATGGCAATATACTTAGCGAAGAACGCTTGGCAGATGATATAACCAGCGGTAAGTTCGACCTTTATGGGCAAATAATTAGTTATGGAGATAATACTCTCGGTGATTATAAAATCACCAGTTCCTATAAGCTCATGAGAGCATTAGGATATTACAAAGTGGATGTTCCTACTGGTGAAGTATATAAAACAGGCTTGAAGAAAGGTCAGCCTAAGACTAAAAAAGAATGGCGTACAGATGGTGTACGCCATATTTTAGACTGGGCTATCCAGCTCAACTATTACCGTATTCTATTGGAACAAAGAGGTTTTGAAGTCAAGGATATGAAGATACAAGCGTTTTGTAGAGACTTTAGCTTACGTATTGCTGCTGAACGAAATATTACCAGTCCCTTGTATATCATCAACATTAACAAAATTTCCGACCACTGGATTAAGCTTTATATGGAAACTAAAGCAAAACGCCTGAAAAGAGCCTTGGAAACAAAGGAGCTGCCACCAGTATGCACTGTAAAAGAACGTTGGAAGAATCGTAAGTGCTTAGATTATTGTGCAGTCGCAGATAATTGTGAGTACGGGAAAATGGTTAAAGAAATTAATCTGAAAGCTGCGTGAATTAGAAATAGACTACAAGATAGCCGAAAGCATTGTGCTTTCGGTTATTTTATTATGGAGGTAAATGTAATGAAAAGTTATGAAATCATGTATATCGTCAAACCTATGGAAGATGATGCGTTTGAAACCATCGTCGGCAAATTCAATACACTGATAACCAACAATGGTGGTATTGTTGAGAAAACTAATCGTTGGGGCAAGAAACGTCTTGCCTATGAGATTCAAAATTTAAAGGAAGGATTATATGTGCTTGTAACATTTTTGGCTGAATCGAAGTGCGTGCATGAACTTGACCGAGTAATGAAGATTACCGATGAAATACTTCGACATATGATTATCAGAAAAGGTGAATAGCATGAGACCATTTGATAAGGCAAGAATCTATTTCAGTATGTCTATTGCTCAAATGACAGCTTCATCTTTAGAATTCAGCAAGGAAATTACAACCTCAATATCACGTTTCAAAAGAATGGATTGGGGTGATACTTCACCAGAAGATGTACTGGTTAACGATGATGCTCTAAAGCACATTGATAGAGTACTGGCTGTATATAATACCAGTATGGGCAAGATTTGGATAATTGCAGAAAGTGAAAATGGGAATGAATATACAGTCATAACCATACTACTGCCCACGGAATATTAAAGCCTTCTACCACCATTTTTAATGGTGTAGTTGCTCAGAACTGCGGTGGTAAAACTCGAAGCATTATGTTCATAGGGATGTAAAAAGTTACCAAAAAGGGTATATGTCCAGTATGTCCACGATGTCCAGAAAAATAAAAGGGTATGTAACTCCAGTGTGGGTGCTATTTTTAGAATTTTACATTTGGACATGGACATATTAGATAGACCATAGTGCCCCTGAATCCTTTCGGATTCAGGGGCATCTTCCTTTCACTAAAGTGGTACTCATCACCTATACGTTGGTTACGACCATTGGTAGGCCTGTGTTTAGGCTATCGTAACGCAGTGAATTTTTAATTGAAGGAATGAATTATTATGTCAGATTACAATATCAGATTACTAACAGAAAATGACGTTGAATTAAGAATCCAAAAAATAACAGAAACAAAGAAAGGTGTTTTCGTAACACTATTGGTATATAAAGATGCTCGTACAGATATGGATATACTAGACGAAACCTTTGGCCCTATGAACTGGCAAAGGAAGCATAAGCTTATTGGCAATGCTATGTATTGCGCAATAAGTGTTTGGGATGATGAAAAGAAACAATGGGTAGAAAAAGAAGATGCCGGTAAAGAAAGCTATAGTGAATCAGAAAAAGGACAAGCTAGTGATAGTTTCAAACGGTCAGGAGTAAACTGGGGAATTGGTAGAGAACTGTATAACGCACCTAAGATTCGTATCAAACTTGAAGCTGGTGAATTTATCAAAGAAGGAAATACGATTAAATGCTTTAAGAACTTCAGCGTAAAATCCATGGTATATGATAAAGAAAACTCCCTATACACAGAGTTTACGATTGTAGATGAAGATGGTAACGAGAGATTTAGCCTAAAAAGACCAACAGTTAAACAAAACGTTATTAATAATAGGAAGAAAGAAGATGGTGTAGCAGTTTGTTCCGGTTGTGGTAATACAATAACCGATGAACGGGTTGTTCAATATTCAGTAAGATTCTATAACCAACCATTATGCAGAGATTGTCAAAAGACAAATAGAAAGGCAGCATGACATGAAACCACTAAGTGCTTTAGACAAACATATGCTAAGAGATATGATGAGTACGAGCGACAGACTCATAGTAGAGTTGTTAAAAGAAAACAACGACTTAAAGAACATAGTTGTTATAGAACGTATTGCCAACATTATGATCTCCAGATTGCGTAGGTTTTTGAGAAATATGGATGAGAAGGAAATTCTGGAGCTTACAAAAGAATTAACCTCTTTAAGGAAGATGCGGATAGCGGAGAAACGATTATTGGGTAGAACAATACTGAAATTTCTATCTTGATTTATCAAAAAATCTAACAAATGGGCAATATATTGACTAACAGGAAATTATATTCCTATCGGTCAATATATTGCCTTTCGTTTAGTAGCATAATATTTGTAGGAGAGTGTGAATATGTTTGCTACAAGATATAAGAAAATTGGTGCAAAAATTTTATATAACAGACGATTACAAGGTCTTACTCAAGAACAGCTTGCAGAGAAGGCGAATATTTCGCCATCATACTTATCAAAGATAGAACATGGGTTGTATTCTAATTTGCCTTTGACTACGCTATGGATTATTGCAGAAGCTTTGGGAATAGATTCTAGTGAGTTGTTGGAAGAATAACTTTGGCGACACATAAGATGTTAATTGGGCAGAAGCAATAACCAAAACAGGTATATCCAAAACTTATTACCTACGGTTGTAGATGAGAATTGCTATGCTTTGATATAGAAATGTGCTATCTATTCTAAAATATTTAGTCACTAAAAACATTACAATATATAAGGAGTGGTTTTTATGAGTAAACAATTTGTTTTAGGTGATAATACCATTATATTTGAAGGAGATATAGAAGAATATAATAATGTGTATTCTAGATTTCTAAAAGAACAATCTTATTATGGCGAATGTTTTTTTAGATATTTAGTTAATGTTTCTACCGCTGATGAACTTGAAAAAACAGTTCTTGATACAGCATTAAAATACTTTGCACAACTTTATCATTCCTTCGAAGATTTATATTTAAATAAAGGATACATAGATTTTTCTGCTGATTATTTAACAAGCAATGATGATCTCTTTCATGAAGTAATAAATCCATTTATGGAACCATATTTCGAATTTGTATCAGGAATACATGAAATAAAGGTATATGGTAAGAAAGAAGCAATTAATAGACAACTATCTAAATTAAATAGAGCACAAGTTGTAGGTGGAGGCTTTGGATTAAGTGGTGCAGCAAAAGGAATTATTACAGCTAGTGCCATTAATACTGTTACAGGCTTAGCCTATGATGGTCTTAATGTTTTCAATAAGATGAAGACAGATGCTAGGATAAACGATTTAAAGGAAGATTTACGTACTCAAAGTCGCCGTGCTCTATATATTGGTTTCGAAGAAACTATGGTTAATATTTTCACTGCTTTAATAAATCAACTGGAAATCAAGGTTTATTTTGACAGTAGAAAAGCAACCGCAATCTTAGCAAATGTTAATAATGGTAAACTAACTGATGCAGAAGTCGAACAAAAGGCTATTTTAGAGGCGATAACGTTAGATCCATATAATGTATCTGCTTATGAAACTTATATCAAATATGCTGACAAATCTGCAAGTAATGCGTTTAAAAATGAGCCTGACAATTTAGAAACTCATAAACAGATACTATTATATTCCGATAAGATTCTCAATGGCATTAAGGATATAGCGAATTATTTTGGGATTGATATCTCGGCGCATTTTAAATGTAATGATACTGAATATAGTAACAGAAGTGATACAATCACAATATCATCCTATAATGAAATTTTAGTTCGCACTATTAATTCTAAGCTTAATCTCATTAACAAATTAGATGGGAAATATAATGACAATGATTACAATGAATTGATATCATCTTATGATTTACAATATAACCTTACCGCTATTAATTGGTGCATTCGTTGTACTATGGATTTGTTAGATAAAGTCGATAGTAAAGATACTGTCATATATAATCATTTAACTAAAACATTGCAAATCTTCGAATCGAAAAAAAGTACATTTTATAATACATACATAAATACGGTTAATGAGCTGTTTTGTAAAGAAGCTAGTCAAGAAAATATTACTTTAGGTCTTTTGTCAGCAGACGCAAATTTAAGATTAATAGCTGCACGTAACGCAAGAAGTTATTACGATTTATATATTGGTGATTTATTCCCCAGAAATATGTATAACGAATTTCCGGACGCTATAAACTACGAACCCTATGTTTATTTAAAATCTAACTGTTTATTGTGTTCAAACGGTTTATATTTTTATGATGATGACAACAAATTGATTCATTTAAATTTATCAGACATAAAAGCCATAAAATGTGAATTCCACTGGTATGGTGCAGATATTTTTATCAACAGCGTCAGAGTCTGCCTTGCTAAGAAGTTTACTGATGATGAAACTATTTTCAAGAGCAATGTATTGACAACAGTCTATACCATTAGGGATCTATATAGTGTATGGAATCGTTCGAGCTTACCAGAAGATACCGATGCGAACACCGCAGAAGAGTTTAAAATATTATTTAGCACTAAACAAGCAGAAGCAAAAAGTTCTCAACCTCTTTCTTTAAAAGAGCAAAAAGAGAAGGACATGGATCCTTCAGCCAAAGCAGAAGATGAAGCTGAGAAAACTGAATGTATTGAACAAGCTAAAGCATTAGATATCGCTGCCGCTAAAGAAGAATTGGGCAATTATGAAAAATGGAGCAAAATGTATGATGACCGTAAATATAGAGATAATCATACATATCTGAAATCTTTTATAGGTATTGCCATCGCATTTGCATTAGGTTGGTTCGGCCTTGTTTATCTAGCGTTCTGCTTTATTCGCCTTAAGAGAAGGGTGAAGAAATTACGTAAAGTTAGGTTAATAAAAATGGCAGAAGGTGATGAATACATTTCTACTTCAACACTAGAAGAAATGAGCCAAAGTTGGATTTGAATAATGTTACTACCAAAATATCCACAACGAATAAAATCGTTGTGGGTATTTTTATTTTGGTTTATTACAACTTACTCAATTAAGTATCATTGCCTTAAGCATAGTTAATAATTATAAATCTAAAAACATACTATCCTGTTGCAAATGATAATATAAAAATACATCTCTAAAGAAAATGAGGATAGCAGAAAAGAAGATATTATCCAAAACCATAATAAAATTCCTTATATAGTTGTATTAATGAGGGGAAGACAATAAAACAGACACAGAGGAACAGAGAAGCAACTCAGCGTTGATTCAAAGAATCAACGCGTCTCAGTTGCTTCTCTGTGACGTTGTGGATGTTTTATGGACTGACACTCATTAATACTATAATGTCCATGTCCAACCTTAAAATCCTAAAACCCGCATAAACACTAGTGTTCCCTAGTCTTTTATTTTTCTGGACATCGTGGACATATTGGACATATACCATTAAATGTAGAAAACTACAAACCATATAACATTAAAACTCAGTATTGTACGAGGTAACTATAATGAGATACGGATATGCTAGAGTCAGCACCAAAAAACAAATTAAAGGTCATTCTCTTGAAGACCAAGTAGAGAGATTACAACAAGAAGGTTGTGACCTCATCATCCAAGAACAGTTTACTGGAAGTACTACTAAACGTCCCAAGTTCGAGGCTCTTATCAAAGAACTATCTGCTGGAGATATGTTAGTAGTAACTAAACTTGATAGATTTGCCAGAAACGTTTTTGAAGGCATTGAAATAATAAAGCTGCTATTTGCCAAAGACATTAAGGTTCATATACTTAATGTCGGGCTACTGGAAAATACTGCAATGGGCAATTTTTTTGTTACCACACTGCTTGCAGTAGCTGAACTTGAGCGTGCAATGATTCAAGAACGTACATTAGCCGGTAGAGAAATAGCAAGAACAAAGAATGGTTATAAGGAAGGCAGGCCAAGAATTCCTGCAGAGAGATTAGAATTAGCTCTTGAACTAAAGCAAACTCGTACCTATAAAGAAGTGGAACGTCTGACAGGTATTAGCAAGTCTTCTATAATTAGATTTAAGAGGACAATCCAACAAACATAATGTATTAAGAGTCCTGTATACTCATTTTTTATACACATTACCTTTAAAAATTTGTGAGACACTTAATGCAATGGAAAGCACCGCTATATAGCGGTGCTTTTTCTATATTGAAAGTTTAATATGTATCTGAACTATTCAAGTATGATGTATAATATAACCAATGGTACTGGTAATTATCAATTGCTATGGTATAAGTACCAAAAATCTTGAGTTTTGATACCCTAACTTACCAATGTATTCATCAGTATTTCAACGGTGTCAAAACTGCGTGTCAAAAAGGATAACTTCAATTATGCTGAAAGGTAGCAAAACAGATCATGAAGAAGCACACGAAGAATCATATTCATATTTATAGTTATGATAATCTTAATAGAGAAAATTTGACCGTATCTCAGGACGAAGATAATAAAAGCATCTGGCAAACACTTGATATAATAAGTGTTCCATATACACCTATTGAAACAAATGAAAAAATCATAAACGCAAGATACGATAAGATCGCTAGAATACGCAACGATTATTCTGTTTACAACACTATTCAAGATGATCATAAAAAAAAGGAATGGATAAAAGCACATTCTGAATTACTTGAAGCTCCATATTATTATACAGATTTTTTTAGAAACATCCCTGACAATATAGCAAAACATGATCTCAATTCATTAAAGCTGCAATTAAACTATTGTATGGTTAAAACAGATAATTTTTCAGGACAATTAACCGATCAAATTATAAAAGCGCTATATTTTTTAAGCCTACAGGATGGATGGTATTCTATTCTTCCGTCTGTCGCTAACAAATTAGTTATTTACGAACAAGAGACATTACCACCCCAAAAAATGCTTAAAGTTTTATCATACAAATTTAATTACAGTTCTTACGAAGACACTTCAATAAATCTCCACCCAAAGTGTATTATCAAAGATCTCACCACTGTCCAAAAAAAGTTCGTAAAGCAATGGAAATATAAAGCAAACAGAGTATTTAATGATGTTAAACAAGACATTATTCATGATGAAGTACATATACCTGAGCAATTTTTGGAACCAAAATATTTATTCATACATAAGCATCTATCTCAATCTATTATTGATACATTTCAAAATACCACACCAGATACTAAACTTACACCAAAATCTTTCAAAAAAAGATTGACTACAATTAAAACAAATTTAGACGAAGAAATTTATAATACCCAAGAGATTATATGCTGCAGAGCAATCTTTCAAAAAACTTATTATGAGCTAAAAAAACAACTTGTTAAAATCAACAATATTAAAATAACGGAAACTAAAGACAGAATCCATAAATTCAGAAAAGAAATTGAAACTAAATTAGAAGAATGCAACATTAAGGAGACAATTATAGCAGACATAGACTTCGCCTATAAAGATGCCAGAAAATTAGGTAACTATGAAGATTTAATAGATGGGATTAAGAATGAATATTTTCATCTAGTTTTAAACAAGCTTTTACTTTCCTCTGAACAGTATCGTAAACTAGAACAAAACCTAAAAGCTTTAAAAGAATCTAGCCAACTAATTACAAACCAAAATTTAAATCAATTACTAGAAGATTCATGGATCTTCAGGTTCTACTTTGAATTAATTAAACTTTTGGCAGTTAATGCTGGTAGTACAAATTTCTTTGACCTTTTCAGAGAAAAAACCATATCAAAATTCAATTCAAAAAAAATTACTAACATAGAAAAAGAAATGCTCATCGTTAAGCAGTTTTACGCCAGTACATTAGGTATATTTGGACTAACTAGAAGGGAACTTTCTCTTTTTAAAACATCAAAATTCATTTTAAACCTCAAAACAAATAATAACGATGATAACAAAAAATATCTTAATCTAATTGATTGGTTTGACTTAATGGCTTTGTATGGACCTAGTGCTTATTTTGATGCGGATATGAAAAATGAAACCATAGTTCCTTTTTTTAAGCTTTTGGCTTGCAGAAATTTAGTTAGAGCACACATATTTAATAGCCAACCTGAACTGCATTTATCAAGCGAAGAACTAAAAGCGTTCAATTCTATCAAATTAAAGAGATTGAATAGTTATAATAACAACAGAGGAAACGACAATCTCAACATTACGACATTTTTTAATAAAGTAAAATCTACAACTGATACCAAACAACTTAAGAAACAAGCCATTATATTAGGTAACATTATTGAAGATATAGCATCTATCGGAAAAGCTTCAGATATAGCACATATCTCTCCAATAACTCAGTTGGCCAGTCTTGATAGAAAAATTGCAGAATGTTTCTGTCTTCTGAATTGGGATTCAGATGAAATTCTGGACACTCTCGTTGATACACATATAAAATATTACCAATCAAAAAAATAAAATTTTTTAATTTTGGGAAACGGCTAAGCGTAATTCACACGCTTGGCCGTTTTTTTATATGTTTTTACATAAAACCTTTCCCAAAACCGACCTACTTATTCAACTGAGCAAAAAAAAGCGTGAAAAGCCAAGGGTTATAATACCTTTAACAAGCAGATGTCTTGATTCGAAGCAACGCATTTTGATACAACTGATGGCTCTGCAAAGATAGAGGTGATAACCATGACCGTAGATGAATGATGACGTTACGACCGTTAGGCTGTAGCGTCCGAAAGCAAAGTAATCATTACCCCCCAAGACTTCCCAAAAAGACCGATTGTATTACTGCCTTAACATGGTTATATGCCCATTCGCCTGTACCATACTAAAGGCTGCTGAATCCAGTACCCTCCATTTAGGAACTGTCCTCAGCGTAATCCAGGGAGGCACCGTTACATCGTTGTAAAGGTCGGCCATGTACCTTGAAAATTGAAAAATCAAATTCAGAAGCAGTATGACCAACAAAATACAAAGGAGGTGGTATAAATGAAGCTCAGTGTCCTTCCCCGCTAACGCGGGGATTTAATAAAACAATAAAATTTGAGGTGTTAACATGATAAAGAAAGAACAAGAATTTCTTATTAAATATTTTAGTGCATTCAATCCTGGTCACCCTACCATGAAAGCAATGTGGCTATTAAATGCAATCTTGCTTGGTTATAAAGTAAGATTTGTTGGAAGCTTAGATTTTGTACTTATTTATATCTTTAATCAGTTAGGGGTAACTGTCGACGAAAGCAACGATTCATCTGTTCCGTTCTGTTTTGAACCAGATGAAATCAATTTCGAAAATCTTAAAAGTTTAGGCCATCACTCAGCCGATCTTGAGAATCTCAAAAAATGGTTTACCAAATCTTGTGCCTTAACCACTACCCCCACTTACTATAAATTAACAGGTTTGATGTTTTTAGATGAATATATAAAATTCAATAAATTAACTTTTTTCGCAAAAGTTTTGGAAAGCAATAAAAGTTCAACATTATAATTTTTCAACAATTAAGGCGCTCACTTACCTGTCAAATATTTGACAGGTAAGTGCAAACGCTAAAAAGGAGGCCAAATGAATAAGAACTCCAACAGTAAATTTGACTGCTTTGATACATATTGGGGTAACATCACAGATATCAAGCCTATTGAGTATCTCGATTATAAACTAGAAGTAAGTCATGTTCCCACAGAAAAATTTTCGTTTCCTTCCGGAGCAGTGGTTACTCCAACCAAGTCTCCTTTGGACATCAAAGACCACGATTATAAGCTAGTATCTACTACACCTGGCAAAAACATAAACATAAACTTTACCCCAACTACATGCGTTCAATCTGAACAAATTAAGAAAGAGTGCTTTGAGTGGGATGATGCTTGTGGTAAATTATTCTTTTATCCTAACGGAGAAACTGCCGAGCCAATACAAATTTGCAACTTTACAGTTTCTTTCACGTCTATGGTAATTATTCATAATTCACCAGACAGCAAGACCATAGTATACCAATGCAGGTTATCTATTTCAGATGCGCGTGGCGGTATTATCACCAAAGAATTAACAATTGCTGCAGAAGAAATAAAAAATGTAAAACTATATGAAAATATTTCACCGTTAATCTTTATTGAAGCCGATGCTAAGAAGCTATTCTTGAAATACCTTCACTACACAATTTCCAACGCGTACCATTCTATAGATATTACGCATCAGTTCAAATTCGCAGGTTGGTGGTATGACAAGAGTAATAATTGTTGGCGATTTTTATCAGGAGAGCAGAAAAATGTTACTGCTAGCTGGTGCTTTACCCACAATGTTAACGCAGCAGCTCAATTTTTGCCCAATTTCTTCGGTACTATCGGAAAAGAAAAAGGATTAGTTATCTTGCTATACCTCTTGTTTAGTATAACTCGTCAGTTTTTTATTACTGCTAATATTGCCGCTTATATGAGAAGTGTCCTTTCGATAACAGCTCCCACAAATTCCGGCAAGACAGCTTTAATGACAGCTCTTACTGCACCTATGTGGACCGGTAAAAACAGAGCCTGCTTTATTTCGTTTTTAAGCACACTTGCTTATATTGAGAATGACTTAGCCTCTTGTGACGGAATCTGGGCTTTCGTTGACGACTACAGACCAACGAGTACCAAAAAAGAAAAAGATATTCAAACACAGAAATTTGAACTCTTATGCAGAGCTGTAGGAGATGCGGCGACACCTGGCAAGTGTATTACTGCGGGTAAAGCCGATAAACAAAAGGCATTGAAGTGTGGCATTGTGACAACGAATGAATACATACCTCATTTACCTCCTTCCACATTATTGCGACTGCTTCCCCTTCAATTTAAAAAAGGTGACTTCAATTTTAATCGCTTGACGATTTTACAGGAAAACCCGAATACCGTTTCATCGTTCTTCGGTTGCTATATAGATTATCTCACTGATAATCAAAAACTTATCCTGTCGAATTTACAAAATGAACAAAATACTTCATTCGAAAAAATTGATTGTATGGCAAATGAAATTGCCCCCGATAAAAAATTAGAAGCACGAAGGCGAGCAGATTTGGCAACCTTATTAACAATGGGTAGATTACTTATTAGTTATCAAAATACTGCTATACAGCTCTATCTTGATGATGATTATTATCTTCTTTCAGAAGATAACTTAAATTCTTCGATAAAAACATTTATGCACGACCTACTCACACACCATTCCCCTGCTAATCCGCTTCCGATAATCATCACCAAGCTTAAAGAAGCAATAGCTGATAGTAGTATCAATATCGCTCCAACGTTTGACCTTTTCCTCAAACAGTCCTATGAAGGTTACTACCATAATGGTTGTTATTTCGTTATAAAAGAATGTTTAGCAACTTGGCTTAAAGCTTTATCTTCAAATACAAAAGGTATGTACGACATAGATCTCTTAAGTATTTTATCTGATGCTAAGGTGTTAAGTGTTAAAAATAAAAATGGAAACCCATATCGCTGTAGCCAGTATAGAGCTACTAATAAAAAAGGTTATGCTCTTAATGAAAATATGGTTTTGTCTAAAGATCTTTTGGTTGGAAGACCCTATTTTTATAAAATTTCACTTTTGGAGGTAAATTCAAATGACTAATCAACAATCCAATGTACAAACTCAATCCTTAGTAGATACTAAGGAATCTTCCATCGTTGAACAAGATGCTATTTGCTCTACTGATGATGGTGATGCTTATTGCTTGCTCACCCGCGAATTAATAGGCATTACCAAAAATCCGGCAGAAATAGCAAACTTTATTTACAATACCTGTGATACCGATATTGTAATCAAAAAAGGTTCCGTTAAAGATATACGTAACCTTATGCATGCAATTCTCTTTACCGATACTATCTGGCAAAATCCTGGTGCTACCGATATTTATGTACCTCGTCCTGTAGAAGGCTTTTATATTACCAAACGTCCGAAACGTAATGGTTTGATATCCCCAATAGGTTATCTGTATTAATCAAGCTATAGATAGACACAAACAAGTTATGCCCAATACTATACAGGTTTGGTATAACTATATACAACCTTTAACTTATCACTGTAGAAAGGAGGTATTCCATAGGTGACTGAAAAATATATGACTGTCAAAGAAGTAGCCGAATATTTAGGATGCGGTAAAACGCTCGCCTATAAAATGTTTAGACGTAAGGGTTTTCCAAGTGTACTTATCGGTGATAGTAAAAGCTGCCGTAGGGTTAAAAAATCTAAACTTGATGCTTACCTAGAGGCCGAAGCAAATAAACAAAAATAAATAGGACGCCGGCTTATATGCTGGCGTCTTATTTTATCCGAAGGAAGGTGACAAAGAAAATGCTACACCGTATGAAACGAGGAACAGTTGATAAACTAAAACGAGCTAACGGTTCAGGCACATATTGGTGGAATGATAAGAAGAAATATTATGTTTCACAAATCAGCTACTGGGACGACGAAGGTTTACTTAAATATAAAACTAAAGTTGGTGCCAAGACAGAATATGAGGCCAGAAGCAACATCGAACTTTTAAAAGAAAGTCTCAAAGAACCTATTAAGAAGCTCGATTGCAAAACAACAATTGAGGAAACCATCGCTAATTACATCGAAGAAAAATCAACCACCGTCTGGCTTGATGAAGTAAGTGGCAAGCCCACATTAACATTAGACCATAACATTTCATATTTTAATAAGTTGAAAACTAAATATCCTTATATAGTGAAAACAAAGGTTATCAAGTTATTACCTGCTGATTTACAGAAATTTGTCAATTCTGAAGTAGCTGATAAACTCAATCGAAAGTCTATCGAGAAAATACTCGGCCTCATTACAAGCTCTCTGAAATGGTTTAAAAAACACAACCCAGCCTATGATATTACACCTTTTTCTATGGTTGAAATTCCACCCAAATATAAGGGTAACGAAAAAAATGTACGTGCCTATACCGAAGAAGAATTAAGGCAACTCTCCTCAAATATGCTGTCTAGCCAGTTTAAACATATTTGGTTACTTCTTCTTGGTACGGGAATGCGCCCAAGCGAACTTTTAGGTCTTCGATTTGATGAAGACATAGATTTCAAAAACAAACGTATCTACATACGTCATAATTGGGATTCCAAATACAAAACGCTGAAAACTACTAAAACCAAAGATCAACGTGTTCTAGTAATGGAGGCTGCTATTGAAAAAATATTATTATCGGCCAAAGCTATTGCCGATAAATACAATTCACCATGGGTATGTTGTAATACTTGCGGTGTTAAAAGAAACTTAGGTATACCATATAGTGAAGTTTTTCTAAGCAAAAAATGGAGAGACACTGTTGCCTTACCTAGTGGTATAGATGTTACAGCACTATACTCATTACGACATACCTTTGGTACTCTTGCACTAAAATATGGACGTGATAAGCAAAGTGTTGGAGCTACGTTAGGACATAAATACGAAAGCACAACAAACGTATATATTGATATCGATGAAAAAATGCTTATCGAATTACAAGAAACTAGTACCAACATTGTAGATCAAAAGTTAAACGAAATGTTCCTACTAAAATAGTTACTGCAAAATTTGTTACTAAACGGTTACTAAATCAAGCTGTTTTCGATAAAAAAACTCCGCTCAACAAGTCTGGAAAACCAGTCAGAGAGCGGAGTTTCAATTTTTATCAGCACAAAGAGAAAACCACTCGCAGGGGATGTTCGCGAGTGGTTCCTCTAGGAAAGCTGTTTATGATGAATTTGATGGGAAGGGTTTGTAACAAGTCTTCCTTGCTACGTCTTTAGTATACTATATAGCTGTGAGAGAACAAGGGCAAGAAAATGAACTAATTGTGAAAAATAGTAAGCCTAAAAATTTTCTCTTCGCCCTATTTTCAGCTAACTTTTTCTTAAAATTAAGTTCAACCATTTCTCTGCGCCTCTGCCCGGGCGCACGTCACCAGTCACCCAAAGCTCCTCAAGCTTTAATTCTGGAAACTGTTTCATAAAAACATTAAACTTTTCTTCGTCCATATCAGTGAAGTATCTTCCGTTACGTTCTCCTTCAAATTTGCCATACTTAAAGGAAGTGTAGATGATTCCTCCGTTTTTGACAGCACGCACCATTTTTTTCATTACCTCTTCCAAAGCTGAATAGTTCAGGTGCAAAATGGAAGAACACGCCCAAATTCCGTCGTAAGTTTCAATTTCAGAAAGCTCTTGGAAAAATAGCTGCTTAACCTTTATTCCAGTAAACTCACTGGCAAATTTACAAAGTTCCTCAGAACCATCTGTTGCTGTTACTTTAAAGCCTTTGTCTAAAAAATATTTTGTATCTCTACCACTGCCACAACCAAAATCTAAGATGTGTGCGACACTAGGAAGAAGTTTTAAAAATCTATCCTGCGTCTGAGAAAAATCTACATTCACTGTCGCATCAATAAATTCTTCTGTTTTTTGGTTGTAGTAATCCAAGGTGTTGGAGTTTTGCATAGTAATACCCTCTCAGATTAAGCAATTATTCTAACTGATTAATGTTTAAAATTTCACTTCATTATAACATAAACAAACCGCCAGTCCAAAAAACTAGTGGTTAAAGTACTATACCATTATTTAATTTCACAACCAATCCTTTTCGATTGTTTCCTTCAAATTTTCAAACATATTGACATAAGTAGCTTTTGCTTCTTTAATGATACCCAAAGCTATGGCTTCATTGTAAGCATGAGCAACATTGTTACGTGCTTTCAAGGCACTTACCCATAACTCTTCATCGTTAATCATTCTTGCTTTATACGCCACTTGCAGTACTTTTCTAGGAGAACCTAAGCTTTCTTCCAAATAGCCTTGTTCTTCTAGAATCTCTTTTATTGCTTTCCAAGCTTGTTCAAAGCAAATTCCATACAGAGCTACTAATCCAATTGTAGTAACATTGTCGAAAGGCTCATTATAAATTTTTATATCCTGTAAATTTTCCAAAGCCTTACAAAAATTCTCATACTTTTTCATAAAGCACAACACCTTCCTTATCAATGGATACAAGCAATTCATGCTGAACCTCTTTATCTAAGTTTACTACATCAAACATTAAAAGAGTAGAAGTTTCTTCTTCAACAGCAAATGTAAACCCAGTTATGTCTCCCCCACTAACAGCAAGGTCAATATCACTACGTTCCTTAAAATCACCACGAGCACGAGAACCAAAGAGAATTACTTTCTCAACACTATATACTTTTGCAAATTTAACAATTTCGTTTAGCAAATTCTCTTTCAGTCCTGTCATAAATGCACCCTTTAAACAAAACAGTGCATAGCTATTTGCTATGCACTTATAAAATTCAATTGGTGGAGATGAGGGGAGTCGAACCCCTGTCCGAAAATATTGCCATACAACTTTCTCCGAGCGCAGACGACATACTTTAATTCGCTTCCGCAGTGCCTATCGACGGGCCCATTGGTCGCTATCTCGATGAGTTTCCCTTACAACCGCCGAGAATAAGAAGTAAGGTATCCCACAATTTGACTGTCATCCCTCACCCGTGGGAAGAGGCTCAGGCGACAGTTAGCAAATTAAGCTGCTAAAGCGTATTCTTTGTTAGCGTTTATATTTAAACGTTCACTGATTAACGTGCTAGTGAGACCACGGCTCGCTTATCATACCGCACCTACCCCCGTCGAAACCAGTACATCCCCAATTCAAAAAGGTTATAAGTGGATACGCTACGTTAGTATTGTAACATAGCTTGTATTTTTTAACAATCGACAAATTTGTAAAATGTCAAAATATCAAACGCTCATCATAAAACTTGTCAGAAGTGCCATATAACAAGGCGGAACAAGATTGTGAAGCGAAGGCGTACTAGACGTACGTCGAGCAAACGAATGAGTTGCGACAAAGCATAACGGTGCTTATAACGATTTTTTAACGATTGCGTTCTTTCAGAGCGCGATCCATCTCTCTCTTCGCATCCTTCTTCGCCAAATCTTGTCGCTTATCGTAAAGCTTCTTACCAGTTGCCAAAGCAAGCTCCATTTTTACAAGACCATGTTTAAAATAAAGCTTCAAGGGGACAAGCGCCATACCTTTTTCTTTGACCTTACCAATCAGCTTGTTGATCTCTTGTCTGTGCAAAAGCAAGCGACGATTACGTAAAGGTTCATGGTTAAAAATATTACCATGGTCATAGGGGCTAATATGCAAATTATACACAAACACTTCTGCGTTACGGGTAACCTGCGCATAGCTGTCCTTCATATTTGCTTTACCAGCGCGCAGGGATTTTACCTCCGTACCAGTCAAGGCAACTCCTGCCTCATATACTTCGTGAATAGTATAATCGTGGCGGGCTTTTCTATTTTCTGAAATGATTTTAACTTTTTGTTCTGCCATAATCATCTTTTCTTTCTACGTTTTTTAGAATTTTTATCTTTGCCGTGCTTAGCGCTACGTCTGCTAGCTTCTTTATTTTTAGACCCCTTAGATTTTTTCGCAACAAAAGCTTTATTGCTAGCCTTGTTCTTTCTTTGAGCATTTCCAGCTTTGCTGGGAGCTGCACCGCCAGAACGTTTTTGTCCGTAAGCAGCGCTGTGGCTTTGTCTGCCTAAAAGCTGCTGACGAATATGCTCACGCACTCCGGCATTTTCCCCTGCCATAATGAAGTCAATACTTACATCTTGAATGTTTACCTGCAAAACTTCTATGCGCACCTTATCTCCCAAGCGATACTGATTTTTAGTATGAGTACCTACGAGAGCATAACGTTCTTCATAAAATTCGTAGTAATCATCCATCAAGCTGGAAATATGCACCAAGCCTTCAACGCCATTGGGAAGTTCAACGAACATACCAAAAGCAGTTACACCGGAAACCACACCATCAAATTCTTCACCTATGTGTTCTTCCATATATTCGCACATCTTCAATTTTACGGTGGCACGTTCTGCTTCGGCAGCAGCACGTTCACGCAGGGAAGAATGTTCTGCGATTACATCAAGCTTATCAGTCAAAGGTTCTGCTTTTGCACTAGGCATTACCGGATTTTGCATCCATTCTCTCAGCAGACGATGGACAATCAAATCTGGATAACGTCTGATGGGAGAAGTAAAGTGAGTATAATACTTCGCCGCCAAACCAAAGTGACCAATGTTATCCGTTTGGTAAACTGCCTGCTTCATGGAACGCAAGGCTACAGTACTAACCAAGCGTTCTTCTGGTCTGCCTTCCATTGCCCTAACCGCACGTTGGATTTCAGCAGGCTCCATTTCTTCGCTCACCTTGAACTTTACGTTAAAGTTTGCTAAAAGTTTAGCCAATTCCTGCATCTTATCTTCTGCAGGCAAATCGTGGACACGATAAACGAAGGGCCATGTTTGTTTGAACATGTGCTGCGCCACAGTTTCATTGGCAGCCAGCATAAATTCTTCTATGATAGATTCCGCATTGCCGTGGATTCGTTGCACAATTTCAATAGGTCTTAGCTTTTCATCTAAGATTACTCTTTGTTCGGGCAAATCAAAATCTATGGAACCACGTCTAGCACGTTTCTTGTGCAAAATTTCTCGCAGCTCGTCCATTAAGCCTACCATCGGTAAGATGTCTTCATATTTAGCAAGCAGTGCTTCGTCACCTGCCAATATTTCCCGGACAATATTATAGCTTAAACGATGGCGCACATGGATAACCGCAGGGAAGATTTCGTAATCAAGCACCTTGCCCTCACGATTGATGTGCATTTCGCACGCCATGGACAAGCGGTCCACCCCTGCATTCAAACTGCAAATGCCATTAGACAAACGCTCCGGTAACATTGGCAACACTCTGTCTACAAGGTACACGCTGGTGCCACGCTCACGCGCTTCTTTATCCAATGTGCTATCTTCGGTAACGTAATAGCTTACGTCCGCAATGTAAACGCCAAGCAGGAACTCGTCCATACTCAACTGCTGAACGTAAACTGCATCGTCTAGGTCCTTAGCATCTTCGCCGTCAATGGTTACGATGGGCAAATGGCGCAGGTCTCGTCTGCCAGCCAGTTCATTTTTATGAACAGTCTTGGGAACTTTCTTGGAAGCTTCCACAACCTCCGTAGGAAATTCCAAAGGCAAATCATTTTGTTTGATGATGGACAAAATTTCTAAACCCACATCGCCAAGCTTACCAAGAATTTCAACAACCTTGCCCTCAGCCTTGCGATGTTCCTGAGGCCACTCAGTAATTTCTACAACAACCTTTTGATTATTTTTCGCTCCATTAAAATCACGGCGCATAATGTAAATATCGCTGGCAATCTTTTTGTCGTCAGGCACTACAAAAGCGTAATCCCTGCTTTGAAAAAATGTACCTACAATTTTATTGTGTGCGCGGGTAATGACTCGAATAATTTCACCCTCAGGCTTCTTGCCGTTAATATCATAATTAACGCGCGCCATAACTCTATCATTATTCATTGCTCCGTTCAGCATACGGGGAGAAATGAACACGTCAGGTCTATCGCCTTTATTGTCGGGGATTACGAAACCGAAGCCTTTGCTTGTCAACTGCAAACGACCGGTAACAAGCCCCATTTTTTCAGGCAAACCATAAGTTCCGAAACGAGTTTTTACAATGCGCCCGTCTTTTTCCAAAGCGAGCAGCTCGTTCCAGAATTTGGTAGCACTAAATTCACCGGCAAGCGCTTCCAACAAATCTTCAGCACTTATGGGCGCATTACAGTTGCTACGCAAATAATCTAAAATTATTTCCTTAATATCTTTTCTTTGCATTATCTATTCCTCAAAAAATTTGCTTATTTCCCTAAATACAGCTTCACGTTCTACATCTAAAGTCAAAATATGTCCGCTATTTTTATACCAAACTAACTTCTTTTCTTCACTGTTAATATTGTCATAAATATATTGAGCACTGCGCGGATGAACAGTATGCTCAATAGTGGACTGCAATACGATGCAAGGAATGGTTATTTTCGCCAGCAGCTTTTCCCTGCACAGTTTAACAAGAGCAAATAAACTGCTCAATGGTTTCACAGGCATAACATCGTATGCCAAATTATATTTATCTGCAACAAAATAATGACGTTTACGTTTTTTCAGATAATGGATGAAAAATCTTAACAAGGGTAAAAAAGGTACACGCTTATCCTGCACGTAGATAGGCGCTGCCAAAATAGCAGCTTTAGTAACTGGTAGTTCTGCTGCGACTTTAATGGCAAGCAAGCCCCCCATGGAAAGACCTGCCACCATAACTTCATTACAAGTTTTCTGCAAGCGTTGAAAGCCTTCTTCCGCAGCACCATACCATTGCTGCCAAACAGTTTCGTTTAATTCTTCAGGCTTTGTTCCGTGACCGGGCAGGCGCACTCCAAGTACGGTATAGCCTTTTTCATGCATATGGTCTCCCAACAGACGCATTTCTGCCGGAGTACCAGTATAGCCGTGGATAAGGAGCACACCTTTATTATTTGTGCCTTGTAACATAAATTCTTCTGCGCCTTTTACAACTTTCACAATAACCCCTCCACAAGCTTTCTCTTAGATATATTATAACATATTCAAACTTTACTTGTCGTATGTTCACTAAGAGTTCATACCTTATCATTATACTAAAAAAGCCCACACTATAAAAGTGTGGGCTAAAAAGTTATCCTTATTTGAAGAAGCTCAAGAGGATACCGCCATTTGCAGCCAATACCGGAGCAAATACCAGAGCAACGATGGTCATCAATTTAATCAAGATGTTCATTGCAGGACCGGAAGTATCTTTGAACGGGTCACCTACGGTGTCGCCGGTAACAGCAGCTTTGTGAGCTTCGCTACCTTTGCCGCCGTGTACGCCGGATTCGATGTATTTTTTAGCGTTATCCCAAGCACCGCCAGCGTTTGCCATGAGGATAGCAACCAATACGCCAGCAGCCAAAGCGCCGCCAATCATACCACCCAATGCTTCAGTACCGAACAGGAAGCCGATGAGCAAGGGAGCAACGATTGCCAGGATACCAGGCAACATCATTTCGTGGAGAGCAGCTGCAGTAGAGATATCTACGCAGGTACGATAGTCAGCTTTAGCTTTGCCTTCCAGCAAGCCAGGGATTTCACGGAATTGACGACGAACTTCTTCGATCATTTCGTAAGCAGCTTTACCAACGGATTCCATGGTCATAGCACCAAATACGAACGGAAGAGTTGCACCGATGAACAAACCAACCAAGGTTACAGGGTTCAACAGGTCGATGGTTTTCAGACCAACAACTTGAGCATAAGCGGAGAACAGAGCCAATGCAGTCAAAGCAGCGGAGCCGATAGCGAAACCTTTGCCGATTGCAGCAGTGGTGTTACCTACGGAGTCAAGTTTGTCAGTGATTTCACGAACTTCGTGAGGAAGTTCGGACATTTCAGCAATACCGCCAGCGTTGTCAGCGATAGGACCATAAGCATCTACTGCTACGGTCAAGCCGGTGGTGGACAGCATACCAACTGCTGCCAAAGCAATACCGAACAAGCCCATTTGGGTATTGGTAGCACCGCCCATAGTGAAGAAGGAAAGGATTACGCCTACGCAGATGAATACCATCGGCAGGAAGCAGGAGTACATACCTACAGCCAAACCAGAGATGATGGTGGTTGCAGGACCAGTTTCAGATTGTTGAGCAATCTTTTTAACGGAATCATAGTCAGCGGAAGTGTAAACTTCGGTGATTTTGCCGATTGCTAAACCGCAAATCAAGCCGGAAGCGATTGCGATGAAAGCAGACATAGAACCGAAGATGGAGGTGGACAACCACCAAGCAGCAGCAATAACGAGGATACCGCCAACATAGGTACCGTTGTTAAGAGCAGCTTGAGGATCGTTGGATTTGCTGTTACGAGCAAATACTACACCGATGATGGAAGCAATGATACCTGCCAAGGAGAGCATGAATACGAATTCAACGCCTTCGCCATTGGGGTATGCAATAGCACCAAGGGTAATAGCGGAGATGATTGCACCAACATAGGATTCGAACAAGTCAGCACCCATACCAGCAACGTCACCTACGTTATCGCCTACGTTGTCAGCGATGGTAGCCGGGTTACGCGGATCGTCTTCAGGGATACCAGCTTCAACTTTACCTACCAAGTCAGCGCCTACGTCAGCAGCTTTGGTGTAGATACCGCCACCAACACGAGCGAACAATGCGATGGAAGAAGCACCGAGACCGAAGCCGGTTACGATGTCAACGTTACCAAACAGCATATAAGCAACAGCAACACCGGTGATGCCCAGGCCAACTACGCCCAAGCCCATTACAGCGCCGCCAGAGAAAGCGATTTTGAGTGCTTCAGGCATACCATGACGAGCAGCTTCAGCAGTACGAACATTAGCTTTGGTTGCAACAGACATACCAATGTAGCCTGCGCAGATGGAGAAGATTGCGCCTGCAACGAAGCAAACAGCAGTCAACGGGGAGAGGAATGCAGCGATTACGCCTGCAACAACAGCAACGAAAATTGCCAAGTATTTGTACTCACGGTACAAGAATGCCATAGCACCTTCATGAATGTAGCCTGCAATTTCTTGCATGCGAGCATTACCAGCGCTAGCTTTGCTGATACCGCTGCTGAGCATCAAAGCAAATGCCAATGCAACAACACCAACAACGATGGAAGTTAATAAATAGTTCACTTATAACTTACCCCTTTCTTCAAATTAAAAATTTTAAAATTTAAGAGTGTAGTTCCACTCTTTTTAACAGGGAAAACTATGCATTTAACTTAGCCAAAGCCATAGTTATAATAGCGAATGCAGAGCCCAACACAATGGTGGCTTTAGCCATGACAGAATCTAAGTCATTGCCTTTGCCAAAGAAACCACCGTCACTGCCACCGAAGGTACCGCCTACACCGCCGCCTTTACCGGACTGCAGCATTACTGCACCAATCAGAGCTATGCATACGATAAAGTCAAGAACCATCAAGACAGTTTCAAGCACTTCTCTTTTCCTCCTTTTCACTTAATGCTGTTATATTTTACCATACTTTATATGTCCTTACAACGGAAAACTGAAAATAATTTTACATTTTTTACATAATTTTTTCTATGTAGTCGTAAAAGAAAAGATGTTGCCCTTGCCACAGATTATTCTTTTTAAACATTGAGGGCAAAAGCGGATTTTGCCATTGCCCTCGTCAGTTTTTAGAAGTTTATTTAATATTGTAGAAAACCTTTTTGCCGTTGTATTTAGCAGCTTTGCCAAGGTCTTCTTCGATACGCAGCAGTTGGTTATATTTTGCAACACGGTCGGTACGGGCAGGAGCGCCAGTTTTAATTTGACCTGCGTTTACAGCAACTGCGATATCAGCCAAAGTAGTATCTTCGGTTTCACCACTGCGGTGAGAAATGATGCAGGTGTAGCCTGCACGTTTAGCAGTTTCGATTGCGTTGAAGGTTTCAGTCAAGGTACCGATTTGGTTTACTTTAATGAGGATAGCATTTGCTACGCCTTTCTTAATGCCTTGAACCAGACGTTCTTCATTGGTAACGAACAGGTCGTCGCCAACCAATTGAACTTTTTTACCAATTTTCTTGGTCAAAAGTTTCCAGCCAGCCCAGTCGTCTTCTGCCAAACCGTCTTCAATGGAAATGATGGGATATTTTTCGCAGAGTTCTGCCAAATAGTCAACCATTTCTTCAGAAGTTTTAACAAGGCCTTCACCTTCAAGATGATATTTGCCGTCTTTGTACATTTCGCTGCTTGCAACATCCAATGCAATTACGATATCTTCTTCCGGTTTATAGCCTGCTTTAACAACAGCTTCCAAAATAACTTCGATAGCTTCTGCGTTGTTGCTCAGGTTAGGAGCGAAACCACCTTCATCACCTAAAGCGGTGCTCAAGCCTTTTTCTTTGAGTAATGCTTTCAAGTTATGGTAGATTTCTGCGTTCATACGCAGTGCTTCACTAAAGGATTTTGCACCAACGGGCATAATCATAAATTCTTGGATGTCAACGTTGTTATCAGCATGTTCGCCACCGTTCAAGATGTTCATCATGGGAACGGGAAGTTCTTTTGCTGCAACGCCACCCAAGTACAGGTACAGGGGCAAGCCTACGGAAGAAGCCGCAGCTCTTGCAACTGCCATGGATACGCCAAGGATTGCATTAGCACCCAGTCTGCCTTTGTTGGGAGTACCGTCCAAACGAACCAGCATTTCGTCGATTTCAGTTTGACGGGTTGCTTCCAAGCCAATCAAAGCTTCTGCAATGATATCGTTTACATTGTCAACAGCTTTGGTTACGCCTTTGCCCAAGTAACGAGATTTATCGCCGTCACGCAGTTCAACTGCTTCATGTACGCCAGTAGAAGCGCCGGAAGGAACAGCAGCACGACCAACAGCGCCATCTTCCAAAATAACTTCAACTTCAACGGTAGGATTGCCGCGAGAATCTAAAATCTCACGAGCATATACTTCGGTAATCATTGCCATAACAAAATCCACCTCGAATTATTATTTTTCTATCAAGCTGCTACCAGTCATAACAGCAGGTTTTTCAATATTCAAAAGCTCCAGCATGGTAGGCGCAATATCTGCCAAAATACCATTATGGAGTTTGCATTCTTTATCACTTACAAGAATAAAGGGTACAACGTTGGTAGTATGCGCCGTGTTAGGACTACCATCTGCTTCTGCCATTTTTTCCAAGTTGCCATGGTCAGCAGTAATGCAAATGGCACCACCCAAATTGCGTACCTTTTCTACAATTTTGCCTACGCATTCGTCCACAGCTTCCATTGCCTTGATTGCCGCAGGAAGCACGCCAGTATGACCAACCATATCGGGGTTTGCGTAGTTCAAAATTACAACGTCAAATTTATCCTTGTCCAATTCTGCCAAAAGCGCTTCCGTAACTTCATAAGCACTCATTTCTGGTTGCAGGTCATAGGTTGCAATCTTAGGAGAATTAATCAGAATTCTTTCTTCATTTAAGTTAGGGTCTTCTACACCACCATTAAAGAAGAAAGTTACGTGAGCATATTTTTCGGTTTCTGCAATACGCAGCTGATGCATACCTTGCTTAGCCAAAACTTGACCTAAAGTATCGTCATAACTTTCCGGCGGATAAGCAACAGGAGCATCAATGGTTGCATCGTATTGAGTCATGCACACATAATTTACAGGCAAGGCACTAGCCGGACGTTCAAAGTGAGGGAAGTCCACATCGTTCAAAGCACGGGTAATTTGACGAGCACGATCAGGACGGAAATTAAAGAAGATAATTCCGTCGCCACTGGTAATTTTTGCATCAACGCCTTCAACTACAAAGGGTTCTACAAATTCGTCAGTTACACCAGCTTCATAAGATGCTTCCACACCTTGCACAGGGTCTGCTACAATTTTACCTTCGCCTAAAACTAAAGTTTTGTAGGCTCTTTCAACTCTTTCCCAGCGTTTGTCGCGGTCCATGGCATAATAGCGACCAGTTACAGTAGCAATTTTGCCAAAGTTCATTTCTGCCATAGCAGCTTGCAGTTGTTTGATATAGCCAACTGCAGATTTAGGACCAACGTCACGACCGTCAAGGAAAGCGTGTACAAAAACCTTTTCCAAGCCACGAGCCTTAGCCATTTCCAGCAAAGCGATTAAGTGATTGATATTACTATGCACGCCACCATCAGATAAAAGACCCAGCAAATGCAAGGCCTTACCTGCGTTCTTGGTTTTGTCCATACAATCACACAACACTTTATTTTCAAAGAAGTCTCCGTCTTTGATGGCTTTAGTAATACGTGTCAAGGATTGGTAAACAATGCGGCCAGCACCAATATTTAAATGCCCAACTTCAGAGTTACCAATTTGTCCTTCGGGCAAGCCAACTTCTAAACCGCTAGCTTCCAAAGTAGTATGGGGAAACTCTGCAAAATATCTATCAAGATTAGGAGTTTGCGCCAAAGTAGCAGCGTTCACTTCGCTAGCAGGCGCAACACCCCAACCATCAAGAATCATTAACATTACGGGTTTTTTAGACATTAATGATTGCCTCTCTTAAAAGCTACGAGCGATAGTAGCAAAGGTATCAGCCTTCAAGCTTGCGCCACCAACCAATACACCGTCAATGCCGCTAATGTTGAAGCTTGCAGCATTCTTTTCATTTACACTGCCGCCGTACAGGATACGTACTTTGCGAGCAACGTCTTCGTTAAAGATGGCAGCAATTTTTTCACGAATCAAACGGCAAACTACTTGAGCATCTTCTGCAGTTGCAGCTTTGCCACTGCCAATTGCCCAAATGGGTTCATAAGCTACTACCATTTGTTCAGCTTGTTCAGCAGTAATTACACGCAATGCATTACGCAATTGCATTGCAATTTTACGAGCGGTTTTGCCAGCTTCGCGTTCTTCCAGATTTTCACCAACGCAGAGCATGGGTTTCAATCCATTGCGATAAGCGGCAACCATTTTCTTGGCAACAACAGCTTCGTTGTCACCAAAGAGTGCGCGGCGTTCGCTATGACCAACCATTACATATTCAGCGCAGATATCAGCAATCATAGCACCGGAAACTGCACCAGTATAAGCACCAGCATCTTCCCAATGTAAATCTTGTGCGCCGTAGCCAACATGTTTGCCGTCAATAGCATCAGCAACGCTTTCCAAAGCAGTGAACGGTGGGAACACAACTACTTCATTCAAAGTACCATTGGTTTCCATAACGATATCTTCTGCCAGTTCAATTGCTTCACTTACAGTTTTATGCATTTTCCAGTTACCAGCAATCATTTTACGACGAACATCGTCGAGAGCAGCAACACCCGGTAATACTTTGCCTTCCAAATATTCTAAGGAAGCACCACCACCGGTGGAAATGTGACTAATTTTGTCAGCCAAGCCAAGTTTTTCGATTGCAGCAACGGAGTCACCACCACCAACGATGCTTACAGAGCGGCTTTTAGCAACAGCTTTTGCCACAGCTTCGGTACCTTTGCAGAAAGCATCCATTTCGAATACGCCCATGGGGCCATTCCAAACAATCATCTTAGCATCTTTCAAAGCATTAGCGTAAGCAACGCGAGTTTCTTCGCCAATGTCAAGAGCCATGCAATCTTGGTTCAGTTCTGCAACTTTTTCAGTTGCATGTTTAGCATCAGCAGCAAAAGCTTCTGCCATAACCAAATCAGTAGGCAACAACATATTTACGCCGTTAGCTTCTGCTTTAGCCAGCAAAGATTTTGCAAGTTCAATTTTATCTTCTTCAACCAAGGATTTACCCATCTTATAGCCTTGAGCTGCCAAGAAGGTATTAGCCATACCGCCACCGATGAGCAGGGTATCAACTTTATCCAAAAGGTTTTCGATTACACCAATTTTGTCAGAAACTTTAGCACCGCCGATGATTGCAGCAAAGGGATGCAAAGGTTCAGTAACAGCTTTGCCAACGAAAGCGATTTCTTTTTCCAGCAGGAAGCCAGCAGCTGCAGGCAGGAAGTGGGTTACGCCTTCAACGGAAGCGTGAGCGCGGTGGGACACGCCAAAACCGTCGTTAACATACAAATCTGCCAAAGAAGCAAGTTGTTCAGCAAATTCCATGTTATTTTTTTCTTCTTCTTTATGGAAGCGCAGGTTTTCCAAAAGCAAAAGTTGACCAGCTTTCAGATTTTTAGCAGCAGCTTTTGCCACGTCACCTACGCAGTCAGAAGCAAAGGAAATCTTTTTCCCCAACAATTTACCTAAATGTTTAGCAACAGGGGCCAAAGAATATTTAGGATTTACTTCTCCTTTAGGACGACCAAGATGTGCCATGCAAATTACAGCAGCATCATTGTCCAACAAATATTTGATGGTGTCTAAGGAAGCACGGATTCTTGTATCGTCAGAAATATTGCCTGCATCGTCAAAAGGAACGTTAAAATCTACACGAACTAATACTTTTTGACCAGCAACATCTAAATCTCGAATAGTCTTTTTATCCACGTAAATTTACCCCTATCTTACAGACCTTTTGCTGCAATGTAGCAAGCCAAATCTACAACGCGGTTAGAATAACCCCATTCATTGTCATACCAGGAAACAACTTTTGCCATGCGAGGACCTACCATCATAGTGGAGAGACCATCAACGATGGAGCTGAGCGGGCAGCCATTGTAATCACGGGAAACCAAAGGCAGTTCATTGTAGCCAAGGATGCCTTTCAATTTGCCTTCAGCAGCTTCTTTCAAAGCAGCGTTGATTTCTTCAGCAGTGGTATCTTTTTGGAGGAGTACGGTCAAGTCGGTAATGGAAACGTTAGGAGTAGGAACGCGCATTGCGAAGCCGTTCAATTTACCTTTCAGTTCGGGCAATACGAGAGCAACAGCTTTAGCTGCACCAGTAGTGGTCGGAATGATAGAGCAAGCAGCAGCACGAGCACGGCGCAAATCTTTGTGCGGCAGGTCGAGGATGCGTTGGTCATTAGTATAGGAGTGAACGGTGGTCATCAAACCGCTTTCAATACCAAATTTTTCCATCAAAACTTTGGTAAACGGAGCCAAGCAGTTGGTGGTGCAGGAAGCGTTGGAAATGATGTTGTGTTTTTCAGGATCATATTTATCTTCGTTTACACCCATAACGATGGTGATGTCTTCTTGTTTAGCAGGAGCAGAGATAATAACTTTTTTAGCACCAGCAGCAATGTGAGCAGCAGCTTTCGGACCTTCGGTGAAACGACCGGTAGATTCAACTACGATTTCTACACCAAGTTCGCCCCAAGGCAATTTAGCCGGGTCAGTTTGTGCCAATACTTTAACTTTTTGACCGTCAACAACAATGTTGTCGCCATCAACAGTTACTTCGTGAGGGAAAGTGCCATGTACGGAGTCATATTTCAACAGATGCGCCAAAGTTTCAGCGTCAGTCAAGTCATTTACAGCTACGATTTCAACATCAGGATTGGAGAACGCCACACGGAAAACCTCGCGACCAATTCTACCAAAACCATTAATACCTACTTTTGTCATAATAAATTCCTCCTTAAAATATATAAAAATATAAATTATTATGCACTATCGTGCTTGGTAACTAAATCATACGCGCAATTTCACGCGCTGCTGCTTCGTCAGTAATCAAAATATCCTGACGGGAAGCTCTTATAATGGAAAGAATTGCTGTTGCTTTAGACTTACCACCAGCAACACCAATAATTGTGCCAATGTTCTGCAAGTCCTGTAGCATAAGACCTGCGTTATTGGTCATATAAATCTGAGTACCATCTAATGCGCAATATTGACCGAAAGCTTCGCCAACAGCTCCGCCTTCTTCCAATTTTTGAATCACGTCTGGCGGTAAACGTCTGTGACGCGCCATCACACTGGACCTGCCCATACCGTGAACCAAAATATCTGCACGCTTAATAATATCAACAACTGCACGCACACCAACATCCTCTTGCAAAATGCTATTGAGAATATCTTCGCTTACGCTATCGGGCACGTAAAGCTGTCTGTAGGAAGCACCTAGCTTTTGTGCTAAAACAGTTGCAATGGTATTTGCCTGCAACTCTACATTATCGCCCAACCCACCACGGGCAGGAACAATAACTGTTTTAGGTTGGCTACCTGTAATATTGGCAGCCATGGCAGCCAAAGTTGTACCACCGCTGACTGCAACAATATGCTCATTGCCATCTGCCAAAAGTTTACTCAAAATTCTAGCAGAAGCACGACCAATTTCTCTTTTAACAACTTCTTCCTGTTCGGAGTCGCCAGGAATGATAACTACAGTACCTATCTTTAAAGCGTCGCTCAAGTTTTTTTCTAAAGAAGAAATATCTTGAAGCTTGCGCACATAATCTGAAAGCTCTCTTAAAATAACAGCACCTTCGTCAGTAACAGTCATACCAGCAGAAGAAAAATGTAAAAGACCACAATTTTTTAAAAAGTCTACCTGCGCTCTTAAAACGCGTTCACTTAAACCAAGTCTAGCAGATAAAGCTCTACGACCAATGGGAAACTCATGACTAACTTGGCGTAAAATCTGGTAACGCTGCACTAAAAGATCTGTCAATTCAGGAACTATCTTCTTTTGCAAATTAATAATACTATCCATAAATTTCTCCACAAAAGCGCTTGTCCCTCGTGGAACTTTCCGTGTCCCACGAATCTTAACACAAACTTTGTTTTAACAAATCTATTTTAGCACACTAAGATATGTTTGTGAAGTTTTATGGACGTAGACAAAAAATAAAAGCACACCATTTGGTGTGCTTTTATTTTCTAACCGGCAGCTATCTATCCTCCCAGGCCGCTTCCAGCCAAGTACTTTCGACGTATAAGGGCTTAACTACTGTGTTCGGGATGGGAACAGGTGGATTCCCTTAGCCATCACCACCGGATTATTCTTTTTCTCAGGTTATACC
>JAFTID010000021.1 GCA_017457085.1 Phascolarctobacterium sp.
AGGAGTATAATCAAAAAAATGCTCTTAGTCATTTTAAGTACCTCGCATAAAAATTATTCTGTATTCATTTTAACAAGAAAGTGTCAACTTGGCAAAAAATACTATGAAAAAGAGCGATGAAGTAGTAAAATATAGATAATAAAATGGGTGAGTGTTTTTTATAATTTTCTATGTTAATTTTTGCAAGGTGCTTGCAATTTTATACGAAAAGGTTGTATAATTACCAATCATAAGGAGGTTAGATATGAAAGCGAGTGTTATTGGCGCTACCGGTTTTGCCGGAGCAGAACTGTTGCGATTGCTGGAAGGTCATCCTGAAGCAGAAATCGCCTGCATTACATCTGAAAGCAGTACTGGCGAAGCTATTGCTAGTATGTATCCCCATTTGGCAGGCAGGATTGAAAAAAATCTTACCTCTATGCAAGCTATTGATGATATTGCTGCCCAAAGTGACGTAATCTTTATTGCTTTGCCCCACGGACATGCCATGAAAATTGGCAAGCATCTCCGTGATAGCGACGTAAAGATTATCGATTTAGGTGGCGACTATAGATTTAAAGACCCTAAAGTTTTTGAAGAGTGGTACAAGGTAGAACATCTTGACCCGGAAGCAAAGGCTGTGTATGGTTTGACAGAACTTTACCGTGAGCAAGTAAAGGGTGCTAAGCTGTTGGCTAACCCCGGCTGCTATACCACCTGTAGCATTTTGGCGCTGGTTCCTTTGCTGAAGGCAGGCTTGATTGAAACTAAGAACATTATTGTTGATGCCAAAAGTGGTACTACCGGTGCAGGCAGAAGTCTGAAATTAGGAAGCCTGTATTGCAGTGTTAACGAAAACTTCAAGGCGTATGGTGTAGCAAATCATCGTCATACTCCGGAAATTGAACAAGCTTACAGCGAATTTGCCGGCGAAGAAGTTACCATTCAATTTACTCCTCACCTGTTGCCCGTAGATAGAGGTATTTTGGCAACCTGTTACGCTAACTTGAAGGTAGGCGTAACTGACGGACAAATTGCAGAAGCCTTTGAAGCCATGTATGCTGATGAATATTTTATTCGTTTGCGTGGCAAAGGTGCTTGTCCTGAAATTAAAAATGTACGTGCTTCCAACTATGTAGATTTAGGTTGGCAAGTTGATAAACGCACTGGTCGCATTATTGTTATGAGTGCAATTGATAACTTGGTTAAGGGTGCGGCTGGACAGGCGGTTCAAAATATGAACGTTATGTTCGGGATTGATGAATTTACTGGACTGCAACACATGCCGATATATCCTTAACCGAAATCGCTATAAGCACTGTTATGCTTTGTCGCAACTCATTCGCTTGCTCGACGTACGCCCAGTACGCCGTCGCTTCACGAATTTCGTTGCTTCGCGCCTTCCAGCACTTCTAACGATTTCTTAAGTTAGCAAAGTTAGTGCTTAAAACTTATAGTTAAATATGAAAAGAGATGATTTCTAATGAGAAAAATCGACGGTTGGGTTACCGCCCCCCAAGGCTTCTTAGCCGCTGGCGTAAAAGCTGGCATTAAAGCTAGTGGTAACCACGACGTAGCTGTAATTTACAGTACTGTTCCCGCGGCTTGCGGTGCAGTGTTTACTCAAAATAAAATGTGTGCTGCTCCCGTACTTGTGAGCCGAGAGGTAAATAAACAGCCTTACGCTCAGGCAATCTTGGTAAACAGTGGTTGCGCTAACGCATGTACTGGTGCCCAAGGTATTGAAGATGCTAAAAAAATGCAAGCTCACGGTGCAGAGCTGTTAGGTATCGAACCGGAGCAAGCTTTTATCTGCTCCACCGGTGTTATCGGTCACTTCCTGCCTATGGATAAACTTTTGACTGGCATTGCCGATGCTATTGATGCTATGGACGAAACCGAAGGCGAAAGCTGCGCTTTGGCTATCCAAACTACGGATACCTTCATTAAAAGAGTAGCTTACGAAACAGAAATCGACGGCAAGACCGTTAAGATTGCAGGCATTGCGAAAGGTGCAGGCATGATTCACCCCAATATGGCGACCATGCTTACCTTTATTACTACGGACTGCGCCATCGCTCCCGATGTTTTGAAGCGCGCTGTGAAAGCTGCTGCTGATAAATCCTTTAATATGGTAGTTGTTGATGGCGACACCAGCACCAACGATAGTATGATTGTTCTTGCTAACGGCTTGGCAGAAAACGAGATTATTTTCTCCGAAGAACATCCTGACTATCCTGCATTCTTTGAACTGTTGGTAACCTGCGCAACCGATTTGGCAAAGCTCATTGCTCACGACGGTGAAGGTGCTACTAAATTTTTGGAAGTAAATGTAGTGGGAGCTGCTACTTGGCAAGATGCTAAGACTGCTGCCATGGCAATTGCTAAATCTCCGCTGGTAAAAACTGCTTTCTTTGGCGAAGACCCCAACTGGGGACGTATCGTTTGCGCAGCTGGCTACAGCGGCGCAGAAATGATTGCTGAAAAGGTTAATCTGGAAATTGGCGGTGTACGTTTAGTAGAAAATGGTATGAACTGCAATGTTCCTGCTGAACGTCTTGCTCCCATCATGGCAGAGCACGATATTTCCATGACCATTGACCTTGCTGCTGGCGAAGAAAAGGCAACTGTCTGGACTTGCGACTTTAGCTATGAATATGTAAAAATCAACGGTGAATATCACACCTAATTAATATATAGAATAAAAATTTAAGGAGGCATTTGTTATGATTATTAACGATACTCAAGTACAAACCTTAATTGAAGCTCTTCCGTATTTGCGAGATTTTAAAGATAAAACCATCGTTGTAAAATACGGCGGTAACGCAATGCTCAATGACCAAATCAAAACCAAAGTTCTGCAAGACATCGTATTCCTGCAATGCGCAGGCATGCGCCCTGTTGTAGTTCATGGCGGCGGTCCGGAAATTACTGCAATGCTCATGCAAGCTGGCAAAAAAAGCGAATTTGTTAGCGGCTTGCGTGTAACTGACGCTGAATCCGTTGGTATTGCAGAAATGGCTCTTGTTGGCAAAATTAACACTGACCTTGTAGCTCGCCTGAATATGCTGGGTGGTCGTGCTGTTGGCTTGAACGGCAAAGACGCTAATCTGGTACAAGCTAAAAAACATTTGGCAGATGTTTATGAAAATGGCGAAGTTAATTTGGTAGATATCGGTTATGTTGGCAATGTTGAACATGTTAACACCGAATTGATTGAAGTTCTGCTGAGCAATGGCTTCATTCCCGTAATTGCTCCTACTGGTGTTGGTAGCAGCGGCGAAACCTACAACATCAATGCTGACAGCGTAGCAGGCGAAATCGCAGGTGCGTTGAAAGCTGAAAAACTTTTGGTGCTCACTGACGTGCGTGGCATTTACTCCGACTATCGTGATGAAAAAAGCTTTATTTCCACTCTTACCTTTGAAAAAGCACAAGAACTCATCATCCGTGGCAAAATTGATGGCGGTATGATTCCGAAAGTTCGCGCTTGCATTACTGCTCTCTCCGGCGGTGCTAAGAAAACCCATATCATCGATGGTCGCGCAGAACACACCATTCTTATGGAAATCTTCAGCGACAGTGGTGTAGGTACAGAAGTGGTTAAAGAGTTAAAGTAATATAAAAGCGACATAAATCCAGTAATACTGCGTTATGGCTTGCTTATTTGCTCGACGTACATCAAGTACGCCGTCGCTGCATAAGCTTCGCCATGCCTTGTCTTACAGAATTTCTGACGCTTTTAGAAATTTTTGTGGGACAAGATTTAGGAGGTTGGACGTGATGGATTATAAAACTGTTATCGAGGAAACAGATAAATATTACCTGCCTGTGTTCGGCAGATATCCTCTGGTAATCGACCATGGCAAAGGCTGTAAATTGTACGATGCCAAGGGTGAAGAATATTTAGATTTTTTGGCGGGCATTGCAGTAAACGCTTTAGGTCACGCGCATCCCGTGCTTGTTAAAGCTATTGCTGACCAAGCTGCAAAGGTAATGCATTGCTCCAATTTGTACTATACTGAAATTCAAGCTAAAGCCATCCGTACCATTGCTGAGGTAAGCGGCTTTGACAGAATCTTTTTAGCTAACAGTGGTGCTGAAGCTAACGAAGGCGCCTTGAAGCTGGCTCGTAAGTACGGCAAGCTGAAAAATGAAGGCAAGTTCCGCATCATCACTGCGGTACATTCCTTCCACGGACGTACCCTGCTGACCGTTACTGCAACTGGTCAAACTAAATACCAAGTTGGCTATGAACCCTTGCCCGGTGGCTTTGATTATGTAGAATATGGCAATATTGCCGATTTGGAAGCTAAAATGGGCGACGATGTATGCGCAGTTCTCTTGGAACCCATCCAAGGCGAAGGCGGCGTACACGTTCCCAGTGATGAATATTTACAACAAGTACGTGTTTTGTGCGACAAACACGATGCATTGCTGATTTTTGACGAAATTCAGTCCGGTGTAGGTCGTAGTGGTAAGTGGTTTGCCTATATGCATAGCGGTGTAAAACCTGACGTGCTGACTTTTGCTAAGGGCGTTGGCGGCGGCTTCCCCTTGGGTGGCTTTGCTGTTGACGAACGTTTGGCAACTGTCTTTAAACCTGGCGACCATGGCAGTACCTTTGGTGGTAATCCGCTGGCTTGTGCTGCGGCTCATGCCTGCTTAACCGCCATCCGTGCAGAAAATTTAGTAGATAAGGCTGCTGTTCAAGGTGTTTATTTTAAAGAACAATTGGAAGCTTTAGCTGCTAAATATCCTGATAAGGTTAAAGAAGTACGTGGACGTGGCTTGATTCTTGGCATGGAATTGGTAAAAGAAGGCAAGCCCGTTGTGGAAACCTGCCTGCGTGAACACGTAATCGTGAACTGCACTGCTGGCAATGTCATTCGTCTGGTTCCGCCCTTGATTGTAACTAAAGAAGAAATTGATACTGTAATCAAGGCGTTGGATAAGGCGTTGGCTGAATTTTAGGAGGGGAATTTTTAAATGGCGTTAAAACATAAAGATTTAATTTCCATTCACGATTTAGAAATCGGTGAAGTTGCGTTAATCTTGGACGTAGCCGCGAAATTAAAGCGTAAACAAAAAAAGGGTGAGCCTCACCAATATTTAAAAGGAAAAACTTTGGCGATGCTTTTCTCCAAAGCATCTACCCGTACCAGAACTTCCTTTGAAGTAGGCTTCTTCCAATTGGGTGGTCATCCTATCTATTTAAGTGACGATGCTTCTCAAATTGGACGTGGCGAACCTGTTAAAGATACTGCACGTGTACTGTCCCGTTTTGTTGACGGTATCATGATTCGTACCTTCTCCCATGAATCTGTAATTGAGTTGGCTAAATATGCAAGCATTCCGGTTATTAATGGTTTGACTGACTTGCTCCATCCCTGCCAAGCATTGACCGACATCTTCACCATTCAAGAAAAAATGAAGGTGCTTAAAGGTCGTAAGATGGTTTACGTAGGCGACGGTAACAATATGGCGCATTCCTTGATGTATGCTTGCGCAAAAGTTGGCATGAATATGGTTTGTGCTTGCCCCAAAGGCTACCAACCTGACCCCCACGTATTAGCTGAAGCACAAGAAGATGCTAGTCATACCGGCTGCACCATCACTGTTGAAGAAGATGTTATGAAAGCAGTTAAAGGTGCGGACGTTCTCTACACTGATACTTGGGCAAGTATGGGTCAAGAAGAAGAACACGATGCCCGCAAGAAGATTTTTGCACCCTACCAAATCAATGCAGAGCTTTTGGCAGCGGCAAGACCGGAAGCAATCGTAATGCACTGCTTGCCTGCATATCGCGGTGAAGAAATCACTGACGAAGTTATTGAAGGTCCTCAATCTGTTGTATTTGACCAAGCTGAAAACCGCTTGCACGTACAAAAAGCAATCATGGCGCTGTTGATGAGCGACGAAAGATTGTAAGAGACTTGTATACATAAAAAAGTACTGGACAATAAAATAATTAGTGCTATAATATTCAATAACGTTGCAAAAATATTCACGAACCGTGAATGAAATAGGAGGCTTTTAAAATGAAAAAAGAAGACATTAAAAAAGTAGTACTGGCTTACTCTGGTGGCCTTGATACATCCGTAATTATTCCTTGGTTGAAAGATAACTACAACAACTGTGAAGTTATCGCTGTTTGCGCTGACCTTGGTCAAGGCGACGAACTGGACCCCGTTTATGATAAAGCTCTCAACACTGGTGCAAGCAAATGCTTCATCCTCGATTTGAAAGAAGAATTCATCACTGACTATGTATGGCCCACCGTTAAAGCTGGCGCTGTATATGAAAAGAAATATTTGCTGGGTACTTCCTTCGCTCGTCCGTTGATTGCTAAAAAATTGGTTGAAATCGCTATCGCTGAAGGCGCTGACGCTATCGCTCACGGTGCTACCGGCAAAGGTAACGACCAAGTTCGTTTCGAACTTTCCTGCAAAGCTTTGGCTCCTCAATTGGCAATCATCGCTCCTTGGCGTGAATGGAACTTCCGTTCTCGTGAAGACGAAATCGAATATGCAGAAGCACATAACATTCCTATTCCGGTTTCCAAAGACCATGACTATTCCATGGACCGCAACATCTGGCACTTGAGCCATGAAGGTTCCGACCTTGAAGATCCTTGGAATGCTCCGAAAGATGAACTGTTCATCGTAACTAACACTCCGGAAAAAGCTCCTGATAAACCGGAATACATTGAAGTAGAATACGTAGAAGGCGTTCCCGTTGCTGTTAACGGCGAAAAACTCGCTCCTCTCGCATTGGTAGAAAAACTTAACGAAATCGGTATCCGCAATGCTATCGGTATCACCGACATGGTAGAAGACCGTCTCGTTGGCATGAAATCCCGTGGCGTTTATGAAAATCCCGCTGGCGCAATCATCTACTTCGGTCATAACGATCTGGAAAACCTGTGCCTCGACCGTGCAACCCAATCCTTCAAACAACAAGTTTCCATCCGTTACTCTGAATTGGTATACGATGGCATGTGGTTCAGCCCGTTGCGTGAAGCGTTGGACGGCTTCGTAAACGAAACCCAAAAAACCGTAACCGGTACTGTTCGTATGAAACTTTACAAAGGCAACATCTACAGTGCAGGCGTTAAATCCCCGTACTCCCTGTACAGCCAAGAATATGTAACCTTCGGCGAAGACGAAGTTTACAACCAAGCAGACGCAACTGGCTTCATCAACCTCTTCGGTTTGCCGCTGAAAGTTCGCGCTCTGATGAAACAAGGTGTACTGAAATAATGGCTAAGCTCTGGGGCGGCAGATTCAGTAAAAATACTAACGAATTAGTGGACGCATTTAATGCGTCCATTGATTTTGATAAACGTTTATATAATGAAGATATCCGTGGCAGCATTGCCCACGCTAAAATGCTGGCAAAATGCGGCATCATTCCGGCAGAGGACGGGGAAAAAATCGTTGCTGGTCTGAAAGAAATCTTGGCGGATATTGAAGCAGGCAACTTTAGCTTTGAAGTTGCTTTGGAAGATATCCATATGAACGTTGAAGCACGTTTGACCGAGCGTATTGGTCAAGCTGGTGCTCGTTTGCATACCGCGCGTAGCCGTAACGACCAAGTTGCGCTGGATATGCATATGTATATGAAACGCGAAGTAGCAGAAATCGCAGAGCTGCTCATCAATTTTGAAAAAGCTTTGCTGATTGTTGCTAAAAAACATGATAGAACTTTGATGCCCGGTTACACTCATCTTCAAAGAGCGCAACCGATTACCTTTGCTCATCATCTGTTGGCATATTTTAATATGCTGCAACGTGACTTCCGTCGTCTCTTAGGCGTATGGGAAGGTGCGGACATGATGCCTTTGGGCGCTGGTGCCATTGCAGGTACTACTTTCCCCATTGACCGTCACGATGTAGCAGCTCAACTGAACTTTGGCAAAGTGTACTGCAACAGCATGGACGCAGTTAGCGACAGGGACTATGTAATTGAATTCTTGTCCTTCGCTTCTATGCTGATGATGCACATGAGCCGTTTAAGTGAAGAAGTTTGCCTGTGGAGCAGTACTGAATTTGGCTTTATCGAACTGGACGATGCTTTTGCAACTGGTTCTTCCATGATGCCACAAAAGAAAAATCCTGACATTGCAGAATTAGTACGTGGCAAAACTGGTCGTGTGTATGGTCACCTGCAAGCAATGCTTGTTACCGCTAAAGGCTTGCCCTTAACCTACAACAAGGACTTGCAAGAAGATAAAGAAGGTTTCTTTGATGCAGTTGATACCATCAAATTCAGCTTGGCAGTTTACACCGATATGATTCTGACCATGACTGTGAACGTTGATAAAATGCAACAAGCAGTTAGCAAGGATTTCTCCAACGCTACCGACTTGGCAGACTACCTCGTTCGCAAAGGCTTGCCCTTCCGTCAAGCTCACGAAGTTGTTGGCAAATGCGTAGCTTACGCAATCTTGAACAACAAATTCCTGCCGGAAATTTCCTTGGCAGAATACAAAGACTTCTCCGAACTGTTTGAAGCAGATTTGCTGGAGGCTTTGAAACCGGAAAACTGCGTGGCTGCTCGTAAATCCTACGGCGGTCCTGCCTTTACCGAAAATGAAAAACAATTTGCTATTGGTGACGAAGTAATCGCTTCCCAAGAAAAAACTCTAGCAGAATTGCAAGCAAATTTATAAAAAATTATAAAAAACCACATTTATTCTTACATAGGGTAAATGTGGTTTTACTTTTTGTGGTATAATAAAATAGAAGTAATATTTTTAAAAGTAAGTAGGTGAAGGTTTTGCTTATCCAGATACAAGGACTTTTATCGACCTTTGGCATTTTAGATATTGTAGATATTCTCGTAGTAGCTTATTTTTTATACACTCTTTATCAAATGTTGGTTAACACCAGAGCTGCAACCTTAATTAAAGGCTTGCTCATTCTTTTGATAATCATGATGGCAAGCAGATGGATGAACTTGCACGTTATCACTTGGCTGATGGAAAAAAGTATGACAGTTATTCTGGTCGCTCTGCCTGTAGTTTTCCAACCGGAACTGCGCCGTGCCTTGGAACAAATTGGTCGCGGCAAGTGGTTCCACAAGGGTGGCAGTGAATTAGACGAAGCAGAATTTGAAGAAATGCTTACTGCAGTTACTAATGCTAGTACTGCTATGAGTCGTCGTAAGGTTGGTGCCTTGATGGTTTTTGAACGTAGCACCGGCTTGGAAGAACGTATCGAAACTGGTACTGCCATTGATGGTTTGCTCAGCGAAGCTTTGCTTTTGAATATTTTTGAAAAGGACACACCCTTGCACGACGGTGCAGTTATTATCCGTGGTAAACGTGTGGTAGCAGCAAGCTGTTTGCTTCCTTTGACTGAAAACCGTAACCTGAGCAGGGAACTTGGTACCCGTCATAGAGCAGGCATTGGTGTTTCTGAACAATCTGATGCTGTGGTACTCATCGTCAGTGAAGAAAGCGGTACCATTTCCATTGCACGTAATGGCGAGTTGATGCGTTACCTGCGTGCAGATGATGTGAAAGAAATTTTGCGTGATGCTTTGTTTAACCAAGGCAAGAATGTTAAAGAAGCTGTTAAAGAAAAAATCAAAAGCTTCAAAGGAGAGAAAAAATGAATTTTCTCGATGATTTGTTTAAAAAAGATAATTTGCTGGCACGCATAATCTCCCTCGTGGTAGCTTGCTTCTTGTGGGCTTACGTAATGATGGAGCAAAATCCGGTAGTAGAACGCTATTATGAAGTGCCTTTACAACAAAAGAACGTTACTGAAAGCATGGCGATATTTAATGCGCCTGAAGTGGTAACGGTGCAAGTGCGTGCTTCCCGTCTGTTACTTGACGATAGCGCAGGCAATGCCATTACCGCCTATATTGACTTGCACAATGTTCCCGAAGGTATGCAGAAGCTGCCTGTCAATGCTTACTTTAGCAAGGGCGACGTAGTTAACGTTTTGCCTAAAGAGGTCAATGTTTTAGTTGACCATATCGCTAAAAAGACCGTGCCTGTTGTGACCAGTGTTGTTGATAATTTTGACGAAGACATTACTGTGGATGGCAAGAGCGTGAAACCTGCTAATGCCGTTGTTGAAGGTGCTTCCAGCATTCTTAGCAAGATTGATGCTGTTACAGCGCCTGTGAGCATTAAAGACCAAAGGGAAAATTTCCAAGCTGAATGTATTTTGGTAGCTTTAGATGAAAACGGTAAGGCTATTAGTGACGTGCATATTATTCCCGACAAAGCAACCATTGATGCAGTCATCGTCCGTAAGATGATTTCTGTAGAGTTGCCTGTACGCGTTACAATTTCTGGTGAAATGCCGGAAGGTATGCATATTGCCCAAATGCAAGTGCTGCCTGAAAAGGTACGCATTACCGCACCGCCTTCCGTAGCCAATAGATTAAAAGAAATTAACACTAAGCCTATTGATGTTACTACTTTAACGGCTAGTGAAGCTAGAAATGTTGAACTTGAACTGCCTGAAAAGGTTATTCCCGATGTTCGTGGGGTACAAGTACGTTTTTCTGTAGAAAGGCAAAATTAATGAAGCTAAAGATAAATAATGTGCGTGTTTCCCTGCTGCACGAAACACCTTTGGAAAAGGCTGTTTGTAAAAAGTTAGGCGTGGGCAAGGATGCCTTGGGCGAGATTAAAATTGTCCGCCGCGCTGTAGATGCACGCAAAAAAGATAATGTCTGTCTTAACTACCATGTTTTGGCAGATGTAGATGTGAATAGTAAATTTGCCAAGAAACTTTTGGCTGATAAGGATGTTAGTCAATATAAAGAGGAAGCATCTGTACCAGTGGAGTTTGGCAATTTACCTATGAGTGCTCCGCCTGTGGTAATTGGTGCTGGTCCTGCAGGTCTGTTGGCAGCCCTTGAGCTTGCTAAATATGGCTACAAGCCGTTACTTTTAGAGCGTGGTAAACCTGTTGTCCAAAGGGTGGAAGATGTAAAACGCTTTTGGCAAACTGGTGCGTTCAACCCTGCTTCCAATGTGCAGTTTGGCGAGGGCGGTGCAGGAACCTTTTCTGACGGTAAGCTGACCACTCGCGTGAACGACCCGGTGATGAAGGATATTTTGGAAACCTTCGTCGCAGCAGGTGCACCTGAAAATATTTTGTGGGAGCATAAGCCTCACGTTGGCACCGACAAGCTGCGTGCCATGGTAACAGGCATTAGCAAACAAATCATTGCTTATGGCGGGCAGATTATGTATGAAGCCCACGTTACCGATTTCATTATTAAGAACAATGCTGTGACAGGCGTAGTGCTTGCCAATGGCGAGAAGATTGCTGCAGGAGCAGTAGTCTTGGCTTGTGGTCATAGTGCTCGCGATACATATAAGATGCTGGCGGCGAAGGGCGTTGGCATTACCAGCAAACCTTTTGCCATTGGTGTGCGTATTGAGCATCCCCAAGAATTAATTGACAAAGCTCAGTACGGAACCTTCGCCGGACATAAGCTCCTTGGTGCGGCAGATTACGCTCTTGTTTATCACACTCCTGATAAAACTAGAACTGCTTATTCCTTCTGTATGTGTCCTGGTGGCTTGGTAGTTGCTGCTGCTTCCGAAAGTGGGGGCGTAGTAGTAAATGGCATGAGCATGTATAACCGTGATAGTGGTGTAGCAAATAGTGCTTTAGTTGTCAATGTAGGCAGTGAAGATTTTGGCAGTAACCCGCTGGACGGCGTAGAGTTCCAGCGCAAGTACGAACAGTTGGCTTACGTGGCGGGGGGCAGTAATTATTATGCTCCTGCGCAAAATTTTGCCAGCTTCTTGAAGGGTACTGCTCCTGATTTGGCAAGTCTTGCTGCTTCAACCTATCGTCCGGGAATTACTCCCTGTGATTTGACCAAGGTGTTGCCCAATTATGTATGCGATACTTTGAGGGCAGGCATTACTGATTTTGGTAGAAAGATTGCCGGCTATAATGATGGCGGTGCGCTTTTGACTGGTGTAGAAACTAGAACTTCTGCGCCCGTGCGTATAGTGCGTGACAAGCTGACCTATGTTTCTGAAACCCACGACTTGCTCTATCCTTGTGGAGAGGGAGCAGGGTATGCAGGGGGCATAATGAGTGCTGCGTTAGATGGGTATCATGTGGCTCGCGCTATAATGAAGCGCTTCGATAGAAAATCGTTATAAGCACCGTTATGCTTTGTCGCAACTTGCTTACTCGTTCAATGTACGCATAGTACACTATCACTTCGTAAGCTTCGTTGCTTCGCGCCTTCCGGCACTTCTAACGATTTTGTATGTAAAAAGAAAGTTCCCTTGGCTCCCCTGAAAGGGGAGCTGACACAACAAAGTTGTGGCTGAGGGATTAAAAAGATAGAAATAAATTTTTATGGAGGAATGTTCAATGGCTCGTTTATTCGGTACCGACGGTGTTCGCGGTGTAGCAAATGTACAATTAACTCCGGAGCTGGCTTTTAAATTAGGCTATGCTGCGGCTAAATATTTTGGTAGAGAAGTGTCCAGCCCTAAAATTATCATTGGTCGTGATACTCGTCGCAGTGGGCCTATGTTGGAATGTGCTTTGGCAGCAGGCATCTGCTGTGCTGGTGGTAACGCACATATTTTAGGCGTAATGCCTACTCCTGCTGTGTCCTTCTTAACTTCTGAAGTGAATGCTAATGCAGGCGTAGTAATCTCTGCTTCCCATAACCCCTTTGAAGATAATGGTATTAAATTCTTCTCTAAAACTGGTCATAAACTTCCTGATGCTGTTGAAGATGAAATTGCAGATATCGTTGCTACTCCCATCGACTATACTCAAACCGTTAGTGGTTCTAGCGTAGGTACCGTGGTTTATGAATATGGCTTGGCAGAAAAATACATTAAACATATTTTGGGCACTGCTTATACCAAATTGGACGGCTTGAAAGTTGTAATGGACTGCTCCAACGGCGCGAATAGCGAAATTGCCCCGGAAATATTGCGTGGCCTCGGTGCAGAAGTTATCGCCATCTTTAATGAACCTAATGGCATCAATATTAACAATGGCTGTGGCTCCACTCATTTGGAAGCATTGCAAGCAAAGGTTTTGGAAGTGGGGGCTAACGTTGGCGTTGCTAATGACGGTGACGCAGATCGTTGCCTCATCGTTGACGAAAAGGGCGAGGTGCTGGACGGCGACCAAATTATGTTGCTCTGCGCTTTAGAACTGATGGAACAAGGAAAACTGAACGATAATATGCTGGTTACTACCGTAATGAGTAATGTTGGCTTGCACAAAGCTATGAAAGAAGCTGGCGGCAAAACCGTTAAAACCGGTGTTGGCGACAGATATGTATTGGAAGAAATGCTCAAACACGATTACAGCTTGGGCGGTGAACAATCCGGTCACATCATCTTCTCAGAATTTGCAAAAACTGGCGACGGCATCCTGACTGCTGTACAGCTTTTGTGCTCCATGGTTAAAAATAATAAAACCTTGTCTGAAATGGGCAGGGTAATGACCAAGTTCCCGCAAATCCTTTTGAATGTGCGCGTTGCTGATAAAAATGGTTGGGAAGAAAACCAAGCTATCAAAGACGTAATTAAAAAGTACCAAGAAGAATTGGGCGACAATGGTCAAATTTTGGTGCGTGCTTCCGGTACTGAACCTTTAATCCGCATTATGGCAGAAGGCCCCAAACAAGAATACTTGGAACAAATTGCGGGAGCGATTGCTGAAGTAGTAATCAAAGAGTTAGCATAAATAGAAAAAGTTTCTATCTTGTTGACCAAAACTGAATAGTATAGTATTATAGTACTAATCACATAAGATGAACCGCGGGAGCTGGCCAGCTTGCGCGGTTTGTTGCGTGTTTAAAATACACTGTGATTTAGCGCATGTACCGTTTTGTTGAAACGGTGGACGAGGATGAAGGTTGTCGAAACGTCAGCGGATGCCTTCCGGTTTGCTGCGAACCGCAAGCTGAATACAAAGTCCTTCGGTAACGAAGGGGATAAAATTTCAGTAGCAGAATGGCTAATAAATTTAAGGAGGATACTATCTAATGTGTGGTATCGTTGGTTATATCGGTTCCCAACAAGCTGCTCCCTTCCTGCTTGATGGCATGAGCAAGCTTGAATACCGCGGTTATGACTCCGCAGGTGTTGCTGTAATGGAAAAAGGTCATGTGCGTGTTGAAAAATGCGTTGGTCGTTTAGATGCATTGCGTCAAAAATTGGAAGGTAATATGCCTGAAGGTGTTATGGGCATTGGTCACACCCGTTGGGCAACCCATGGTCGTCCTGCTGATCGCAACAGCCATCCCCATACTGATAGCAGTGGTAAATTCGTAGTAGTACATAACGGGATTATCGAAAACTACTTGGCTATTAAAGAAAGATTGATGGCTAAAGGTGTAGAGTTTACTTCTGACACTGATACCGAAGTAGTTGCTCACTTGATGGCAGAACTTTTTGACGGCGACTTTGAAAGCACTGTTAAAAAGGTTCTTCACGAAATCAAAGGCTCTTATTCCTTGGTGTTCATGTGTGAAGCTGAACAAGATAAGATTATCTGCACCAAAAAAGATAACCCGTTGGTTATTGGCTTGGGCGAAGGTGAAAACTTCATCGCTTCCGATATTCCGGCAATCATTAGCCGTACTCGTCGTACCTTTATCATGAGCGACGGCGAAATTGCCACCGTTACCAAAGACGGCGTATGGGTTCAAGATATTAATGGTACTCCCATTAACAAAAAAGTATTTGAAGTAAATTGGAATGCAGAAGCTGCAGAAAAAGGCGGCTTTGAACATTTCATGCTCAAAGAAATTTACGAACAACCGAAAGCAATGCGCGACACCATGACCAGTCGTGTCAATGCGGAAGAAAAAACTATTTCCTTCCCGGAATTGAACTGGACTTTCGAAGAATTGCAAGGCATTAATAAAATCTTCATCGTTGCTTGCGGTACTGCTTACCACGCAGGCATCGTTGGTAAATATTATCTGGAACAATTGGCACGCGTTCCCGTTGAAGTGGATATTGCCAGTGAATTCCGCTATCGTAGTCCTTTGGTTGATGGCAACAGCTTGTGCATCGTTATCAGCCAATCTGGTGAAACCAGTGACACCTTGGCAGCTCTGCGCGAAGCAAAACGCTTGGGTGCTAGAACCTTGGGCGTTACTAACGTAGTTGGTTCTTCCATCGCACGTGAAGCAGACCAAGTAGTTTATACTTACGCTGGTCCTGAAATCGCAGTTGCTTCTACCAAAGCTTATACCACTCAACTTTTGGCAATGCTGATGCTTGCTATTTATGTTGGTCGTCTGCGTGGCAGCTTGGACGAAGAATATGCTAAAGAATTGGTTGGCGGTTTGGCTTCCATTCCTGAACAAATCCACATGATGTTGGAAGACGTTGACCAAATCAAAGTATTCGCACGTGAATATGGCAGCTGTGAAGATGCCTTCTTCCTCGGTCGTAGCCTTGACTACGCTGTAGCTCTCGAAGGTGCGCTGAAACTGAAAGAAATTTCTTACATTCACGCAGAAGCTTATGCAGCAGGCGAATTGAAGCATGGTACCTTGGCACTTATCGTTTCCGGTGTGCCTGTTATCGTACTTGCTACCCAAGAAGATGTTTACGACAAAACCGTAAGCAACCTGCAAGAAGTTAAAGCTCGTGAAGCAGTAGTAATAGCTATCGGCTTTGAAGGCGATACTTCCTTGGCAAAATATGCAGATCACGTAATCTACATTCCCAAGACTGGTAAATATCACGCTCCTCTCTTGGCTGTACTGCCCTTGCAATTGCTGTCTTACTACGCAGCACTTACTCGTGGCTGTGATGTAGATAAACCGAGAAATCTGGCTAAGAGTGTAACAGTAGAATAATGTATTAAACCCTCTCGTTTGATTGCGAGAGGGTTGATTTATAGAGGTGACTTCAATGTTAAATAAAGAAAGACTTATAAACGAATTTATCGAGCTGGTGAGCGTGCCCTGTCCCAGTAAAGACGAGAAGCAAGAAGCAGAGCTGATTATAAGTAAGCTGCGTGCCATGGGCATTGAACCTGAAATGGATAATGCTCACGAAAAAACTGGTGGTACCTGTGGTAACGTATGGGCTTACATCAAAGGCAACGTTCCTACTGCTCCCGTACTTTTCTTTGAAGCTCATATGGATAGCGTGGCTCCAACTACAGGCACTAAAGTAATCCGTAAGGATAGCGTGCTGTACAGCGACGGCACTACTACACTCGGCGGTGACGACAAGGTTGGCGTTGCTGCAATGCTCGAAGTAGTACGTGCTCTCCAAGAAGACGGCGTACCCCACGGTGACATTCAACTGTGCTTCACCATTAGCGAAGAAATTGGCTGCCTTGGCGTTGTGAATATGGATAAAAGCTGGATTAAAGCAGATTTTGGTTACTGCCTTGATATTGGCGGCGACATTGGCGAAATTACCTACGCTGCTCCTAAACTGTACGATATTTATGTAACCGTTACTGGTAAGGCTGCTCACGCAGGCATTGCTCCCGAAGAAGGCGTTAACGCAATTATGCTGGCAGCAGATGCCTTGAGCAAGCTCCCTGCCTACGGACGTATTGACAAAGAAACTACCTTTAATGTTGGTGTGTTCAATGGTGGTATTGGTACTAACATTGTGTGTCCGGAAGTTAAGTTTGTCATCGATATGCGTTCCTTAAATGTAGAAGGCTTGGAAAAATTAAAGGACGATACCATTAAAATTATCACTGACGTTGTTACTAGCCAAGGTGGAAAGGTTGAGTTTGATGTGCACGAAGGTTGTCCTGCAGTTTCTGTTCCCCAAGACCACGCTTGCATTAAATTGGCAGAGCGTGCCGCAGAAAAAATGGGTTTGAAGCCTGAACTGAAAACTACTGGTGGCTGCAGTGATGGTAACTTCCTCTGTGGGTATGGTTTGCCCTGCGCACTGCTGGCAACTGGTATGAGCAATGTGCATACGACAGAAGAGTACCTCAAAGAAGACGATTTATTTGGCACTGCACAATGGATGTACGAGATCATCAAATTAAATGCTTTATAATATAAATGCGTTATAAGCACCGTTATGCTTTGTCGCAATTCGTTTGCTTGCTCGTCGTACGTCTAGTACGCCGTCGCGGCACAAGCCTCATTGCTTCGCGCCTTCCGGCACTTCTAACGCATTTGTAAATGGCTACAAACTTTATGATATTTCTGTGTTTTTCCGTTTTTTGTCACATTCATTTGCTATACTGAGTTTGACAAGAATGGAGGTGCACTCATGAAATATTTAAAAAATTTATGCTTAAGCTTTTTGGTAATGTGTTGTAGTATTTTAGGCATTACTTCTGTAAATGCGGCAGAGCTTCTGGAAAATTCCATTACCGCAACTGGTACTGCCAGTATGGAGGTTGCTCCTGATATCGCTTTCGTAAACTTCAACGTCCTTGGTAGAGGTGATACTGCGGAAGTAGCTGCAAGCCTTTCTGCGGAGAGGGTAGCACACGTGAAGCGTGCCTTGCTTGGTGCAGGTATCACCACCGAAGATATTGAGACCATCAATTATTATGTGAACCCTGTGTATGGAGAGAAAAGCAAGATTAATAGTTACCAAGCTAGCCACTATATGAAGGTTAAAATCAATGACATTGATCAAGTTGGCAGTATCATTGACAGGCTCACTGCTAATGGTGCAGATAGCATTAATAATGTAGATTTTGGTATCAGCAACCAAGAAGTACTGCAACGTCGCTTGTTAGGCAAGGCTTTGGAAGATGCTAGACTCCAATCGGAAGTTGTTGCTAACGCTGCTGGTCGTAATCTGGGTAAGCTTTTGGCGGCGAAGATTAATAATTGCGGTGGCTACTCTCGTATGTACAACAGCGTAATGCTGAAAGGTGCAGCTGGTTCCAGCTCTACGGTCATCGAAACCAAAGGTATTAAGGTTAATGCCAGCGTGGAAGCAAGCTTTGAAATTAAATAGAAGCATTAAAAATAGAGCAGAGGAGTTCAATTTCCTCTGCTCCCGTTATTTTTGGAAATAGTATGGCGAATTTAGGTAGTCGCTTCCTGCAACGGAAGGTTTCTTCTGCAATAGGGCAAGAATGTCGCTGGCGGCAAGGTCCAGTTCCAATTGCTGGGCAAAGGCTTCACTTTGACCATTAGTCGGATATTTGCCAAGCTTGTTGATGATTGGTAAGGAGCTTTTTTCTTTCATCTCTTTTAATAGCTGGCGCCCCACGTCGTTGAAGGCAAGTACGCGAATATAGGCAGGCTCTGCTTGTTCTAAGTAGCTACGTTGCTTTCCAAGTAATAGCTGCATAAAAAGGCGACGTATTCTCGCTTTAGGGTAACGCTTCTTACTGCAAAGGGCTACTGCTTCTTCTAGGGTAGTGCAGCTGGCTGCCTGCTTCAGTAAATTTTCCAAGCCTTCCGTACATTGACACTGTTCTGCTATTTCAGAAGCGGTGAGCAAACGCAGACGATAGCTGAGCAAATTCCACAGGAGCGTTTCGTTTACGCCGTTATTGTTTTCTAAAGCCTTACATACATTTTCAGGCACTGCTTTTTTTACAGAAGCGACGTCGTTTTCAAGACAAGCCTTGCGGATGGCAGTAGCGCTGGCGATATTACCAACAATATTCTCGTCGTTGTAGTTGGCTTGCTCCCTTTGGATAAAAATAGGAGTGATATTTGTATTTTGTAGCGCCTTTGCGTATTCCAAGGCGAGGATGTCATTGGGAGTATTTAAATTTTGGGTGCCTGCTAAATTTTGTAGTGCCTTTTCGTAGGCAGCGGCGTAGGTTAAGCCGGAGCTTAGAAATTCTTGGAGGGTGCTGTTAAATGCAGAGCTGTTAATGATTTTGGCAAGCTCTACGAAATTTGTAGCAGGGTTTTCCGCACCGCAGGAAAGATGGGTAACGCAACCTGTTGCCTGCAAAATCTGTACTGCTCCGCTGGCGAAAAATTCCGCACTGCGCAAGGAGAAGACTGCAGGAAGCTCAATAACTAAATCCACACCATTTTCTACGGCAAGGCGTGACCGTTGCCACTTGTCTAGGAAGGCAGGCTCGCCTCGTTGCATAAAGCTGCCGCTCATAACTGCAATTAGAGGAAGCTTTGTTAAGTTTTTAGTTTCCTGCAAATGATGCAGGTGTCCGTTATGAAAGGGGTTGTATTCTGCTACGATGCCAACAGCTTGCATAATCTGCTCCTTAAAAAATTTCTTGAAATCATTATAGCATATTTATTTTTAGAAGATTTTACTTTTACAATTAATTGTTCAGAATTTTTTGCTAGGCAAGCTTTTTTTAATAGTGTATACTATACTGTGAGTGATTGGCTGAAGTTGCCAAAATAAATTTTTCAGGAGGCTTATCGTGATAGTTTTTGTTGTAAACTGTGGTAGCTCTTCTCTTAAATACCAGCTTATTGACATGAAGAAAGAAACCGTGATGGCTAAAGGTCTTATCGAACGTATTGGTATGGACGGCTCTGTTTTGAAACACACTCCCGGTAATGCAAATACCATTGATATTTCTACGGAAATCCCCGACCATAAGGTTGCCATTAAACTGGTTATTGATGCGTTGACAGATGAAAACCATGGCGTAATCAAAAAAATTAGTGAGATTAATGCGATAGGCCATCGTGTTGTGCATGGCGGCGAACGTTTTACTGATAGCATGCTCATTAACTCTGATGTTATTGCCGGCATCGAAGCTTGCTGTGAAATCGCACCGCTTCATAATCCGCCTAACCTTTACGGTATTTATGCTTGTATGGAGCTTTTGCCCGAAGCTCCCCAAGTTGCGGTATTTGATACAGCGTTCCACCAAACTATGCCTAAGACCGCATTCCTTTATGGTTTGCCCTACGAAATGTACGTGAAGTACGGCTTGCGCCGTTATGGCTTTCACGGAACCTCTCATCGTTACGTTGCGCAAAAAGCAGCAGAGATGATGGGCGAGCATATGAGTGATTTGCGTATTATTACCTGCCATCTGGGTAATGGCGCGAGCTTGACCGCTATTAAATATGGTAAATCCGTTGATACCAGTATGGGCTACACTCCTCTGGAAGGTCTCATTATGGGTACCCGCAGTGGGGAGATTGACCCTGCCATCATTCCGTTCTTAATGGAAAAAGAAAACATGGATGCTCAACAAATAGATAATTTCTTGAACCGTCGTAGTGGTATTTTGGGTATCTCCGGTTTGTCTAGCGACTTCCGCGATTTGGAAGCAGCTGCCAACAACGGTGATGAACGTAGCCAATTGGCTATTGATATTTTTGCCTACAAGGTTAGAAAGTACATTGGTGGCTACGTGGCTGCCATGGGTGGCGTTGATGCCATCGTCTTTACTGCCGGCTTGGGCGAAAACTCTCCCTTCATGCGCGAAAAGATTTGCAACGGCTTGGAATATCTGGGAACCCGTGTTGACCCCGAATTGAACAAGATTCGTGGCAAGGCTAGAGAGATTAGCATTAAGCGTGCTAAGACCAAAATTTTCGTTGTTCCGACCAATGAAGAACTGGTTATTGCCCGTGATACCAAGCGTATTTGCGGTAGATTACTTGACCTGTAATTTTTCTTCTTGTTAAGATGTTTTGCTTGACAAAGAAGCTTTACGTGTATATAATTGTAACGATTGGTGAAATTGAAAAATGATTAAAGTAAATGTCGCAGAAATCAAAAAAAGACTGGTCGGCCAAAAAACTTTCGCTTTCGACTTGACGCCTGATGAACTGGAAATTTCTTCTAAAGAAATTGAAATTCTTGGAGATGTTAGGACAGAAGGTAGCATAAGTAACGCCGGTGACGTATTGCTCCTGGAGGCTACTATGAGCACGCAGGTGCGTCGCACTTGCGGGCGTTGCCTAAAAGAGTTTACGGCTGTTACAAAAGCAGAAGTCTTGGAGAAGTTTTATCCGGCAAGCGCTGATAATATCGAAAAAGATGCTTTTGTGTACGATTCGGACGTTCTTGATATAACGGAACCGCTTCGTGAAAGCCTGCTGCTTGCAGAGCCTATGCAGGCACTCTGTAAAGAAGATTGTCAGGGACTGTGCACAGTATGTGGTGCTGATCTTAACGATGGGGACTGCGGATGTGACAAAGTTTCTGTAGATCCGAGGCTGGCGGCATTAAAGCAATTCATCAAAAATTAAATTTACTTAATAGCACTGAGGAGGTGTATTGAGAAATGGCAGTACCTAAGAGAAAAATGTCCAAAGCACGTCGCGATTCCCGCCGCGCTAACTGGAAATTGACTGTACCTGGCATGGTTGAATGCCCGCAATGTCACGAAATGAAAATGCCGCACCGTGTTTGCACTGAATGCGGTTACTACAACGGCAAACAAGTCATTGCTGTAGCTGAATAATTCAGAATTGATGAGCCCTTGGAGCATAGCTTCAAGGGCTTTTTGCTATATAATTTACTTGTCAAGAAAGGTTTTTAAAGGTAAAATACCTTTTGGAATATTTGAATTTTCAGGAGATTTTATGAGAATTATTACTGGTCGTGCCCGTGGCTTACAACTTAATACACCAAAGAATTTTGATGTGCGTCCTACTGCGGACAGGGTTAAGGAATCAGTCTTTAATATTATTGGCAGTAAGATTGTCGGCACCCAGGTTTTAGATTTGTTTGCCGGTACAGGCAACCTTGGTCTGGAAAGCTGGAGTCGTGGAGCAGAAGCCATTACCTTCATAGACCAAAGCCATGAAAGCTTACGCCTAGTGCAAAATAATATTGCCAAATGCAAGGCTGAAAAGGACTGCACCGTCATCAAGGGTAACGCTGTAAATATCATTGAACGCCTTTACAAGCAAGGCAAGCGTTTTGATTTTGCCTTCTGCGACCCGCCCTACAACAAGGGCTGGATAGAAAAAATCATCAACGCATTTAATGTTTATCCTGCGTTAAACCATGGTGGCTACTTGGTTGTAGAACGTGCCGTTCACGAAGTGATAGGCGATTTGCCTGTTTGCTTTGAACTGGTGCGTAGCGAAAAGTACGGCGAAACCATTGTCGACTTTATCTATTGTAATAGGGAAAATATTATCTCTGATTAGTGTAAAAAATTATATTCTGTGTTAAAATATAAAGAAGAAGTTTTTTAGGAGGTCTACCAAATGCGTAGAGCAGTTTGTTCTGGTAGCTTTGACCCTGTAACTAGAGGTCATATTGATATTTTTGAAAGAGCTAGTCTTATGTTTGATGAGCTTATCATCAGCGTGTTTTATAATCCTACTAAAGATAAATCTATGTTTAGCATGGAAGAAAGGGTTGAAATGATTAAGCTTGCTACCAAGCACATTCCCAATGTGCGTGTAACTAGCTTTTCCGGCTTGCTTAACGAGTTCTGCGTTAAGGAAGATGCTCCTGTAATTGTTAGAGGCTTACGTGCCTTTACTGACTTTGAATATGAATTCCAACGCGCTCTCTTAATCAAAAAGATTGACCCGAAACTGGAAACCGTATTCATTATGACTAACGCTAAATATTCCTTTGTAAGCTCCTCCGGTGTGCGTGAGCTGGCAACATTCGGCGGTCCCTTGAAGGATTTGGTGCCGGAATGTGTTGAAGAAAGAATTCGCAAGCACATTGCAGCGAAATAATGATTGAAAAGAGGTTTTGAAGATGATTGAACGTAATAATACAAGTGCAACCTTAGACAGAATTTTTGAAGAAGTATATAACATTATTACCGAAGCCAATCGTATACCTCTTACTGAAAAAATTATTGTGGAAGAAAGCGAATTGGCTGGTGCCCTTGACGAACTGAAGGCTGCAATTCCTAAAGAAGTTCGTAACGCAAGCCAAGTGCTGGAAGAACAAAAGAGCATTGTCAACAAAGCATACGAAGAAGCTGATCGCATTGTGCAACAAGCCAAGGCAGAAGCTGAACGTATCGTAGGTGTTGCGAATGCAGAAGCTGACCGCATCCTGCAAGAGGAAGAAATTGTTAAACAGGCTAACGCTGTTGCAGAAGAAATTAGAGCCAACGCTTTGCGTTACCAAGAAGAAGTTAAGCACGAAGCTGATGATTACGCAGTACGTGTAAAACAAGATTCTTTGCAATACGCAGACGATATGCTTGCTTACCTTGGTAACAATTTGCAATCTGCATTGCAAGGCTTGACTGACAACCGTAACAGCATTTTGGCTGAACAACAACATTTGGCACAAGCTGATTTGGCTGCTCACGATGATGTTGTAGAAGATGTTCTTGAAGCAAAATAACGATAACAAAAACAACAAAAGCTCCCTCGTTCGAGGGAGCTTTACTGCTTCTTACACTCTTTCGCTTACAAGGTTGAAGCCTTCTTCGCGCAGGCGAGCTTTGATTTGTTCAATTTGTTCGTTGTCGCGGGTTTCCAGACCAAGCTTCAAGAAGCAGCTGGTGATTGCCATGTTAGCATCACTGCGGTCATGGTGTACGCTGATTACGTTTGCGCCACAGCTGGAAACGATGTCACTTACGTGGAGCAGTTGTCCCGGTTTATCTTCAAGGGCAATCATCAAGTTAGTCTTGCGACCACTCATTACTTGACCACGGGTGATTACGCGGGAAAGAATATTAACGTCAATGTTGCCTCCGCTTACGAGGCACACAACTTTTTTGCCTTGAATGGGTAGCTTGTTGAAGAGGGCTGCTGCTACGGGGGTAGCACCTGCACCTTCTGCAATCAGTTTTTGCTTTTCGATGAGGGCGAGAATTGCAGCTGCAATTTCGTCTTCGCTAACGGTGATGATTTCATCAACATATTTTTCAATAATGTTGAAGGTATTTTCACCGGGAGTCTTAACTGCGATACCATCAGCAAAGGTGCTTACGCTGTTCAGGGTTTGGTAAGATTTTGCTTGGAAGGCATTGAACATGCTGGCTGCGCCTGCTGCTTGCACGCCGTAAATTTTAATATCGGGGCGCAGGCTCTTCATGGCGAGAGCTACACCGGAAATCAGACCACCACCGCCGATGGGAACAATAACTGCTTCTACATCGGGGAGTTGTTCCAAAATTTCTAAGCCAATGCTACCTTGACCAGCGATAACCAAATCATCATCGTAGGGATGGATGAAGGTCATGCCTGTTTCTTCTTGCAGTTGTACAGCTAGGTCATGAGCATCGTCATAGGTGCCTTTGGCAAGGCGTACTTCTGCACCGAGACGTTTAGTGTTTTCTACTTTCATAATGGGTGCGCCATCAGGCATGCAGATGATGCTCTTGATGCCCATTTTGGTAGCGGCGAGGGCAACGCCTTGAGCGTGGTTGCCTGCACTGCATGCGATTACGCCTTTGGAGCGTTCTTCTTCGGTAAGCTGGCTAATTTTATAATAAGCACCGCGCACTTTGAAGCTGCCGGTTACTTGCAGGTTTTCTGTTTTTAAATATATTTGTGTACCTTCACAAAGTTGGGGGGCAGCAATCAAGTCTGTTTTGCGGGCGATATCCTTCAACACAAAGGCTGCGTGGTAAATTTTATCCAAGGTAAGCATAAGTTTCCTCCTTAGTTTGTAGTTTAAAGGCTTCATATATATACAAACATTATTCTATGTTAAATTGTAGGCGTAGTCAATAAATTCTTTTGCGGTTTTAGTGGGGCGTATGCTATACTAAAAGTTGTAAACTTAAAGTAGATGAAACTCGTTAGAAGTGCTGTATGACAAGGCGGAACGAGATTATGAAGCGTAGGCGTACTAGTGGTACGTCAAGCAAGTAATCGAAGTTCCAACGCAATAAGACAGTGCTTATAACGAGTTTGTAAGAACGAGGTAGAAACATGAATTGGATAGAAGTAAACGTGCAAGTAACTCACGAAGCGGTAGAAGCCGTTTCTGATATTTTAGTAAGCGTTGGCGCTCACGGCGTTGCCATTGAAGACCCCAAGCTGATTAACGAAATGCGTAACAGTGGTATTTGGGATTACTGCGGTATTCCTGAATATGAAAACACCGAAATCGTAACTTTAAGTGCTTATTATGCAGATGATGAAAAATTACAAGGTCGTTTGGCGCAAATCGAGGACGAGCTGAACGCTGTGGAAGAACGCATCGGCAAGTTCCGCTTTGGCAATACCCGCTTCCGCACCGTGTCCGAAGTTGACTGGGCAAATGAATGGAAACAATACTTCCACGTTACCCACGTAGGTGAAAGCCTCGTTATCAAACCCAGCTGGGAAGAATACGAAGTTAAAGAGGGCGAGCACGTAATTGAAATTGACCCTGGCATGGCTTTTGGTACTGGTACCCACCACACTACCAATATGTGTATGGCTCGTCTGGAAAAAATTGTTACCCCCGATGCTACCGTATTTGATGTTGGTACTGGCAGTGGTATTCTTGCCATTGCAGCTGCACTCCTTGGTGCTAAGGAAGTAAAAGCTGTTGACATTGATGCTGTGGCTGTAAAGGTTGCTAAGGAAAACATTGCTGATAATGGTTTGGCTGATAAGATTGACGTGCAAGAGGGCGACTTGCTCCACGGCACCGAAGGCAAGGCTGATATTATTATCGCTAACATCATTGCAGATATTATCATTATGCTTTTGGAAGACGTACCTCAAAAACTGAAGGATGATGGCGTGCTTCTGGCAAGTGGCATCATCGATGATAGAGTTGAAGACGTGAAGGCTGCAGCCGCAGAAAATGGTATGCAAATTGATTTTATTGACCAAAAAGGTTGCTGGATTGCAATGCAAATGAGCAAGGTGAAATAAATGCATAGATTTTTTATACCGCAATTATATAATGAAGAAATGACAATTATGGGTGTGGATGCTAAACATATTGGTAAGGTTTTGCGCATGCAACCCGGTGATAAGCTGCAGATTGTTAGTGACGATGGGGTAAGTGCTTTGGCAGAGGTGGCTTCCATTTCTGAAAGCACAGTAACCGTCCGTTGCTTGGAAAAGCTTGCAGAAAGCCACGAGCCTGCTGTGAAGATTACTCTTGCCCAAGGTTTGGCAAAGGGTGAAAAAATGGACTTCATCATCCAAAAAGCAGTGGAGCTTGGTGCGTATAGCATTGTTCCCGTAGCAATGGAGCATTCCGTAGTGCGACTTGATGGTGCAAAAGCTGACAAGAAGGTAGAGCGTTGGCAAAAGATTGCCGAAGCTGCTGCCAAGCAAAGCAAGCGCGACATTATTCCCCAAGTGCAGGCAGTACAAAGTGTGAGCGAGATGCTTGCCAATAATGACTGCAAGACTAAGATTATCGCTTATGAATGTGAAGATAGAATGAGCCTGAAAACTGCCCTGCGAGAAGCAGGTCAGCTGGACGATTTACTGCTAATTATTGGTCCTGAAGGCGGTATTAGTGAGGGCGAGCTTTTAAAGGCGCGTGAGGCGGGGGCGGTGCCCGTTAGCCTTGGCCGTCGCATTTTGCGTGCAGAGACTGCCGGACTTGTAGCTATGTCTGCTATTTTTTATGAAACAGGCGATTTAGGAGATTAAGCTGACTATGAGAAAGATTGCTTTTTATACACTTGGCTGCAAGGTTAATCAAGCAGATACTGCCAGCATGGAAGAAATTTTCCGTAAGGCAGGTTACGAGATTGTGCAGTTTAACCAAAAGGCTGACGTGTATTTGATAAATACCTGCGTTGTTACCAATAATGGGCAACGTAGATCCAGACAGATTATCAATCGTGCCGTGCGCCATAATCCCTTGTCCTTGACCGTGGTTACAGGCTGTTACCCCCAAACTGCGCCGGAAGAAGTGAAGGCTATTGAGGGTGTTGACGTAATCATCGGTAACCAAGAGCGTGGTCGCATTGTGGAATTGGTGGAGTTGGCGCTTAATGAAAAGCGTACGGAAATTTTAGACAACGTACAAAAAATGACCGTTGATACTAAATTTGAAGAGCTTGGTGCCGGTACTGAAACTGATAAAACTAGAGCCTTCCTGAAAATTCAAGAGGGCTGTAACCAATATTGCACCTACTGCATCATTCCTTACGCACGTGGCCCCTTGCGTAGCAGAAGTCTTGACAGTATCAAGAGCGAGGTTGCCAAGCTAGTTGCCGCAGGCTACAAGGAAGTAGTGCTTATTGGTATTCACTTAGGCTGCTACGGTAAGGAGCAAGGCGGTTCCGTAACCTTGTACGATGCTGTGCAGGCAGCTCTTAGCGTGGACGGCTTGAAGCGTTTGCGTTTAGGCAGTTTGGAATCTGTAGAGGTTGACCCGCGTATTTTGGACTTGATGGTACGTGATAATCGTCTGTGCCGTCATCTGCATTTGCCCTTGCAATCCGGTTGCGACAAAATTTTAAAGGCAATGCACCGCCCCTACGATACCGCCCGCTACGCAGAGCTGTTACGCCATATCAAAGAGCAGTTGCCTGATATCGCCATTACTACTGACGTTATTGTAGGCTTCCCCGGTGAAAGCGAAGAAGATTTTGCTGAGACCATGCGCTTTGCTGAAAGCTGTGGTTTTGCCAAGATGCACATCTTCCCTTATTCCAAACGCAAGGGAACTCCTGCAGAAAAAATGCCGGAGCAAGTCATTGAGGCAGTAAAAGAAGAACGTGCTGCTAGATTGGGCGAGCTGGACGAAAAATTATTCCATGCTTGTTTAGAGCAAGCAGTTGGCATTGAAAGCGAAGTGCTTTTTGAGCAGCCTGTGGACGATGAACACATTGAAGGTTTGATTGGCAGCTACCAACGTGTAATTGTGAAAGCTCCTGTCAGCTTGTGTGGTGAAATTGCTAAAGTAAAAGTTGTTGGCGTGCAAGAAGATTTCCTCGTAGGTGAATTGGTAAAATAATTTAGGACGTGGCAGGATTTGTAAACTGCACACAGAATAAATTTTTTATAAAGAAATTTTGAAAGGGGACTGAATCCGATGGAAGAAAATTGCATCTTTTGTAAAATTATCAAAGGCGACATTCCTTCTAATAAAGTATATGAAGACGATAAAATGATTGCCATTCATGACGTAGTGCCTGCTGCTCCTGTGCATGTATTGCTTCTTCCCAAAGAACATACTGCCAATGTAACCACTGCAGACCCTGCTCTGGTGGCTTACATGCTCAGCAAAGTTAAGGAAATCGCTGAAAAAACTGGTATTGCAGAAAAAGGTTTCCGTGTTGTAATGAATACTGGCGAAGATGGAGGACAAACCGTAAACCACCTCCATATTCACGTTATTGGCGGCAAAGCTTTAGGTTGGCCTCCGTGCTAAATTTCGTTGACATAACTTGAAATTTCTTGTATAATTGTTCAGTAAGTGTTTTTGGGTGAACTTCGCCCAAATAACAATAAATTGCAGATACACTTCCCTAAGTGTGTGGAGGGAGGGAGAACAGATGGCAGAAATTAAAGTTGGCAAGAACGAAACTTTAGACAGCGCACTGCGCAGATTCAAAAGAGCAACCCAAAAGGCTGGTATTCTTTCTGAGGTTAGAAAACGCGAACATTATGAAAAACCGAGCGTTGCCCGTAAGAAAAAATCCGAAGCAGCTAGAAAACGTAAAACCAGATAATTGGAGGTGGACTTTATGTCTATAAAA
>JAFTID010000005.1 GCA_017457085.1 Phascolarctobacterium sp.
CTCGAACGCGGGACACCCTGATTAAAAGTCAGGTGCTCTACCGACTGAGCTAGTGGATCACTTGGCTGGGGCGGCTGGACTCGAACCAACGCATGCGGGAGTCAAAGTCCCGTGCCTTACCGACTTGGCTACGCCCCAATCTTTATCGCGAGCTAACATTTGTGGGGTGACTAGAGGGATTCGAACCCTCGCGTAATGGAGCCACAATCCACCGTGTTAACCGCTTCACCATAGCCACCAAATCATTCCAAACTCAATAGCTTGGCGACAGGTGTTATTATACTATAAGAAAATGTTGCCGTCAATAGGTTTTCTTAAATTTTTATAAAATTATTTTACAGCAACAACTTCGATTTCTACGTGTACACCTTTGGGCAGAGCTGCCACTTGTACAAAGGAACGAGCAGGAGGATTTACTTGGAAATATTTGCCGTAAACACCATTAACTGCTGCGAAGTCGTTGATATCAGTAGCGAAAATAGTAGTTTTCACAACGTTTGCGTAAGTGCAGCCTGCAGCTTCCAAAACTGCGCCAATGTTGTTCATAACTTGTTCTGCTTCAGCTTCGATGTTTTCCAAAACCAATTCGCCAGTTGCCGGATTAATGGCAATTTGACCAGAGCAGTACACGGTGTTGCCTGCTACGATTGCTTGGGAATAAGGTCCCAAAGCTTGAGGTGCTTTATCAGTAGAGATTACTTGCATGATGATTTCTCCTTTATCTTTTTATTTTGCAAAATATTTTTTAGCCCAAGCCAACGCTGTGGGAGTTGTAGCCATGCCCCCGCCCGCAGTTTCCTTCAAGGCACAAGGCAAGCTGTCGCCTACGCTCTTCATGGCATCGATGGCTTCGTCCGCAGGAATAAAACTTTCAATTCCAGCCAAAGCCAGTTCTGCCGCCGCAAGTGCCTGCAAAGCGCAAGAACCATTACGTTTAATACAGGGAACTTCAACCAAGCCTGCAACAGGGTCACATACCAAACCCAAAACATTTTTGAAAACGATAGATACTGCGTGTCCTACTTGGCTAGAACTTCCACCTAGCATTGCTACTGCTGCGCCTGCTGCCATTGCTGCTGCACTACCACATTCAGCCTGGCAACCTCCAGTAGCACCAGCAAGAGAAGCTCTGTCCGCAATGACAAGACCAATACCGCCGGCTACAACAAGTCCTTCTGCCAAAACTTGGTCGCTTAAATTATAATGTTTTTTCAAAGCAAAGAACACGCCCGGCAACACACCGCTAGCACCAGCAGTAGGAGCAGCTACAATTCTGCCCATAGCAGCGTTGGCTTCTGCTACTGCCATAGCGTAGACCATGGCATCCTTTGCCTTATCGCCTAAAATATTGTTGAACTGCTTTTGTTCAGAAGCTTCCAGCAAACGCTTCGCCGCGCCGCCAGTCAACCCACTGTGGGAACGCACGCCAGTCAGACCAAAATCAATGGATTCTTGGATAACAGCCAACATTGCTTCCATTTTAGCAAGCAGTTCTTCCTTGGAACATTCCAGTTCCTTGGCATTATAGTCTATTAAAAATTCCTGCATGGATTGTTGCTTAGCTTCTGCTTCGCCAATCCAGGCATTTAAAGAAAGTTTATCTTTTTTCATAGCTTAACCTCACGCAACACTGGCGATAAAACGCACAGAGTGAATCTGCTGCAAGGCAGCAATCAAATTGATAATTCCTTGGGGAACAGCCTCGTCACATTCAATGACCATGGAAGCCAGCCCACCTTTATTACTACGGAACACGCGCATGGTCGCAACGTTCACCCCCGCGTTGGCAAGAGTGCTGGTAACAAGGGCAATAATGCCGCGCTTATCTTCGTGCACTGTTAAAATTGCCGGCAATTTGCCAGTCAGCTCCACAGGAAAACCGTCAATACTATTTACAAGTACCTGCCCGCCTCCCACAGAAGCGCCGATAATTTCACACTTGCTACCGTCAGCAGCAGTAAGCTTGAACATAGCAGTATTAGGATGAGTCAAGCTACCCAAATCAATTTTGGCAAAGCTATATTTCAGTCCTGCTTCCTTAGCGTACTTATCTGCTTCGGGAATGCGTGCATCGTCAGGCAGCCAGCCCATAAGTCCGGATAAAAGCGCCATATCCGTGCCGTGTCCCTTGTGCGTTTCCGCAAAGGAGCCGTGCAGATAAATTTCTGCAGAAACTGGTGCAGAGCCTAAAATTCCCGTCGCCAAAAGTCCCAAACGTACAGCGCCTGCCGTATGGGAACTGGACGGTCCAATCATAACAGGGCCAATGATATCTATGATATTCATGGTTTCTCCTTAGATTCGCTATCAGAATCTGCTTCAGCTTTAAGTTCAGCACTCAAAGGCAAAGCACGATGTCCCAAGCCAACACAAAGCTCGTTCAGGTTCAGCACGCCTACACCCATAAAGATGGCAACGCAAAGATGCTCGCCGTGACGGGCAATACCAATCTTGCCACCAACATTAAAGCCAAGAGCCTTATTCTTTACTTGCTCCAAAGCAGAATGAGTAGCACCGGCAACAGCGCCCTCGGACAAGTGATCTCTGCCTACCAAGCCTTGTCGCCAAGCAGCAACGGTAGCTCGTTCCATAATCTTCCCAATGGAATTGATGAAGTCTCCGCCAAAATCTACAGCAGTAGCGCGAATTCCTTGGCTACCTAAAAGCTCCTTTACATTTTGCTCTTCTGCACGAGTTGCAGTCAAAGCAATGCGCAAGGCAGCACGACCGATGTCAATGCTTTTGAAGCTCTTTTTTTCTACCATTTAAATCAATCCTCTTCTACCATTTCCACTTCCTTAATTTTTTCTTTGTCAAATAAAGGAATCAGCAAGAAAGTGATAATGCAAATTACCCATTCAAAATAAACTACTTCTTTAAAAATGGGTTTAATACAACCTAAAACGTTACCGGGCATGTACCACAGAATAATGCCTGCGATACCAACCAAAGTTGTCCAGAATGCACTGCTACGACGGCAAACGCCGGGAGCAAATACAGTGAAGAAAAAGATACAGGTCAAAGCAGTTGTCATGGAAAGACCTGCAATCATAGTTTTCAAAATGCCTGCCGCATTAAAGGCAAACCACAGGGTAATCAAGCCAATTACAAAAACGGTAATACGGCTCACGGTTACAAATTTTTCGTCGCTTACAGTAGGATTAATGAAGCGTTTGTAAATATCTTGAGAGAACAGGGTGCCTGCGCCCAAAAGAATGGTACAAGCAGTAGATACGTCTGCCGCCCACAAAGCTGCCAAAGTAGCACCGGAAGCGATGGGGTTCAAGCTCATTACAACCTTAGGCATAGCCATAGCAGCTTTTTCCACGGGGATTTCCGGGAACATAACCTTTGCCACCAAACCAAGTACTGCGCACAGGAAGCCAACGGGGAAAATCAACAAACCGCCCAAAAGGAAACCATTACGGGCAGATTTAACACTGCTAGCACCGCAGGCAATTTGTACGGGGCCTTGAGCAGTAATGGCTTGGGTAATCATTACTACGAACCAGCTGATGATTACAACAATGGGAATACCAGCCAAGGGGTCAACCATAACTTCTGCATTGGGAAGCTTGGAAACTAAAGCGTCCCAACCGCCAACATTATTAACTGCGCTGATGCAGGAATATACATCGCCCAAATAAATCAAGGTTACGCTGATAATATTGGACAAACCGCTGGACCACAAACCGCCAATTAAAGTAATGCCAATAAAAACTACTGCACTCATCAGCATACCGCCTTGGAAGCTGAAAACTTCCGGAAGCAAGCTAGAAAGAATTGCGCCACCTGCCAAATATTGGAGGGCAGTGATTACACACATAATGATTACCAAACCAACAGCACTGATTACGCGACCTTTGGTATCGTAATATTTTTCAAAGAATTCCGGAATAGTGGAAACTTTCATGGCGCGCAGTCTGCCTGCGGCAAAAAGACCCATGATTACGGCACCTGCTGCCCAAGCTGCATTGTACCAGCCAGCAGCCATACCAATAGAAAAAGCTCTTTCAGCAACGCCTACAGTAGAAGCTGCGCCTACTGCCAAGCCTGTAATATTGACTGCGATTAACGCACTGCCAAGCTTACGTCCTGCCAAAAGATACGCAGCAGAGCCTTTAGAGGCTCTATTTTTTACCCAGAAGCTTATGCCGAAGAGCATTGCAACGTACAAACAAACGATAATTAATTGAATAGACATAAATACACTACCTTTCCTACCATGCTACACACATGAACTAATTAATTCTGCCACCTGCGTGGCTCTACTGTACTACACAGAGCTATGTAATAAACTACTGCTATTATAACAATTTTCACTTCTAAATAAAAGTATCCTTTAGGAAAATGCCACAAGATTGACATCTGCGGTAAAATTTTGTTAAAATCGGTACAAACAAGAGGATTTTGGCAATTAATGTCGAATTTTAATATATTCAACGTGAAAAATACTTTCATAAGGAGAATGAAATGATTTCTTATACTACTAGTGGAACCTGTTCCAAGATTATAAATTTTGAAATCATCGACGGCAAATTGCACAACGTTTCTTTCGTTGGCGGTTGCCCCGGTAACTTACAAGCCATTGGCAAATTAGTTGAAGGCATGGATGCTAAGGAGGCAGCTTCTCGCTTGCAAGGCATTCGTTGTGGAATGAGACCCACTAGCTGTGGAGACCAGTTTGCTAAAGCTATTTTAGCTAACATTTAGAAAATCGCTATAAGCACCGTTATGCTGTGTCACAGCTCGCTTACTCGCTCAACGTACACCTAAGTACGCTATCGCTTCATAAGCTTCGCTGTTCCTTGCCTTCCGGCACTTCTAACGATTTTGACGAGAGCATATATTTTTTGAAAGGAGGTTGACCACGAACTATGTATAAAATCGTTCGCAGTACCGAAAACGGTCTTGATGAATTAGAAATTGACAGACTCGAAAAGGGTTGCTGGATAGATGTTGTGGCACCCTCTTTAGAAGAATTACAGGAAATTGCCAAAGCTACCAAAATCCAAATGGATTTCCTTACTGCGCCCCTTGACGAAGAAGAAAAATCCCGTATGGAAATTGAAGATGACCAAATTCTGGTCTTAGTTGACATTCCTTTCCTGCGCAGTAACAAAGATTATGATACTCTCCCCTTGGGCATCATCATTACTGAAAATTATCTTGTTACTGTTTGCTTGGAACCTAACGCTGTTATCGCAGAGTTCGGTGCTCATAACACCAAGTTCTTCTCCACTTTCAAAAAGACTCGCTTCTTATTCCAAATTCTTTTTAAATCTGCAACCTTATACCTGAAATACATTCGTATCATCATTCGCAGGACTGACGAATTGGAAAAACATTTACGTCAATCCATGCAAAACTCCGAATTGTTCAACCTTCTGGATTTGCAAAAATCCTTGACCTACTTCTCTACTTCCTTGCGCAGCAATTACATCGTTATGGAAAAATTGCTCCGTCTGCGTAGTGCTACCCAGTCCCGTCATCTGATTAAGCTTTATGAAGAAGACGAAGATTTGCTGGAAGACGTAATCATCGAATACAAGCAAGCGGTGGAAATGGTTGAAATGTACAGCCACATTCTTAACAGTATGATGGAAGTATTCGCCAGCATCATCAGCAACAACTTGAACTTAGTCATGAAATTCTTGGCTACTATGACCATCGTCTTGGCGATACCAACTTTGGTTTCCAGCTTGTGGGGCATGAACGTGCCTGTTCCCTTTGCAAATACTCCTTGGGGTTTTGCCATTGTGCTTATCCTCGCACTTGGTGGTGCGGGTATGGCAGCTTACCTGCTGTGGAAACGCAGAATGTTCTAAAATTAAACACTTACAAAAATTTAGAGGCTATCTCTCTCGAGACAGCCTCATTTTTATTTGACTATAAACTTATTTCACAACCACTGCCACCAGTTTACCTGTTTGCAAAATGTCCTTATCGTCTTTCACGCTAACCCTTACCTCGTAACCATTTACCTCGCCACTTAATTTGGCAATATCTTCCGGCAAGGCACTTGCTACGGTTGAAACGTAATATACCTTACCTTCCACGGTAGTTTCCGGCATAATCGCTGCAATTACGGTTACAGGCATGCCCTTGGCAATTTTTTGAGCGTATTCCTTCGTAGCAAATGCTCTTACCCATTTGCTATTGGGGCTTTCTAAATAATACACAGGCTTCATAGCCAAGGCAATCTCTCCCGGTTCCTGCAAGCGTTGGCTCACAGTTCCATCCACAGGGGCAATGATAATCCCTTGTCGTAAAAACTTTTCCTTCAAGAGAATATCTGCCCGCAAACCGTTCAGCTTGCTATACGCCAGCTTCTTTGCTTCTCCGTCAACAGTATTGCCTTTCAGCTCATTCTCATAAGCACGGATAAGAACTTTTTCATTGGCAACCTGCGCCGCCATTTCGTCCATATTCAGAGAAGCCATCACATCTCCCTTATGAACAAAGTCCCCCTCGTGCACGTACATATCCTTAATGGGATACTCCATATTAAAGGACAGATAGGTGCGCTTGCTTTCCACCTTCCCATACATACCAACTTCTTCCTCTTCGGCACCACCAATCATGGTAAATAAAATTAAAATGACGGTTGTAGCGATTGCGGCAATTGCCCAAAACTTTTTATGACGTCTAATAAATTCCATATAATCACTTCCTTAAAATAAAAAGAGAGCTGCCTCCAACCGAAGTTGGCTACAACTCTCCTAAAGTCAGTATAACATCTTAAATTGTGATTACAAGGACTTCACCATAATTTCAGAAAGTGCCCTGTACCAGTTGGCTGATGTTTTTGGAATGGTCAGCAACGCGCTTCATATTAATCAGAAGTTCCAGCATCATAAAGCCTGCCACCGGGTCGCAACGTCTTTCGTTCAGACGAGTAATGTGATTTTTACGGATTTCTTTTTGGAAACGTTTAACCTCACGGCACAGCTCCACAGCTTCTGCGGCAATCTCTTTATTGTTTTGCTCCAAGGCTTCCAAGGTACGACCGCTGGCATCTAAAACCATTTGGCTAAGCACAAGCAGTTCTTCTCTTGCTTCCGGCGAGAAATTAACCTCGTCCTCGTAAATTTTACGCGCCCTTTTCGCCAAGGTCTTACCGTGGTCACCAATACGCTCGATGTCATTGCAAGCGTGCAGCAAACCAGTATGACGCTCGGATAAATCATTACCCATGGGAACTTGGCTCATCTCTGTAAGATAATTGGTAATTTCAGTTTCCAGATTATCAACTACAGGCTCGTGGTCAAGCACGTACTTAACCTTTTCTTCATCAAATTCGTTAATAGCTTCCATGGCAAGGCGCACATTCTTGCGAGCAAGATTACCCATGCGTACAACCTCTTTTACTGCCAAGCTCATAGCGATGGACGGAGTCTTGAGCATTTTCTCGTCAAGATAAACAGGACGACGAGAGATAACTTCGCTGTTGTCAGGCAACAAGCGTTCTACCAATTTAATGAAGGGACCAGTGAAAGGAATGAAAATCAAGGTGTTAATTACGTTGAAGGCAGTATGAGCATTCGCAATTTGACGAGCGATGTCGTTAGCAGGAGAAACTGCCATAACCAGCTTCACAAACCAAGTCATAAAGGTTACGAAAATAATACTGCCAATTAAATTAAAAAGCACGTGAGCAAGGGCAACACGTTTTGCAGTTGCGTTAGAGCGCAAGGTTGCCAGCACTGCAGTAATACAGGTACCAATGTTGTCACCCAAAAGCACGGGGATAGCGCCGTCTAGGGTAATCAGGCCTTGAGTTGCCATGGCAATCAAAATACCGATGGTAGCACTACTGGACTGAATTAAGATGGTCATTACGATACCAACGCCAATGCCCAGCAGAGGATATTCTGCAAATTTTTGGATGAACTCAATGAAGCCGGGGTATTCGCGCAAGGGCATAACAGCCTTGCCCATGAAATCCATACCCATCATCAGCACGCCAAAGCCCAGCAGAACTTGTCCAATAAATTTACCGCGACTACGTTTGGAAAGAATGTTCATCATAAAACCGATGAACAAAATTAACGGAACATAATGAGTAAGCTTGAAGGCAATCAATTGGGCAGTCATAGTTGTACCAACGTTAGCACCCATGACGATGCCAAAGGCTTGCTTCAAGTTCAGCAGTCCTGCATTAACAAGACCAACTGTCATAACCGTCGTTGCACTACTGGATTGCAGGACAGCAGTAACTACAGCGCCAAGCAATACGCCAAAAACGATGACACCCGTCATCATTTCTAAAATCTTTTGTAATTTTTCGCCTGCAGCTTTTTGCAAGCCGTCGCCCATCAGCTGCATGCCATATAAGAATAAAGCTAAACCACCTAAAAACGCAATGAACGGCAAAAACATTTTTAGCACCTCGCTACTTATTCTGGTACTTACATTATACTAACGTCCTCTAGTAGCTTCAAGAGAATTTTGAAAACAAAACTTGTCATCTTAACAACGTACAGTTTATACATAATTTAACCATTTTCACAGCTGATTCTCAGTCATTTTGCCTAAATTCCAAAACAGCTTTATTCTAAGATAAATTAGGACTATACTTGATAATATAGACAGGCTTATACCCTTAAAAGCAACCGTTCCCGGCGCAATCTTCTCCGCTTGGCATAACATTTCCGGTGCAATCCTTGCGTGGGTATTCACCAACTTCTTGAATCCTAAGTATGACCCTGAATACAAAGAAAATTAATATCTGCTTACACACAAAAACGCGACTCGAAAGAGCCGCGTTTAGTTTTTTATTGCAAATCTAATTGAAACTTTATTGCTTCCCCAATTTGAGAAATCACTTTTTTATCTTTAAGCATACCAACATAATTTACCAGACGTTGCTTGTCAATAGTTCTAATTTGATGTGCTAAAGCAACTGAATCCTTAGAAAGATTTGAAATTTTCTTATCAAGAAAAACCTCATTAGGATATATAAAAGTTTTAGGATTCTTTATGCTCGTTATCGGAAGCACTGTAATCTGGTTCAGATGATTAACTCCATTAGAAGAAACCACAATGGCAGGTCTAGTTCCAGCTTGCTCAGAACCAATAACAGGATTTAAATTCAAAAAATAAATCTCCCATTGTTTTACCATTCTTCTGAACCCCCATTATATTCAATTGCTTCAAACTCTTTTTGAATTGTGTTGCAACGTTCTAAATAATCAGGATCAGAAGCAGCAAACTGCATCATTTTTAGTTTTTGTTCTTTTTCAAACTCATACAATTTTTCAGTAATTGCTTCTTGACAAAACTTGCTCATACTAGGAACTTTCTTTTCAGCAGTAAGTTGTTTAATTCTATCAACTACAGATTTTTCAAGCATAATGTTAATTCGTTGTTCCTTAATTGCTAATGTAGTCATAACGCACTCCTTTCTATCCTGAACTTATTGTATCACAACGCATCAAATTTTACATCACTTTTTGATGTATAATTTATTTGTATTTTAACGCTTCTTTTTATTTTTCGGGAAATAATCTTTACCAAACTGCCATAAATATTGGTCAAGTTCTTTTGTAGAATATTTTTCCAAGCCAAACCAACGACGAAAATCAGTTAAAACCATTTTAAATTTATAATAATTATGCTCTTTTTTAAAATCATCCCTAAGATATTGGGAAAATTTCTCTTTATTTTTATAATGCCACAATACATCATCAATATAACTATCATAGATTGGAAAAGCATCTGGATTATGAAAACTACAATATTTGGTTACAAAAGAAAATGGTTCTTTCCCAATCTTGCCCCTCAACGAACTTAACATATCTCTCACAAGAGTTTCGTCACCATCACGAAGACGTTCATCAATATTTAAAGAAAGAATAGTTTGAGCTACAGAATAAAAAGAATCAACATGCGTATTATAAACGCTATTTAGTGCTGTCGCTTTTATAAAAATTTCATAAACAGATGTATTTTCAGGATAGGTTTCTTTAAATAGTTTCTTTAACAAAACATCAGAATATAACAAATTTTCATCTTCATTCCATCTCTTCAAATACCTATCAGCCTCTGCACATGACGGACGAGGAACAGAAGATAGATTTGCTTGTTTTATTTTTCGATTTTTATCACCCTCTTTTATCTTGCTTTTTTTCTCTTTCTCCGATTTCATATATTTCTCTATGTTATTTGTAAATTGAATAGGCATAATTGACTCTCCTTTCCCTTAAACGACAGAACCATCTTAACTCATTTGTAGCAATAATAAATAAGATTATTTCAAAGGACAATCGCTTAATAATTATAGCTTTATGTATTTAATCAGGAGGTAAGCAAAATGAAAACACACGAAGAACCTATTGTCAAATTTGGTGGTGGGACCTCATCTATCGAATTATATAGTGACTATTTAATCATAAAGCCAAGCTTTTTAGAAAAACTATCTGGAAGCGAGAAAACTATTCCTTTAGATGCAGTCGTAACTGTCAGTATTGTACAAAGATTTTTAATGACACCATATTTACAAATAGTAACACCAGGAATGGTTCCAAGTAAAAAAGACATACATAATGGCTCTAACGCTAATGTCGTTCTGATACAACCATTTCAAATGAAAAAAGCTAAACAAATACAAGAATATGTATCACAATACAAAAATAAAAAACTAACCCAAGCTCAACCTCAACATCAATCCTTCTCCGAAAACGAACTTGACTATTTGAAAAAATTGAACGAGCTCAAAGAATGCGGTATTATAACAGAAGAAGAATTTACAGCAAAGAAAAAACAACTTCTTGGAATATAAAAAGCGTAGACGCAAAAGGCACATTACATAGTTAAAGCTCCCATGGAGATTACTATATAATGTGCCTTGTTTTTCCATTTAGAAGACTTCTCTTAATACAAAAAAATTATTATCTTTTCGTATTGTTTCACGTGAACCAATTTATTTTTATCCTTCGCAGTTAATCAGCTTCACGTCGAAGATTCCGTCTACGCCACGGAGTTGGAGCATAATATCGTTGGGAATATCGTTGCCAACAGCGATTGCCATAATGTTGGTATCGTCTTTAGTAGTGCTGCCAACTTGCATACCGTTAATGTTGATGCCTGCGTTACCAAGGATAGTTGCCATTTGACCAATCATGTTAGGTTTGTTAGCGTGAGGTGCGAGGAGCAGGTAGCCTTGCGGTTTGAAGTCTACTCTGTATTGGTCGATTTCTACAATTTTCGGTTCTTTGCCGTCAAACAAGGTGCCAACCAATTTATGAGCGCCTTTATCAGTTACAATCTTCACAGTAATAGCAGTGGTGAAGTAACCAGCTTTATGAGATTTGCTTTCTTTCACATCAAGGTTACGAGCTTTTGCCAAGCCAGGAGCGTTTACATAGTTTACAGATTCTTGAAGAATGGGGTTCAACAAGCCTTTCAGGAAAGCAGTGGTCAATGCTTGGGTTTCGGTTTCTGCCAATACACCAGTGTATTCGATTTCAACTTCTTTAACGGGGCCATCTGCCAAGTAGATGCCAATGGTGCCCATACGTTCTGCCAAGCCGAAGTAGGGTTGAATTACATTAGCAACACTTTTGGGAATGGGAGCCATGTTTACAGCGGTCATTACCGGTTTGCCAAGGAGTGCGTCAATTACGCCATAAGCAACGTCAACTGCAACGCCAACTTGAGCTTCAACAGTGGAAGCTCCAAGGTGCGGAGTTTGAGCAACTTGGGGCAAGCCAAGGAAAGGATTGTTTTCCGGAAGCAAAGGTTCGCTGGTGTAAACGTCGATTGCAGCGCCGGCAATTTTGCCACTCTTAACAGCATCAGCAACAGCTTGAGCATCCATGCAACCGCCACGAGCGCAGTTTACGAAACGTACGCCATCTTTCATTTTAGCGATGGTTTCTGCGTTAATCATTTTTTCAGTTTCTTTAGTCAACGGAGTGTGAATGGTGATGTAGTCAGATTTTGCCAGCAAGGTGTCGAAATCTACCAATTCAACGCCAACTTGGCGAGCACGTTCTTCAGTAATATAGGGGTCATAACCGATGGTAGTCATTTCCATACCTTGCATACGTTTTGCTACACGGCTACCAATACGACCTACGCCAATGATACCCAAGGTTTTGCCTTGTACTTGGATACCGTCAAAGCTTTTACGATCCCATCTGCCTTCTTGCATGGATTGGTGAGCTTGGGGAATGTGGCGAGTCATTGCCATCATAAGCGCAACGGTGTGTTCAGTTGCAGCCATGGTGTTGCCTTCCGGAGTGTTCAGTACAACAATACCACGAGCAGTTGCAGCAGGAATATCAATATTATCTACGCCTACGCCTGCGCGACCAATAACTTTTAAATTGGTAGCAGCATCAATCAATTCTTTGGTAACTTGAATTTGGCTACGGCTTACCAGTGCATCATATTTGCCAATAATTTTGCACAATTCGGGAATGGGCATATTGGGCATTACATCTACATCAAAATGTTCACGCAGCAAAGCTACGCCTTTTTCACTAACGTCATTACTTACAAAAACTTTAAAAGCCATTTTAGAATCCTCCATCATTTATAAAACTATTGTCCCAAATCGGGAACCTTTAAATTATTTGCTATGTTCAGCTTGGTATGCTTTCATGAATTCTGCCAAAGCTTGGCATGCTTCCATGGGAACTGCGTTGTAGGTAGAAGCTCTGCAACCGCCTACCAGTCTATGACCGCCAACACCAATGAAGCCTGCAGCTTTTGCTTTAGCTACAAAATCTTTTTCCAAGTCTTTATCAGCCAAGTTAAAGGTGATGTTCATTTTACTACGGTATTCTTTATCAGCATGACCAATGAAGAAGCCGTTGCTATTATCAATTACATCATAGATTACTTGCGCTTTTTCTGCGTTGTTTTTCGCAACTACTTCTACGCCGCCTTGACGTTTAATCCAGTGCAAGGTTTTGTTTACCATGTAAATGCAGAACACCGGCGGAGTGTTGTAGAGGGAATCGTTTTCAGTAAAGGTGGAATATTTCAGCATAGTGGGCAAATCTTCGTTGGCAGTTGCCAAGAAAGCTTTTTTAGCGATTACGATTACCACGCCAGCAGGGCCAAGATTTTTTTGTGCCCCTGCATAGATTAAATCGAAGTCTGCCACGTTTACCTTACGGGAAAGAATATCACTACTCATATCGCAGATTACAGGTACATCAAATTTAGGGAAGTCAGGATATTCAGTACCGTAAATAGTATTATTGGAAGTAATGTGCACGTAAGCAGTTTCCGGTTTAAAGGTAAATTCTTGGGGAATGTAGCAGTGATTTCTGTCTGCGCTGCTTGCTGCTTCGTAAGCTTCGCCGTAGCGTTTAGCTTCTGCCATTGCTTTTTTAGACCAGACACCGGTGTTGATGTAGGCAGCTCTCTCTTTATTGAAGAAGTTTGCTGCGGTCATCAAGAATTGGGTGCTGCCACCACCTTGAATGAAAAGAATCTCGTAGTCTTCAGGAATTTCCATCAGTTCGCGGAGCAAATCCTTAGTTTCTTTATGGAGTGTATCGTATTCAGGACTACGATGGCTCATTTCGATAATGCTCATACCAGTATTAGCGTAATTTAAAAATTCAGCTTGCGCTTCTTGCAAAACCTCTAAGGGCATTGCAGAAGGACCAGCGTTGAAATTATAAGCACGTTTTATCATATCCATTCTCCTTTTTACTTAATTTCATGCAAAATCGTTAGAAATATTTATAACGATTTTCTAAAAATATAAAGGCTAGCCCCATTGGGGCGAGCCTTTTACTCGCGGTACCACCCAAATTAGCCAAGGCATTCGTAAAGTAAAACGGTAAAAAAATAAGCCCCCATCCCCTATGGGACGAGAACTTTCCCGCGTTGCCACCCAAATTGCCTATAGCCATCTTTCGTTCGCTATATCGGGCGAACCCGTCGGATTCATCATTCGCCGCTCTGGAGCGGAACAGTTGAGCCTTACTACTGTCTTGCATCGACCGACAGCTTTCTGAAAGCTTGGCAGGCTGCTTCTCCTTCATAGCGTTTCATATTCGTATTGATATGATTATAGCACTATGAAAATTTACGTCAAGCAAAAAATTCTACAACAGTAGTATCCTTAAAAAATTATAAGATTTCTGTTTTAAAATTTACAAATTTAAAAATTGTCTGAAAATTCCTTGTTTTATATTTGAATTTCTGCTATCCTAAAGAGGTAGTATTTGTAGCGCTGTAGCATTTTGACTATGGTAATTTTTGTAGGGCAACTTCGGTTGCAGTAGAAAGGAAGATTAAATTTGAACAACGAACAAAAATCAACTCAACAAAACGACAACTTTAAGTCGTCCATCGGCTTCGTCCTTGCATGCGTAGGCTCTGCCGTTGGACTTGGTAACATTTGGATGTTCCCCTATCGTCTTGGTGAGTACGGTGGGGCAGCGTTTTTACTGCCTTATTTATTTTTTATCTGCTTATTTGGCTGGGTTGGTCTTTCCGCAGAATTTGCAATTGGTCGTAGAGCAGGCACCGGCACTTTAGGTTCCTACGCTTACTGCTTTGCAAAACGTAAAATGGAAGGTCTCGGTCGAGCTTTAGGTTGGATTCCCTTAATGGGCAGCCTTGGTATCGCCATCGGCTATGCAATTATCATCGGTTGGGTTCTGCGTACCCTGTGGGGCTGCATGACCGGCGAACTTATGACTGCTGACCCCGGTGCTTACTTTGGTGCAGCTTTAGGTGAATTTGGTAGTGTTATTTGGCACTCCATCATCATCGGCTCTACCTGTCTCATTCTTTTGCTGGGCATTGGTAGCGGCATTGAAAAAGCTAACGAAATTATGATGCCCATCTTCTTCGTGCTGTTCGTAGGCTTGGCAGTTTGGGTTTCTTTCCTCCCTGGTAGTGGTGCCGGCTATGAATTCCTATTCATTCCCCAATGGGATAAACTGCTGAACATCAACACTTGGATTATGGCAATGGGTCAAGCCTTCTTCTCCCTGTCCATCACCGGTAGCGGTATGATTGTTTACGGCGCTTACCTTGATAAAGATGTAGATATTCCGAAAGCTTCCCTGCGTACTGCTTTCTTTGATACTTGCGCAGCAATGGTAGCAGCTTTGGCTATTATGCCTGCAGTATTTGCTTATGGCATTGGCGCAGGTCGTGGTCCTGCTTTGGTATTCTTGGCTCTGCCTAAAGTATTCCAACAAATGCCCATGGGTCAATTCTTCGCAGTTATTTTCTTCGTAGCAGTGCTTTTCGCAGGCATCACTTCCCTCATTAATATGTTGGAAGCAGTTGCTGAAAGCTGGGAAAAGAATTTCAACCTGAACCGTAAGCTGGCTGTACTTATCAGCTGTGCTCTTGCTTTGGGCGTAGGCGTATTCATCGAAGCAGAACCTAAGGTTGGTGCGTGGATGGACTTCGTTTCCATTATCATCACTCCCTTTGGCGCAGTACTTGGTGCAATTTCCGTTTACTACGTACTTGGTTGGGACGAAATCCGCAAAGAACTGGAACAAGGTCACGGCAAACTTTCCGAAACCTTCGGTACTGCAGCTAAATACTTGTACGTTCCCCTGACCGTTATCATTATGGTACTTGGTCTTATCTACGGTGGCATCTAAAATTTAATGACATACATAAACGAAAGAAGAGCTCGCAAAACGCGAACTCTTCTTTTTATTTTGTCCAAAAGCTCCTAAAAGCAATTGCTCTTTGGTGAATTCTAACAAAGCTTTCCAAACAGGAAACTCTTTCTCAAAATGAAAAGCTCTTTGCTAAATTACAAGCTCTTATAAATTTTCCAACACTACGCTCTTATTTGTCTTATCCAATTGCAAAATCAGTTGATGATATTTATTCAGAGTACTGCGATGCCCAATGCTGACAATGGTTGTCGCCGCCATACGTTCCCCCACGAGGGTGTACATCTTCGCTTCAGTTTCTTCATCAAGGGCACTAGTAGCTTCGTCTAAGAACAGCCACAGGGGTTCTTGAATATGAGCACGAACAAAGGCAAGGCGCTGCTGCTCACCTACGGAAAGCACATGGCTCCAGTCAGCAACAATGTCCAGCTTATCCTGCAAGTAGCCAATCTGGCATTGGTTCATCAAAGCGATAAGCACTTCGTCGCTGACAGGCTTATTGCCCGGATAAAGCAAGGCTTCCCTTAAACTACCTAAGGGCAAGTAAGGCTTTTGGGGAATGAACATCAGCTTTTCCTGTTCCGGCAAAGCAATGGTTCCTTCCACGTAAGGCCAAATGCCAGCAATAGCACGGAGTAAGGTACTCTTACCACTACCGCTAACGCCTTTAATCAAAACGTTCTTACCCGGCGCAAGGGTAAAGTTAATATCTTTCAACAAGGCAGTTCCGTCAGGCAAATCTACCTGCATATTTTCAGCACGCACTTCCCCTGCCGCCACGAAGCGTTCCAAATGGAAGCGTTCCGCATCAACAGAAACCTCCTGCATGTGTCTGCCAAAGTAAGTCAAACGCATTACTACAGATTGCCAAGTTGCCAGGTTGGAATAAGTATCTACAAAATAGGACAAGCTATCCTGCACGCGACCAAAAGCAGTTGCTACCTGCATTAAACCGCCAAGAGTGAACTCTTTCGCCAAATAACGGTTCATTGCTGCCACAAAAGGGAAGATAATAGCAATTTGGGAATAGCCGGAATTGAGCCACACCAGTTGCTTTTGCTTAGTGATAATCTTCCAGAAGTTGTCTAAAAGCAGGGTAAAACGTTCCTTGAACACCTTACCCTCCTGCGCTTCACCACGATAGAAGGCAACGCTTTCACTGCTTTCACGCAGGCGAATCATTGCAAAACGGAAATCTGCTTCGTAACGTTGTTGTACGAAGTTAAGCTTAACTAGCTTGCGACCAACAAGGTGAGTTACCCAAGTACCCAAAATAGAATAGAAGAAAGCTGCCCAGAAAAGGTAGCCGCCAATTTCCCACTGTTGTCCAAAAAGGGTAAACTTCAGCGAGCCGGAAAGCTCGTACAAGATAACGACGAATGAAGCCAAAGTAGTTACAGATTTCAAAAGACCAATGGCAAAAGTCAAGGTCATTTCTACAAAGAGGCGCACGTCCTCGCTGATACGTTGGTCAGGGTTATCGGTGTCCTTACCAAACATTTGCAGGTTGTAGTAAGTTTTATTCTTGAGCCAAATTTCAATGAAACGTTCCGTCAGCCAACGGCGCCAGTTTAAAATTAGCACCTGTTGCAGATAGTAGGAGTACACCGCCAAGACAATGTACGTAAACGCCAAGTATGTAAAATGAAATAACTCATCAAAAATCTTCTCTGTCTGGTAATTTTGTAGGGCGCTGTAAAAGCTATTGTTCCAACGGTTCAAAAGCACCAGCATATAAACAATGGCAAGAGTTAAGCCAACAATGCACGCCAAAAGGAAGAAGGCTTTTTTCTTTTCTTCTGACTGCCAGTAGCTTCTGGTCAGAAACCACACGTCACGGAAAAATTGTCGAGATAAAGTAAAGTTTTGCATAAACGCTCCTTAGAAAAGATTATGCTTCTATTATACAACAAAAAGGCTCTGCTTTTGCAGAGCCTTTAAATTTTTACAACAACACTTTGGAAAGTAGAACAATAATGGGAATCGCAAGCAAGGTTCTTTCCAAGAAAATCAAGAACAACTTAGTAAAGGTCAAAGGTACTTCACTCTTAATGGCGATAGCGCCAACTTCGGTCAAGTAAATAATTTGAATCAAGGACAGAACGCCAACGATGAATTTAGTTTCCACAGATTGTACGCCACCCATCAAAAGTGCGGGGATGAACATATCTGCAAAGCCAATCAAGGTTGCCGGAGCTACAGCGAAAGCTTCTGCCACGCCAAACATTTGCAGGTACAAGCCCATGGGATAGGATAGAATTTGGAACACGGGAGTGTAGGTTGCAATGATAAGCATTGCAGTACCCCAAGAAACTACGATGGGAATCAAGTCGAAGAACATACCTACAACTACTTCCATACCAGTTACCAGCAAACCCTTCACACCAAAATCATTAGCACGTTTGCAGCTAAGTTGCAAAGCGTGGTCAAACAGGTTAACGTCGTCGGGAACATCTTCGTTCAGCTTCTTGCCTACTGCTTCACGATAAGTGTCGGGAATAGTGGAAAGAGGCGGAATTCTACCCATGATTACAGCCAGAACAACACCTACGATACAGATACACAGGTAGAATTGTGGGAACAGGTTAGAGATTTTAATGGTGTTAGCAATCAAAAGACAGAAAGGAATGGATACAACGGAGAAGTTGGTCATAATGTACGCAGCTTCGCGTTTAGTATAGAAACCTTTCATATATTGCTCACGGGTAAGGATTACTGCCGCATTGGAAGCGCCAAACCAAGAAGCAATCAAGTCAATGGAAGCGCGACCGGGAACGTTAAACAAAGGACGTACAACGGGGCGCATAATTACGCCTAGAAATTCCATAATACCGCAGTCTGTAAGGAAAGGCAGCAGGAAGCTGAAACCCAGTACGATGCAGAGCAAGGTATTGCACAAATCAATCATAGTTGCGCCGGTGTCAATGGAGGTTACCCAATCGGGGCCAAGCTTGAACACAACCAGAACAGTAATCACCGCGCCTACGATTTTAGAAAGCAGGTAGAACGGAGTAGTAACGAAAGCTTTGCTTAAAAAATTGTTTTTGCGAATCCAAGCAGGCTTGCACAAATAGTCATAGGTGCTCATCACGGCAGCAGTCATTACTACGGTCAAAAGCGCGTAGGGCATTGCAGAGCCAAAGCCAGCTTTAATAAAGTTCTTTACAAAATCCAGCATGGTGGTAAAAGAATCACCATGAGGAATGGGAACCAGGAACATAAATACGCCAAAGGCAGAGCCTAAAATAAACTTCAACAGGTTTGCTGTAGTTACATAGTTTTCTTTGGCAACAGCATTATTTTTCATCATAAACACATCCTAAAATTAAAGTTTTTCCACAGCCATCATTGCATCATAAATCATATCCTCAGTGATGGGATACGGAATATGCTTCATATCAGGACCAGCAACTACAAGCTTCAACACTTCTTCCAAGCTAGCTCTATCAGTGGGTGCGTGCATTTCTTCTAAAGTGGTACGGATTTCCATAGATTGCAGGAACTTTTTAAATTCAGCAGCTTGCTTTAGTTCTCCATCAACTGCCAGCTGTACCAAGATACCGTAAGCTACGACGTTGCCGTGCAAATTGTAGTGTTCAAAGCCGGGCAAGCTAACCAATGCGTAGTAAACGGAGTGTGCCACCGCGCCGTTGTAACAATCTTCTACGAGCAAGGAAACTAAACCAGTGCTCACAACGTTAGCCAAAACTGCTTCCTTCAAGGCTGCGGAACAGATATTGTTCTTGCAGTCTTGCAATGCTTGCGCACCATAAGCTTTAATGGGCAGGTAGCACATATTGCTAATTTCGCGAGCCAGCGCAGAGCCGTGTGCCAGTTCATCATTACGGGAGGAGAAGTGACATTCAAAATGTTTACCCAAGGTGTCGCCCATACCTGCTTGCAAGTAAATGGCAGGAGCTTCTGCAATAATGGTCAGGTCAATGAAGCAATGACGAGCAGGTCTATCGAAGAACATCATTTCTTCAAAGGAACCGTCTTCGTGATAAATAATGGAAAGCTTGGTAGTGCCTGCGCAGGTTGCGGCAATAGTAGGGAAAGTGAAGATGGGCAAGCCTGCCACGTCAGCAGCACCCTTAGCAGTATCAATGGCTTTACCGCCACCCATACCAAAAATCATATCTACTTCCAGCTCTTTAGCCAAAGCAGCCAAGCGGTTAATGTGGGAATAGGTGCAGTCGTGTCCGTACAGTTCGGTAGCAACAATTTCTAAACCACTGCCAGCAATGGCAGTTTCTAAACGAGCCTTACCAGCAGCCAACGCCTTTTCTCCGCCAATAAGCAGAACCTTTTTTCCATAAAACTTGCAGGTCACTGCCACTTCCGCATAAGCATTAGCACCAATGGAATAATTACAAAAGCAAACGGTATTTATCATTTCAGCAGCTCCTTCAATTTAGCCAAACGAGCCAAAGCTTCGTCCAAGGTAGATTTTTCACGAGCAAAGTGCAGACGGATAAGGTGATTTACTTCTTCACGGAAGAAGCTGGAACCGGGCACCGCTGCCAAGCCGATGTTACGAATCATCCATTCACAGAATTCCAAATCGCTGTAGCCTTTGAATTGGGGCAGGTCTAAGAATTCTTGAATATCTACCATAATAAAGTAAGTGCCTTGGGGTTTGTAGTATTTAATACCAAGCTTATCTAAGCCATTGCAGAAGTATTCGCGTTTTTCAGTATAGAGTTCCAATAACTCGTCATAGTAGCTGTCAGGGAAGTTCAAGCCGGTAACAGCAGCTTCTTGCAAGGGAGAAGCAGCACCAACGGTCAAGAAGTCATGTACTTTTTTGCAAGCTTCAATAACTTCTTCAGTACCGATTACGTAGCCAAGGCGCCAGCCGGTAATGGAGAAGGTTTTGGACAGGGAGTTACAGGTAATGGTGTGCTCGAACATGCCCGGCAAAGAAGCCATGTAAGTGTGTTTGTTAGGAGCGTAAACCATGTGCTCATAAACTTCGTCGGTAACAACGAAGGCATCATATTTGATAGCAAGCTTACCAATGGCAAGCAGTTCTTCTTCGGTGAAAACTTTGCCGCAGGGGTTGGATGGGTTGCAAACAATGATTGCTCTCGCTCCTTGCTTGAAGCCTTCTTCTACTAAGTTAATATCAAATTCAAAGGTAGGCGGTACCAAGGGAATGAAGATGGGTTCTGCGCCGGAAAGGATAGCATCTGCGCTATAGTTTTCGTAGAAGGGAGAGAACACCATAATTTTGTCGCCGGGGTTGCAGATGGACATTACCACGCCCATCATTGCTTCTGTACCACCGCAGGTAACAACCACTTGAGTTTCCGGGTCAATTTCACGTTTCATAGCTTTGCTTGCCTTACGAGCCAAAGCTTCACGCAAATTTTCTGCGCCGTAGGTTACGGAATATTGGTGAGGACCTTCGTAAGCAACCTTTGCCAAAGCATCTAAAATAGGCTTCGGAGGATCAAAATCCGGGAAGCCTTGGGATAAGTTAATCGCACCGTGTTCATCACTAATGCGAGTCATTCTTCTAATAACAGAATCAGTAAAAGTTTGTACTCTATCACTTAATTTAGGCATAGGGACACTCCATTCATATAATTAAATAAATTCGTTAAAAGTATATATCATATAGCGTAATCAGTCAAACCTTAACCTGCAAGAATTTTATATGACCAAGTAAATATCTATAGCAAAAAATAAAAGCCCTGTCTCAAACTCCACTCAAAGAGGCGTAGGAAGAAGTGGAGTAGGAACAAGGCTTTTAAAGCTATTTAGGAGTGAAGCTTACGCTTCGTTATGTTTCTTCTTGCTGAAGAAACGTTCTACTACTACGAAGAGTACCGGAATCAGGAAGATACCGAACATAGTAGCAACAGTCATACCGCCAACTACGGCGTTACCCATGGATACACGAGAACCAGCACCCGGACCAGTTGCAATTGCCAGAGGAACGCAACCCAAGATGAACGCGAAGGAGGTCATCAGAATCGGACGCAAACGTACTTTAGCCGCTTCAATCGCAGCTTGTACTACAGGCATACCATTTTCCATATTCATCTTAGCATATTCTACGATAAGAATTGCATTCTTCGCAGCCAAACCGATAAGGGTAATCAAACCGATTTGCATATAAACGTCGTTGTGTTGACCGCGCAGATATTGGGACAGGAAGCAGCCAAATACTGCTGTGGGAACGGACAGCATAACTGCCAGAGGAATGGTCCAGCTTTCGTACAGCGCTGCCAAACAGAGGAATACGAAAATCAAGGAGATGATGTAAATCTTCACAGAGCTGTCGCCTGCTTCGATTTCGTCACGGCTTTGGTCTACCCATTCATAGGTGTAGGAGTTGGGCAGGGTTTGTGCCGCACATTCTTCCAAAGCCTTCATTGCTTGACCAGTAGAGTAACCTGCTGCCGGGTCGCCTGCAATCTTAATTGCACGAGCACCGTTGAAGCGGGTCATTACGAGAGAGTTGTTTTTCTTTTCAGCCGTTACCAAGGTGTTCAGCGGAACAAGATTGCCATCGGTACTGCGTACAAAGAAGTAACGCATATCTTCAGCGTCAGTACGATATTCCGGACTAGCTTGCATAATTACTTTCCAAGTACGACCGAAGTTGTTGATGTCGTTGATTTCGTAACCGCCCAAGAAAGCTTGCATGGTACTAAATACGCTAGCAACAGGTACGTGCAGGGATTCTGCTTTTTCACGGTCTACTTCAAATTGCAAGGTCGGAGTATTGGTGTTCAAGGTAGTATATACAGATGCGATTTCCGGACGTTGACGAGCAGCGTTCAAGAAAGCATTTGCACGTTCACCCATGGTGATTACGTCTTCACCACCAAGGTTCATCAGGTACAAGCTCAAGGTACCGGTTTGAGAAGCACCGGGCAGCGGAGGCGGTTGGAACGCCATTACGTTAGCATCAGGAATTTGATAACCCATACCCCAAATCATGGGAATAATATCTTGAATGGAGTTATCACGTTGGCTGTAGTCTTTCATACTTACAACGCACAAACCAGCATTAGATTTATACGCACTGGAAAGAATATCTACACCAGATACAGTAAGTACATAGTTAACGCCAGGAAGTTTTTCAATCTTCTTAGCCAAATCGTCCATAATTTGGATGGTACGGTTAGAAGAAGCGTTTTCCGGCAAGCTTACTGCTACTGCGGACATACCTTGGTCTTCAGTAGGTACGAAGGAAGAAGGAGTAACCTTAGCCAGCCAAACGATGCCTAAGCACAAGCCAAGCAAGCCAACCAGCATAAATTTTGCTTTTTTGATGCAGCCTTCAACATTAGCGGTATATTTAACCAAGGTTCTATCATACCATCTGTTAAATGCCGCGATGCCCTTGCCAATGGGACCACTGATTTCCTCTTCGGAACCTTTCTTTTTCAAGAGCAGTGCGCAAAGAGCAGGGGTCAAGGACAACGCTACGATTGCGGAAAGAAGCATGGATACGGATACAGTAATCGCAAATTGTTTATACAATTCACCTACAGTACCGCCGGTAAATGCGGTGGGCACGAATACCGCTGCCAGTACGAATGCAATCGCTACTACAGGGCCGGATACTTCGCTCATTGCACGATAGGTTGCTTCTTTCGGGGACATACCATTTTCTTGGATATGATGTTCTACTGCTTCAACTACTACGATAGCGTCATCAACTACCAAGCCGATTGCCAGAATCATAGCAAATGCGGTCAAGGTGTTAATGGTAAAGCCAAGGAGCACGAAGGAAGCAAAGGTACCAACCAAGGATACAGGTACTGCCAAGAGCGGAATCAAGGTTGCACGCCAGCTACCCAAGAATACGAATACTACCAAAATTACCAGCACCAACGCTTCAAAGAAGGTGTGTGCTACTTTTTCCAAGGATTCGACAATGAAGGTAGTATTATCTTGAATATACACAATCTTCATATCATCAGGGAAACGGGTTTCAGCATCCTTCAATACGGCTCTAATATTTTTTACAGTTTCAATGGAGTTAGCGTCAGAGGTAAGAGCAACGGGGAAAACAGCCGCTTCACCGCCACCAACCTTAGACACTACCATGTCATTACGAGGACCTTCTTTGATAACAGCAATATCTTTAAGTTTAAGATTTTCGCCGCCAACAGAACGGATAATTACGTTACCAAATTGTTCCGGAGTTTTCAAACGACCTTGCGCACTTGCGGAATAGGTCTTTTCTTGCATGGCATCAGTCGGTCTATCACCGATGGAGCCTACTGCCGCTTGAATGTTTTGGGTTTTAACAGCGTTAGTGATGTCATCAACGGTAACACCAAGTGTTGCCATTTTTTCCGGATCCAGCCAAATACGGATGGAATATTCCGGAGCATATTCACTTACAGAAGATACACCTTTTACGCGCTTAACTGCGTCAATAAAGTTTGCGTCAGCGTAAGTTCTGAGGAACATACCGTCATAAGTACTGTTAGGAGAAACCAAACCGAAGTACATAATGGTTTCTGCAGATTCTTTAGTAGTAGTTACACCGTAACCCATAACTTCCGCAGGCATAGAGCTGTTAGCTTGGGATACACGGTTTTGTACTTCTACGGATGCGATGTCAGCGTTTTTATCCAAGTTGAATTGAACGTTCAGTTCGTATTGACCATTAGAGGTACTTACGGAGCTCATATCAAGCATGTTTTCAACGCCACTTACTTTTTGCTCAATAGCTTGAGCAACAGCTTCTTCTACGGTATCAGCACTAGCACCTACATAAGTAGTTTCTACTGTAATACGCGGCTTAGTAATATTAGGATATTGTGCAATAGGTAAGCTAAAACCTGCCAATGCGCCAAGCAGCGTAATCAGGATTGCCAGCACGATAGCAAAGACCGGACGGTCTATAAAAAAGCGTGCCATTCAGCTTACCTCCTTATTTTGCTTCTACAGTATTCAGGTCAGCTTCAGTCATAGGTTTAGGATCAACCAAAGCACCTTGACGCATTTTGCCAACGCCTTCTACTACCAAGGTTTCTTCGCCGGTCAAACCACCGTTAACCATAATCAAACGACCAACTTTTTGACCAAGTTTAATCTCTTTCATGGTAACCTTGTTATCATTACCAACAACGTAAACGAAATTCTTATACATCAATTCAGTTACGGAGCGTTGCGGAATGAGGAGCGCGTTATCACGCACGCCACCAGTTGCTTGAATGTGGGCAAACATACCGGGCAACAATTTTTTGTCCGGATTTTGGAAGGTTGCCTTGATAGTCAAGGTACCGGTGTTATCGCTAATACCACGGTTAACTTCGGTTACTTGTCCTTTCAAGCCGTAGGTTTCGCCGTTAGCAAGAACTGCGCTCAAATTATCAAGAGCAGCACCGTTGCCGTCGGAAGCAGCTGCCAAAGTCAGGTATTCAGGTTCAGCAATGCTGAATTTTACGAATACAGGGTCAGTATTGGAAATTTTAGTCAAAGTAGTTTTACCTGCTTCAACAAAGTTACCTACTTCTACAGAAGAAGTATCAGTGCGACCGGTGAAGGGAGCAGTTACTTTGGTTTCTTCCATATTAATTTGCGCGTTCAAAAGCAAGCCTTCCAATGCTTTTACGGAAGCACGAGCTTGGTCACGAGCAGTTACTGCGTTATCCAGCATTTGCTTGGAAACAGCATTTTGTTCGTACAATTTGGTGTAGCGTTCTGCATCCATTTCAGAGTTAGCCAAGGAAGCACGTGCGCTTGCCAAATTACCTTCTGCGCTCAACAGATTTGCTCTGTAGGTACGAGGGTCAATTTCATAAAGAACTTGACCAGCTTGTACGGTGTCGCCACCTTTAAAATATTTACCAATGATTTGACCGGTAACTTGAGGTGCCAAGTTCATTTCTTGGGTTGCCTCTACAAAACCGGTGTAATCGTACACAATCGGAGTAGTACGAGTGATTACTTTCATGGTTTTAACCAAAGTGGCTTGAGGGCCAGCTTGCTGCTCTTTTTTTGCACAACCGGCAACAGCCAAAATCATTGTTGCCGCCATAGCCGCCGCTAAAGCTTTTTTAGCATGGCGAGAGCGGATAAAACTAAACATATAAAAATCCTCCTTCGCATATACAAAGACTAAACCCCCAAAACGGGGATAATAAGCCAATTTAAGAATAATACCATTATAAATGAGCAATTTTTTAAAAGCAAGCGCATTCTCGAAAGATTAGAAGCATTTTACTTTTAAATACTCTCAATTTCTTTAGTTTTTGAAACCTGCTGACTGGCTAGTCAGAAATGTGAGAAATCCATTTTTGCTTCTTGATAAATTTATGGAGATTGCCTAAAGCAAAGCCGGAAACTTCTTCTTTACCGCAGACAGTTTCCAAAAAGAAGATTTTATCTTCCTTTATATACCACTCTTTGGGCAAGCCTTCGCTGAAATCAAGATTCTTATTATTGTTCAGCAGGTTCAGCAATTTATAAAAATCCTTTTGCTTAGTGTCGAAGATGTCTTCAATTTTAACTGGCTTGCCTGTTTCCACATCAAGATGTACGTTGTGATGCACAAAATTGCTTTTACCGCTAATCAGCTGCAAGCTTAAAAGGTAGGGGCTGGTAACTGCCACATTAAAGGCAACGTCTGCTTCCCCACGGTAAAACTTTTGCAGATAGGGTTCTGCTTCCTGCGCCAGCAGAGCGTTCACTTCGTTTTGCAGCTGCGGATTATTTTTGTAGGCAACCATTGGATAAGTAGCTTCGCCACCGGGAACTACAAGCTTGCGAGGCAGTACGCAATAGCCTTCTGCATCTACGCCATCGTTAATGGTATTGTTCTTGCCACTGCTTGCCAGCATAATGGTGTATCTGCCAGTCTTCCAGCTAGTCTTACCCTCAGCTTCCTGTAATTTCCAAACAGCACCTACGTCTGCCAAAATAGTTTTACCCGCCACAATGCTTTGAGTGGTAAACAATTCGTCTTTGCCATCGCCGTCAAGGTCATGGGCAACTAAAGAAGTCAAGCCACGATAGGTAGGCTCCTTGCCACGACGGTTAATTTGTTCCAACATGTCATAATCAATTTCTACATTATGGGTTTTGTCGTCAGCCATGGTTACGTCAATGGCATCACCATTCCAGACGGTGCGCTTCACCACGCCAAAATTATCAGTGTCAGCAAAAACCTCTTGCACTTTTTTAGGATTCTTAAAATCTAACAGGTAAAAGTCCCTGCCTGCTCGCCAGTTACCTTTGCCAACGGAAAGCAAAATATTTTTGTCGCCCTCTTTAATCTGCACAGGCTCCAAAAAACAATTATAACCGCCATCCACAGCAGGCTTGTAGGCAGTCAAGATTTTGCCCTCAGTATTTTTCATCAGCAAAAGTAAATCATTGGCGTAACCACCTGGCAATTTTTCACCTACAAGTTCAAATTTAACCTGCTCGCCCTTTTGTTCCAGCTCAAGCTCTGCCAAAGGCAAACGCTCTGCAAAGGCTGTGTTTGCGCTCACAAAAAGCAGGCACACCCCAGTCAGAAAATCTTTTATTTTAACGGTCATAAGACTCGCTCCTTCCCAAAATCTACTAATATTATATCACCAGCACACAAGTATATGATAGGCGAAAACGTTTCATCTGATATAATTTGCACTCTTTTAAAATTTTCATACGCTAATTTTTACAAAGTTCGTGCAAGGCAAAAGCTTATAGTGTACAATGATTGCATAGTAATTCAAAACTTCTGAGAGAGGATGTATATATAATGAAGAAATTAGTTGTAATCTTAACAGCTTTATGTATGTTATTGGCGCTTGGCTGTGGTGGCGAAAAGAAAGCCGCCCCCAAAGAAAAAGCTAAGGTTAGCATGGCGCTGTTGCGTTTAACCAGTAGCGCGCCCCTTTTCATCGCCATGGATAAAGGCTTCTTCGCTGAGGAAAATTTAGAAGTTGTACCCCAATGGTTCGATGCTGCTCACCCTATCGCAGTAGCAACTGCTTCTTCCCAAGTAGATGTTGGCGCTACTGGCATTACTGCCAGCCTTTTTAACATGGCAGCTAGCGGACAAAAGCTTGCCATCGTTGCAGACAAAGGTCGTGAACAAAAAGGTTACTCCTCCTCTGCACTTATCGTTACCACTGACAACTACAACAATGGCATAACTTCCTTAGAAGCGCTCAAAGGTAAACGCGTAGGCATTACCCAAAAGGGTAGCACCTTCCACTATATGATTGGCAGAATGTTGGAAACTAAAGGTATGAGCCTTGATGACGTTCAGCTTATTCCCCTTGGTAAATTGAGTGCTGTTATGGCAGCTTTGGAAAGCAAGCAAATTGACGCTGCTATTTTAAACGAGCCTAACATCAGCAAAGTACAACGCGCAGGCTACGGCAAAATGGTTGTCCAAGTTGGCGACTTGATTCCCTACCAAACCTCCGCTGTGTTCTATTCTCCTGAATTTGTGAAAAAAGAAGATGCTGCAGTACGCTTCATGAAAGCCTACAACAAAGCAGTTAACTATTATTACGAAGCTGCCATTGAAAAGAAAGATGCTAAAAAATTAGACGAAGTTGTTGGCATCGTTTCCAAATACGTTAAAGCTCCGGCAGAAGATATCAAGCTTGGCTTGCCCTACATTGACCGCGACGGCAAGCTTTTGAGCAGCGACATTGCAACTCAAATCGAGTGGTACGGTTCTCACGGAATGCTGAAAGGCAAGCTTGCTCCTGAAAACGTAGCTAATACCAGCTTTTTAGAGAAAGCATTGAAAAAATAATGAAATTAGTCATCGAACACATCAACAAAGAATTTAAAAACTCCCAAGGCAATTCCCTGCCCGTACTGCAAGATATCAACCTTACTATAAATAAGGAAGAATTTGTTGCGCTAGTTGGTCCTTCCGGCTGTGGTAAATCTACCCTGCTAAACTTAACCGCTGGTTTATTAGAGCCTACAAATGGAACTATTAAGTTTACGGAAGTAGAAGCCAACCAAAAGCCACGCATGAGCATTGTCTTTCAAGAGACAGGTCTGTTCCCGTGGCGCAGTGTTGAAGAAAACATTGCCTTTGGTTTAGAAGCAGAAGGCTTCCCTGCAGAAAAACGTAAGGAGCGCATTGCTCATTATGTGGAACTGGTAGGACTGAAAGGCTTTGAAAAAGCCTTCCCTCATCAGCTAAGCGGTGGTATGCGCCAACGTGTGGGCATTGCCCGCGCCCTCGCCGTAGAACCGGACGTACTCCTTATGGACGAACCCTTCTCTGCACTTGATGCGCAGACTAGAACCATCATGCAAGAGGAGCTTGTTACTCTGTGGGAAAAAACTCGCCTGACAACCCTCTACGTTACCCACAACATTCAAGAAGCAGTAATGCTGGCAGATAGAGTGGTTCTGCTCTCTCGTCGTCCCGGAAAAATTAGCAAAATCTTAGAAATCGCTATCCCCCGTGCTGACCGCGACAAAGCAGAATACGCCGAAGAAATTTCTGAATACATCCGCATCATTTGGGAACACATCAGCAACGATGCACGCGCTGCCTTAATGGAGGTGAGCGACAATGCATGAGTACAAGGTTGTAAGCCGTATGGGTAGCTGGCAAAAAACTTATCCCAACTGGGTAAGCATAGTTTCCATTTTATGCCTGCTCGCCCTTTGGGAACTTATCTGTCAAAGCGGAGTAGTTTCTTCCCTTTTCCTGCCTGCTCCCAGTGCCATCCTCAGCGCCTTACTGGAAATGATTGCTGACGGCGAAATAGGCGTAAGCCTTGCTACAAGCTTGTATCGTATTTTGGCAGGCTTCTTCATCGGCAGCTTAATTGGCTTGGCAGTGGGACTTGTTACCGGCACTTCCGCATTGATGGATAAGATTGGTACACCCATCGTCAACGCAATTTACCCCATTCCGAAAATCGCCCTTTTACCGCTTTTTATCCTGTGGCTTGGCATTGGCGAACTTTCCAAAGTAACTATCATCGCTTTGGGCGTGTTCTTCCCCGTAGCAATGAACACTTACAGCGGTGTAAAAAATGTAGATACCTTACTTCTGAAGGTTGCCGCCAGCTTTAACGCTAGCTGGTGGATGACTATGAAAAGCGTAGTGCTTCCCAACGCCCTGCCCATGATTTTCGCAGGCTTGCGTTTGGCTGCAGGCACTTCCCTTTTGCTCCTTGTGGCTGCAGAAATGATTGCGGCACAGGTTGGCATTGGCGCCCTCATTTTGCACTACGGCGATTTAATGATTACCGATAGGCTTATGGCTGGCGTAATCGTCCTTTCACTTTTGGGATTAGTCTTTAACTTAATACTGCAGTTTGTGGAACGCAAAGTAATTCCGTGGAAATAATTGCTCATATGACAAAGAGGTTGGAAAAATTCCAACCTCTTTTTTAATTCTCATTCTTAACTTTTCCACACAAACGCACACACTGCCTGCAAAACCTTAGGCAATACTACGCCCAAGCTTTCAACATGCACACGTTCTGTGCGTTGGTGCAAATCTTTTCCCCATGGTCCCAAAAGCAGGAAGGGTATCTGTAATTGAGCAAGTGCTTCCATATCGTAGCTATACAGCTTACCCCAACAAGGCATATTCGCCGCCAAAGCCTTGCTGTCAAATCCAGCATCCACTCCTAAGTAACTGCAATCGGAAATGCCCATAAAGTATTCCTTGCATTTTACAGGGAGCAAGGTTCCCACGAAGTCCACTACATTTTTGAAGCCTTCGCCCACCAGCTTGCCACTATTTAGGGCAGGATAGTAGGGCGGCGCAAAAGCAGTAATTACTACAGGCACATCTATTCCAGTAAAATCAAGCACTTGTTCCATTGCCCACAGGGTAATACTGGGGAAATCCAGCTGCTCTACTTGAAGCTTTTTGGTCATTGCAGCTTGCAGGTCATTGTAAAAATCAGCAAAACCCGCACGCTCTTGGGCAATTTCCAAAAGCTCGCCGTAAGTCATAACCTTTAGACTATGACCACAGCCCTGTTTCGCCATTGCCGCCTGCGCTCCCTTCTTACACGCAGCAACGAACCAATCCATAATCTGCGCCGGAGTTTTGCTAAAGGTCAGCACATTGCAGTAGCCTGCACCACGACGAGGCAAGCTAAAATCATAACCAGGCTTTAAATCTCTGGCAAAATTCCAAACGGGAGGAACGGTGCTTTCTTCGCCAAGGGTATCGCTAATTTTATAATCAGCTTCCGTTTTGCAAATAATTTCTGCCAGCACGGCAACAGGGTTCACCCCTTGAGGGTAACTGCCAATTTGCACGGATTTGCCCTGCACCAAAACAACGGGGAGCATTTTGCCAACGCTACCGCTGTAAATAACTTGCTTGTCATTTTCAACGCTGTTAGGCTCGCAGTTAAGCGCCACTTCATATTCCAAACCGTAGCGTTCACGCAAAGCTTTCAGTAAAGTTACACAGCTACGCATGCCAACGGAAAAAGCTTCCTCATCAGGAACAGAAACGAACAAAATGCTGCCTGCTTCCGGCTTTTGAGCATACTTTTCCAAAACGGCAAGCTGCGCCGCAGTGCCACCCTTCATATCACAAGTACCACGTCCCCACAGCCATTCACCACTTGCTAAATCTGCAGTAGCTTCTTCAGGCAATTCCACATTTGCCAATGCCTTTGCCAATGCTTCAGGCTCCGTCGCCACATTCGCCAAGGCTCCGTAAACTTCTGTGCTGACAACATCGTGATGTCCCATAAAGACTACGGTTTTCTTGCTCTTGCCTAACACCAAGCCATAGATGGTACTACGTCCAAAGCAATCATCTGCCGCCGCAAAGGCACCACAAAGCTGAGGGTTCTCCTTAAAATAAGGCATGCTTTGCAAAAGCCGTAAAAGGTATTGCTCCACCTTCTGTTCTTCCGCAGTGTTGGTGGGGCTATAAATTTTTACCAATTCTTTAGTTATTTCTAAAACTCTTTCCTTGAGCACGGTAATTCCTCTTTAAAAATTATCCAATTCGTCCAAATGCATGATGGACATTGCAGTTAGCTGGGTGCGTTCAACAAAGGAGGGTACGAAAACATACTCATTGTTGGAATGGGGGCCAACGCCAGCAGGACCCATACTGCAAATGGTAGGCACGCCTTCTGCACAAATGTAGTTAGCATCTGCACTGCCGCCTACAATCATGGCGCCAAGCTCTGCCTGCCCAAGCTTCGCCGCCTGAGCTTTCACAAATCTATATAATCTTCTAACTTCTTCGGTAGTTTCCATGGGCGGAGTATAAACGTAACTACCTGCTTCTACTAGTTCCGTAGCAGTGCGCTCATCGTAATTTTTCGCAGCAATAGCCTTTACCTGTGCCACAGCCTTTTCAGCTTCTGCCATAGTGGTGTAGCGAATGTCAATTTTTGCCTCTGCGTATTCAGCAACTACGTTGGCAAGAGTGCCGCCGCTAATTACGCCCACGTTACAGCTAGTTCCACTGGCGTAATCGTTGACCTCTGCCAAATCTGCTATCTTTTTGCACAGTTCGGTAATAGCGCTGGCTCCCTTTTCAGGTTCGTTACCAGCGTGAGCAGCAATGCCTTTAATGTGCAGTTCCGGTGCCCAACGACCTTTACGACCAATTACCACACTACCATTGGCGCGACCAAGTTCAAAGTTAAAGCAAGCATCTTTGCCTTTGGCAACACGTTTGAAATTTTCTACTGCGTTGGTGGTGGGGTGATTGGTTTCTTCGTCACCCACGATGAAGATGGTCAAATCTGTTTTGTCGTAGCCATTTTCCAGCAAAGCCTTTACTGCGTAAACAAGCACTGCAATACCAGCCTTCATATCTAAAACGCCGGGGCCATAAGCGATGCCGTCTTCAATGCGGAAGGGACGTTTTGCCGCTTCGCCTTTAAAGAACACGGTATCAGTATGCCCGCTAAGCAAAATCTTCTTCGCTCCCTCGCAAGGACGAGTTGCCAGAAGTTGGACAGGGCCTGCGCTTTCCAAAAGCTCTACCTTAAAGCCCAAAGGAAGCAGCTTCGCCTTAATCAGCTCTGCAATTTCACGCACACCTTCCGGGCAATCCACGCCACTATCTATATTTACCATTTGTTTTGTAAAATCTAAAATCTCTGCCTCGTAGGCTTTGATTGCTTCTAAAACTTTGCTTTCCATAATACTCCCCATCAATGTTTCACGTGAAACATTTGCTAAAATAAAAATAGGCATAACAAATTAATGCTATGCCTAATTTTACCACAAGTTTCGTAAAAATATAACAACTTACGATTATCAACTCTCTAAACGAAAATATTAATAAAATAAAAATAACGGGGAAATGTCCCCGTCTGCGGTGGCCCCAGAGCTTCCGCCCAAGCCAATTATACTAACATCAAAACTATATTCCTAAATTGTCCGAATAAAAGTTTGCCTATTTTGTGCAAAAGTGATAAAATATTCACAAGCGCTACCAAACGGTAGGCGGTTGCCCTCCTAGGAGGGTTTTGCAATCCTCCGAAGCTTTAGCGAAAGGAGGTGTTGCCCATGACAATTCTTGAAGTTGTTGCGGTTGTAAGCCTTGCTTTCTCTGCCTTAATGATAGGATTCTCAATCGGTAATAAAGCGAAATAACCGCCCCGTCCTGAGAAAACGAGCGGTTATCCGTAAACTTACTTAGGGCGACCGTCTACGGTAGCGCCTTTTGTACCTTAATTATAATGTACTTAACCTTAAAAAGTCAAATTTTTTCATTATGATCGCAGTCCTTCATAATTCAGAAGGACTGCGTTTTTTTAATCCTTCACTTCAAGCAAACTGGCACTCGTTACTGCTTTATAGCTAAACTTTTTCGTTTGTTTCCCAAAAGCAATTTCAATTATATCTTCATTGACAGCTTTTACAGTACCTTCACCAAACTTTTTGTGTACAATTTTATTTCCAGTAGACAAATTGTATTCAGACATAGATTCAGCTACTTTGAGCGCAGTTGTGTTTTTTAAATCAAAATCATATCTGATTGTTCCAACCTTAGTTTCAGCTGGTAAAACTTCTTCAATTTCTTCTATTGGTTCACCCATGGATTTACGTTGTTGATTGCTCATATATTCATAATCTTCGCGACTTAATACAGTACTATATAAACCAACATTTTCGCCAGCATGACGATTTATGCCAGTATATTCTAGGCTAGCATCTTCGTAGCGCTTAAATTTATATACAGCATCATTCATCAGAGCTTCGTTAAAAACATTAAGAGAAACTAACAGTTCAAAATCTTTGATGCTTAAACCAGTAACTTTCTTAAACAATTCAGGCTCTAATTGAGTAATAACATCATGTAAGCTAAACTCCCTGTAATCAGTAAGATACATAAATACAGGTACACGCGTTGCAAACTTAATCAATTTTTCCTGAATTTGTTTACGTTTTGATTTATACTCTTTTTCAGCCTCAGTTAATTCTTTCTTCTCTACAGGTGTTTTTGTTCCACCTTCACGCTTCGCCTTTTTAACACTTTCAGATTTTGCAATTACTGTTTCAATGTCTTTATTAAGGCTTCTAAATCCTTCAATGCTCATTAACGCACGCATAGCATCTTCGTTAGCAAGTAATCTAGACAAAGTTTCATTATCAACATTTACAAGCAAAGCACTTTCCCAGCGTTTTGCCAATAACGTTGCGGATGTACCTGCCATTGCAATATCGAGAATTTCAGCGGCATTAACTTCACGCATTGAACTTCCATCGTAAGCCAAAACAGGTAAGAAACTAATAAATTCTCCTACCTTTGTTTCCGGATTATGTTCCCCTACGCTTAACTTGCAACTATAATCTGAAATCTGACGCAACGCCCTATCTAAAGCAAAATCAAAAATATAACACTCGCGTTTAATAATTTCTTTTTTGCCAAATTCATCTGTAATTTCCCAAGGACTTTGTACCCTAAACGCTGCTTGGAAATAAGTTTCAGGACTAGACAAGTTACGCAACATAAAAATTCCTGTCCAAGGTTTAATTGTGACACCAGTTGTAAGTTTGCCACAGGAAAGGGTTATTGTTTTACTTTTTAATGGATCAACCATTGCCTTTCTCACAGGTTTCAAAGCAGCAACACCAATCCCTGCATCACTACCAGCGCAAACAATTATTTCGTAATTATGATAAAAAACATTGTTGCGTTTCTTCAACAAGTTTCTCATTGCATGGCAAGAAGCAACATTGGGCAAAAACCACAATGTATGATTCAACACATTCAAAAGTCTTACATCCTTATAAGGCATTGGCGGCTTTTTCGCCCCCTGTTTCAACTCATCAATAGTAGTTTCCAAATATGAACCACGAATTAAGTCTAGCCATTTTTGCACATATTCTTCATAGACAAAATGTGCATCTTCTCCCTTACCTTCAGCAGAAAAGAATACATTTAAATCAAACTCATTGTATTCTCCACCTTTGGCTACTTGTTGTATAGAATCAGGTATCTTATAGGTAAGCATGACCATTCTTGGTAAAGCTTCATAAGGATTATTTTCACCAACCCACTTTTCTTTAGCAGCTTGTTCGTCAGAATAAGTCCAGTTATAAATCTGTTCTTCAATAAATTCACCTGAATTTAAAGCTCTAAACGGTGTTCCTGATAAGTAAAGATAATAGTTTGTCGTAATAGGCAAATCATTTTCATCAACAGCATTACCATTAATGTATCCAGTCATATCATCTTCAAATTTATCCTCATCCTGCTCAAAAAGTTTTTTAGCCTTATCCTTCCACGCACCAAAATGATACTCGTCGAAAATAACTATATCCCAATTTGTTGTATGCACCCATTCATTCTTAGGCTTAATGCCACCTGTAGTATTATCTACACCTAAATAATCTTGAAACGAGCCAAAGCAGACTATAGGTTTTTCTTTATCAGCACGAGCATATTGTTCATCAGTTGTCGGCTCACCCTGATTAATTGGACGAGAAATAAATTGCCATCCCTCAAAATCAATATGGGTTAACAAATCTTCTCTCCACGCAGTCTGAACAGCAGGTTTAAAAGTTAAGACCAAGATTCTTTTAAAACCCATTTGTTTAGCAAGCTGATATGAAGCAAAAGTTTTACCAAACCGCATTTTGGCATTCCATAAAAACTTTGGAGCTTTATGCGTATTTTCTAATTTAGCAGATTTATAATACTCAATCGTCTTTTTTACTGCTGCTTCTTGTTCAGGTCTCATAGGAAAATTTAAAGAACGATTTTCAACGTTTTCAGTTCTTGTTCTTACGGCATTAATAGCAACAAGTACATCTTCTTTTTTACATTTAAACCATTCACCGCCTACTCGAAGGAATCCCTTACGTTCCAAAACTTTATGTACATCGTGGTCTTTAAAAGCAGTCCCATCATCATACATTGCGCTTTCACGCACAACAATTTTATACGGCACGCTTCCATCAGGTCGTTTAATAGGATACTGTTCAGCAACACGCTTATCTATATCAATAGATGTGTACCCTACTTTAAGCATACCTTTATATTGCGGATTAGTATCTTCATAGGCATAAATCATCGGGCAGGTATTAGGACGTTGAGGAAAATATTCTTGCTTAGCCATTTACATCACTTCCCAAATCCATAGGTTTAATCATTGACTCAATAAATGCAATCTCATCATCAGTTAGATTGTATTTTTTATAGAGTTCTTCATCAGTCCAAGGTTTAGTGAAATCTTGCAAAGGAATGAATCTATAAGTCTTAGCTGTTGCATCCTGACTTGACTTCGCCAAGCTATGACAAAACCTAGCAAATTTCGTTTTTAAATAGGCAGCTAAATTTTTACACGTTTCTTCATCCAAATCCAAACCAACACCAATCAACAAATATGATTCAGTACAAATCTCACCGGGCTTCGCCACATAAGTATTTAAGTTATCATCATTCAACTCTGTGCCAATGTTATTAGCTCTTGAAGTCATTATTTTCCAAGTTGGAACCCATTCTTTATGCACTTTTATTAATGATTCTTCAACATAACCAACTTGAAATCCCTTGCCATAACACACCAAGGGATGCTTTAGTCTATTCCTGTTTTCATAAAAATCTATTGTCCTAGTAAAATCAGTACTAAGCCCAAAAGGTTTACGAGGTGAAACATATTTATCAAGCATATTATCATTACTATATAATTTCACTTTTTCTAAAACATTAAATGCTATACTGCTTCTAATAAATATATCCATTCCATCATATTTTAAAGGTCTAATTGACAATACTTCTTTATTTTTGTTATGAGTCACAACCTTAGTTAATGATTTTCTATTATCATAATGTTTATCCCACAGAAAATAGCAAACTCCTCCCCTAATATTAACACCAGGAAAACAGTCATCAGTCACCGGAAAATCATGTAATTCCTTGATATGGATATCTTCTAACATTTCATCTCTAAAATAATCTAACCCTTTCCCACCTGCATACCACCTAGCAGGAATGATCATAATAAGATATTTTTCTGGGCTTAGCTTTTTAGCCTTATTTACGAAATGATGATATAAAGGTGAAGCACTTGCTTGAGCACCACCATCACTTAACTGATACGGCGGATTCCCAATAATAACATCAAATTTCATATTAAAAATCTCCTCTGGATTTATAGTATGTATAAATTCATAAGCATGAGTTTCTAATCCTTTTCTTTTAGCACCACCATATTCAGATTTTGCAGCACCACAATATTTACACTTTCCATTTACCCAAGTATGAGCAATATTCCGATAGCGGATATTGCCCTCTACATCATCAAACTTACTTGCAGAATACTTGCTGTTAGGATATTTAGAACAATACACACTTCTTCTGGAAAGTAAGCTTGTCATTTCTGTTATGGCAATACCGTAAAGTTGTTTATGAAAAATATGGTCAAGTCTTTCTTGCAAATCAGGAATCTCTTTTTCAAGTCCTTTAATAAGCCTTTTTGCAATTTCACGCAAAAAGATTCCACTCTTACATGCAGGGTCTAAAAAGGTAGTATTAGGATTGCTAAACAATTCTTGTGGTAACATATCAAGCATTTTATTAGCAACATCAGGAGGAGTAAACACTTCATCGTTAGATAGGTTTGCTAAACAAGAAAGAACATCAGGATTATAAACTTTATCAAATAAATTATCAGCCATTTTCTTGCACCCTCCAGTATTCAATAGGTTTAAATTCTTGAAGGGGCTTAGGAATAAATTTGCCTGTTATAGGATCTATGTCCCAATTTTCATAACTATTTTCATCATCAAATAACGACATAGAAGCATCCAATGAATTGGCTTCCGCATGTTCTTTAAGCAACACATCCAAACGATAGTCACGACGTTTAACAAAATCACCAAATGTAAAATTCCATTCCGCAAATATGATTGGTTCGTCGGTATCTAAAGCATTAGCATCTACCTTGTGTAAAGTTAAGGCATTTCCACATAAAATATTTTTTGTAAGAACATACCAAACAGCCTCTAAAAATTCTTTTTTTCTAAAATCCGAAATGATTCTAGAAACTTTTAGCGTTTCTCGACAAAAGATATCAAACAATCTTTGCCTACATTCATCCGCATTATCCTGAAGTAATTCGACACCATAAATACTAGTAATAGCGACAAAAGCATACTTTTTATATTCACTCTCGCTCTTTCCGTATTTTGATTTCACTACTGCTAATTTCCGTTCAAGAATTTCTGCTAAAAAATTACCATTACCACAAGCAGGTTCAAGAAACCGACTCTCGATGCGTTCCGTCTCCTGCTTCACCAAATCAAGCATATCATTTACAATTTTCTTACTTGTAAACACTTCACCATGATTTGCAACTCTTGCTTTAGATTTAATTTGTTGCTTATATTCCATACTGCACCTTCACAAAAGAAAGTACAGCTATGTGTAAATATCTAAATTTGCAATAAAGTGTA
>JAFTID010000022.1 GCA_017457085.1 Phascolarctobacterium sp.
AACTGGCGTAACCCAACTCCCCGAAGGCGTTGAAATGGTAATGCCTGGCGACAACGTAACCATGGACGTAGAACTGATCACCCCGATCGCTATCGAAAAAGGCTTGCGCTTCGCTATCCGTGAAGGTGGCCGTACCGTAGGTGCTGGCGTTGTTTCCGAAATCGAAGAAGCTTAATTTTAAGCGTAAAGTTTTATCCTAGTCACTACCCAAGACCGGTCCTAAAGACCGGTCTTGCTTGCTGTTTAAAAATATAGAAATAATTAGTATTTTTGTTGACATAAGAGGTTAACTGTGATACTCTATATTAGCGACAATTTGTGATTGGTCTATTTTATAGCATAAGCGAGGTGTAACGAGATGCGTACTTTGATTACTTTGGCATGCACTGAATGCAAACAAAGAAACTATCAAACCAACAAAAACAAAAAGAACGATCCCGATCGTATCGAAATCAATAAATACTGCAAATTCTGCAAAAAACACACTCCGCATAAAGAAACCAAATAATTTAACTGTAGTGTGACTGATTAGGTTGTAGAAGCAAGGATGTGAAGAAATGGCCGTTCCGGAAAATACTGGAGCTGAACAAAGCGGTAACAGTGTTATTCGCTTTCTGAATGAAACAAAAAGCGAATTAAAAAAGGTAACCTGGCCTACCAAGCAAGAGCTCATTGCTCATACCGTGGTGGTACTTATTGCAGTAGTATTCAGTTCTGCGCTGATTTGGATTATTGATTTCATCATTAGTGCACTGTTTCGTGTAATTCTGCAATAATTTGTGGTGAGTATGTAAGGAGGGAAGGGGAAGCGGTTGCTTTCCAATTATAATGGAAGAAAAGCAAGAAAAACGTTGGTATGTAATCCATACCTATTCTGGCTATGAGAATAAAGTAAGCGCAAACCTGGAACGCAAGGTTCATTCCTTGGGTATGGAAAATGAAATTTTCCGTATTGTTATACCTATGGAAAATGAGGTTGAAATTAAGGACGGTAAAAAGCGTAGCGTTCAGCGCAAAGTTTTCCCCGGCTATGTGCTGGTGGAAATGATTGTAAATGACCGCAGCTGGTATGCTGTTCGTAATACTCCCGGTGTTACCGGCTTTGTTGGTTCCGGAAGTAAACCGATTCCTTTGACAGACGATGAAGTGCGTCAAATCATGCGCTCCATGGGTGTTGAAGAGAGTCGTCCTAAAATTGATTTTCAATTACATCAGTTGGTTCGTCTCAAAACTGGTCCCTTTGCTGATTGTCTCGGCAAGGTATCCGAAATTAACGAGGAACGCGGTAAGCTGAAAGTACTCGTTGATATGTTTGGTCGCGAAACTCCTGTTGAAATTGATTTTACACAAGTTGAAGAAGCTGAATAAGAAGGAGGTGTAACGAATGCCGAAAAAAGTCGTTAAAATGGTAAAATTGCAAGTACCGGCTGGTAAAGCTACTCCGGCTCCTCCTGTAGGTCCTGCACTCGGTCAAGCTGGTGTTAACATCATGGGCTTCGTTAAAGAATTTAACGAACGTACTGCTAAACAAGTAGGTTTGATTATCCCTGTAGAAATCACCGTATTTGAAGACCGTTCCTTTACTTTCATCTGCAAAACCCCGCCTGCTGCTGTTCTCTTGAAAAAAGCTGCTGGTTTGGAAAAAGCATCTGGTGTACCTAACAGACAAAAAGTTGCTAAACTCGGTCGCGACAAAGTTCGTGAAATCGCAGAAAGCAAAATGACCGACCTGAACGCTGCAAGTGTAGAAGCTGCTATGAGAATGGTAGAAGGTACTGCACGTAGCATGGGTATCGTAATCGAAGACTAATTTATAATTAGCGTTTTATTTTGTGGGAGGCCAAAAACCGTTTGTACCACTAGGAGGAAATTACAATAATGGGTAAAAAATACGTAGAAGCTTTGAAACTTATCGAAGCTGACAAATTCTATGCTCCGAAAGAAGCAGTAGAACTGGTTAAAAAAACCGCAATCGCTAAATTTGATAGCACTGTAGAAGTTGCTTTCCGTTTGGGCGTTAACCCCAAATATCCTGACCAACAAGTTCGTGGCGCTATGGTACTGCCTCATGGAACTGGTAAAACCAAAACCGTTATGGTTTTCGCTAAAGGCCCCAAAGTTGCTGAAGCTGAAGCTGCAGGCGCAGATTTCGTTGGCGGTGAAGAATACGTAGCAAAAATTCAAGGTGGCTGGATGGACTTTGACGTTTGCATCGCTACTCCCGACATGATGGGTTTAGTTGGTCGTCTTGGTAAAATCCTTGGTCCCCGCGGCTTGATGCCGAACCCGAAAGTAGGCACCGTTACCATGGACGTAACCCGTGCTGTTACCGAATCCAAAGCTGGCAAAATCGAATATCGTACCGATAAAGCTGGCAACGTACAAGCTCCGATTGGTAAAGTTTCCTTTACTGACGAGCAACTTTTGGAAAACTACATTGCTTTGGCTGAAACCTTGGTTAAAGTTAAACCGTCTGGTGCTAAAGGCCAATACATGAAAACCATCACCATGTCCACTACTATGGGCCCTGGCGTACCGGTTGACGTATTGAAAGCAACCAGCGACAAATAATTATAGCAAATCGTAGTTTCTAAATTTTACTAAATCAGAAGATTATCGGGCCATAGACAGCAGGTGCCCAAAAGCGTAAGTATAGTTGTAGTACGCCTGCCGAGGCTGGAGCGTGAAGATATAGACCTTCCGACCTCCGGCTACGGCCGAGAGGTCTTTTTGATTTAATAAAGAACATCAAAAAAAGGAGGTGCAATTTAATGGCAGTTATTAGACCTGAAAAAGTAGCTAAAATTGCAGAATTGAAAGAACTTCTTACTTCTTCCAAATGCACTGTTTTGGTTGACTTCTGTGGTTTGACTGTAGCTCAGGACACCGAACTCCGCCGCAAAATGCGCGAAGCTGGCGTACACTACAATGTAGTTAAAAACACTTTGCTCCGCATTGCAGCTCAAGAAGCTGGCATTGAAGGTTTGGAACCGGTTCTGGAACACAACACCGCTATCGCTGTTTCTCCGGAAGATCCTGTTGCAGTTGCAAAAGTTGTTTGCGAATTCGCAAAAACCAATGATAAACTGAAAGTTAAAGTTGGTATTCTCGATGGCAAAGTTATCAGCGCTGAAGAAGTTAAAGCTGTTGCTTCCTTGCCGCCGAAAGAAGTCCTCATTGCAAAAGTTCTTGGCAGCATGCAAGCTCCCATCAGCGGCTTTGTCAATGTACTTCAAGGTACCATCCGCAACGTTGTATATGCGCTGGACGCAGTACGCAAAGCAAAAGAATCCGCATAATTTGTGGAACGCTGCATAAGGCAGCCTAAATTAAAAATTTAAATTTTAAATAATAACTTACTTATTGGAGGTAAATATAATGAATAAAGAACAAATCATCGAAGCTATTGAATCTATGACCGTACTCGAACTCTCTGAACTCGTAAAAGCATTGGAAGAAAAATTCGGCGTATCCGCTGCTGCTCCGGTAGCTGTTGCTGCTGCTCCGGTAGCTGAAGCTGCTGCTGCTGCTGAACAAACCGAATTCGACGTAATCCTCGCTTCCGCTGGCTCTTCCAAAATCAACGTTATCAAAGTTGTTCGCGAAGTAACCGGCTTGGGCTTGAAAGAAGCTAAAGAACTCGTTGATGGCGCTCCGAAAGCTATCAAAGAAAAAGTTTCCAAAGCTGACGCTGACGCTCTGAAAGAAAAACTCGAAGCTGCTGGCGCAACCATCGAA
>JAFTID010000023.1 GCA_017457085.1 Phascolarctobacterium sp.
GCTGGCGTAGTTGATGGCTATGCTGATGGCGCATTTGACGGCGACAAATTGATGACCCGTTATGAAATGGCTCAAATCGTAGCAAAAGCTATGGCTAAAGGCGCTGACTGCGACAAATTGGCTGCTGAATTTGCTGACGAACTGGATACCCTTGGTGTTCGCGTAGCTAAATTGGAAAAAGGCGCTGACAATGTAAAAATCTCCGGTGAAACTCGTCTTCGTTACTGGAACTCCGATAATAACGATGGTGACAAAACACAATTGCGTACTCGTATTTGGATTAAAGGCCAAGTAAATGAAGATTGGACCGCTACTGCAATGCTCGAAAACGTTCAAGACCTCGGCGGTATCTGGGAAGATGAAGGTGGCGAAGAAACTACTAACATGCAACGCGCTTATGTAAACGGTAAAGTTGGTGGCTTGGCTGTTCAAGCTGGTCGTTACAGCTTCTGTGATTTCAATGGCGGTATCGTATACGATCATCGTATGGATGGCGTTCAAGTTTCTTATGGTAAAGATGTTCAATTGACTGCTGGTTTTGGTCAAGCTTCTTCTGGTGCGAAAGACGATATGGCTTATGCAAAAGTTGCTACCAAATTCGGTATGGTTGATGCAGCTGTTGACTACTATAAATTTGATAAAGGCACTACCAAACAACCTGGTGAAGTTGAACTCTACAATGTATCTGCGGCTCTTCCGCTTGCAAAAGATTTGAAATTGACTGGTATCTATATGATTAATGAATCTGAAGTAGCTGATGCTGATGATGGTTATGTAGTTGCTCTTAACTATAAAAAAGCTTCCGCTGCTAAACCGGGTAGCTGGGCTCTGTGGGCTAAATACTATGATCAACCGGTTGGTACTGCTGTAGATCCTACTTGGGAATCTAGCTATGAACCGTTTGCTGAAGGTTGGACTGGTTATGGTGTAGGTCTTGACTATGCTGTTGCTAAAAATATGGTAGCACAAGTTAAATACTATGAAATCGAAGGCGAAGTAAGTGGTGACGAAGTTGGCACTCTCTACGCTCAATTGAACGTATCCTTCTAATTTGAAATTTGGTAAAGCTTATATGGCTTAACTAAATAATAAATTACGCGTGCCGCGAAAGCGGTACGCGTTTTTTGTATAAGTAGTATAAAATTAAGTACAGTTATGTTTTATATGAAGCAATATGTAAAATATGGTAGCAAAAAGATTTACATATTGCTTTGGATAAAACTTTACTTAGGAATAGGTTTGTAGTATAGTTTAGGGGTAAATAATGACTACTTAGTCAGTAGAGGAGTATGCATTTTGAACAAGGATTGCTTTATGTTTGGCTGGTTATATTTTGGCTTGATGTTCGTTCTGGAAGCAGTGCTTCCTGAATGGATGGGTAATGAAAATGGTGTAATAGAAAATTTGCAAATACTGTGGTTTTTTGCGGGCATCTGGTACTGCTATAAAATGGCAAGCACTTCCATGTATGATTGGGGGGGCAAGCAAAGCTCCTTGTGGTATGCAGGTTCTATTTTTTTTCTACTTCTAGCTGGGCGTGAGGTAAGCTGGGGCAGAGCCTTCTTTTGGCATGCGGATGGTAGAATGTACAAGTACAGCGATATGGGCTTGTATGGGCAGCTAGTGCATCCAATGGTAGGTGCATTGCTAGTTTTGGTACTCTTTCTGCTGTGGCGTGGTATGATTGTTTCTTTCTTAAAGGCTATTAAGTTTCCAACCATTGATTTTATTTTACTCTTGCTTTTTATCTTAATGGGATGGATAGGCGAAAAAGCAAACATTACTTTCTTCCACGGAATGCTGGCGGAAGAACTGGCAGAGTTTGGCGCGTATATGATGATGTTCCAAATTGTAAAGCGTGTTGGAGCATATATGCAAAGTAAAAAATAAGGTAGTTGCATTTTCAAAAAGGTAATGACAATTTTATAAAAGACGATTCAGATTTATGCAGGGCTTTCTCAATTTGGGAAAGTCCTTTTACTTTTTACAGTGTTTTCCATTCTGACATCGCTTTGTGAGTAGATTTTGTTAGTGCTGTAGCGAAACTGCCAAATATTTTGCAAACATTGCTTTCCAAAAATTACAGGAGTACAATGCAGGTGTGATACGAAATTAGAAAAAGAAAAGTATCACGATTGCTAAAGCTTATGCTGTAGGTAAGTGAGTATATTTAAAGGTAACTAGGCAACTTTAAGGCTGATACTCATTTCTCTCACAAGTATTTAGCAATGTGTTAGGGCAAATGAGGAGGAAAAATCATGAAAAAATCTTTGGTATTGGCAATGGCGATGGCATTGGGCGTAACTGCATCTGCTTACGCAGCTAATCCTTTTAGTGATGTACCCGCAGGGCACTGGGCATACGATAGTGTAGCAAAATTGGTAGCGGCTGGCGTGATTGATGGTTATCCTGATGGACAATTTGATGGTAATCAATTGATGACTCGTTATGAAATGGCACAAATCGTAGCGAAAGCTATGGCTAAAGGTGCTGAAGTAGACATGCTGGCAGCAGAATTTGCTGATGAGCTGGATACTTTGGGGGTGCGCGTTGCAAACCTTGAACAAAAACAAGACAACGTAAAAATTACTGGTCAATTCCGTTATAGCTATGCTAATTATTCCGGTGACTTGGATAGCCACGGTAACAAGCTGCGTTCTCGTATCTGGGTTAAAGGTCAAGTTAATGATGACTGGAGCGCAACTGCTATGCTCCAAAACATTCAAAATTTTGGCAATGACGAAGGTGATGAAAAGACCGACTTCCAACGTGCCTATGTGAACGGACAAATTGGTGGCACCAAGGTTGAAGCAGGTCGCTTGCCCTTGTACTTGGTAAATGGTAACCTGTATGATACTCGTGCAGATGGTATCGTAGCAAGCTATGGTGACAGATTTAAATTTACCGGCTTCTATGTAAAACCTACAGACCAAGACCGCAACTTTGCTAAATTTGCTAATGAAGATACCATTACTGCTGAATATGGTAAAGCATATGGCTTGAAAGTAGACGGCACCATTGGTAGTCACGTAAAAACCACCTTGGGCTACACTGCTTTTGAAGATGGTGATGCATACTACAACCAAGGTTGGAATGGCACTGCCTTCAACGACACTACCAAAATGAATCTTGATAATGATAGAATTTGGAACTTGGGTGTTGCAGTAGACTTTGGTAAAAATGTAAACTTTACTGCGGATTATTTGAAATCTAATTTTGACGGTTTTACCGGTGCTAATGGTAAACACTACAAAATGGACGACGATGGTTTAATCTTGGGCTTGAGCTATAAAGGAGCTAAAGCTTCTGATGCAGGTAGCTTTGGTTTGTACACCAAGCACTACAATCAAGGTCGCGGTACCGTAATTAACCACACTATGAACGGTGACTATGGTACTACTGGTTTTAAAGGCTATATGGTGGGCATGAACTACACATTTGCTAAAAATATGGTTGGCGCCATTGAATGGTACGACCTTGAAAGCAAGGCAGTAGGCAGCGATATCGGCAGCAAAGATATGAATACCTTGTGGAGCCAATTGATGTTCACTTTCTAAATTAAATAAGACTATTTTAGGCAGTAGCTTCTAGCTAAAGTAAAAAGGTCGAGAGAGTAGATGCTTACTCGACCTTTTTTGCGTTGACTTTGTAGTCAAAAATTTTTTTCTTTCTATATGCATTTTATCTTTTTTTGTGTTAAAATGTACATATAATAATATGCAATTGTATTAGGAGGAATTATAATGAAAAAATTATTGCGTTGCTTGTTAATGACCGTTATGGCATTGTGCTTCAGCCTGCCTTGCTTAAGTGCAGAAGCTGCTTCTGTTGCATTGTTGCCTTTGATTAATAACGTACAAGGTGATGAAGTTGCCGGTAAAATCTTCTACAAGGAAGCTATTGCTACCATGAATGCTCAAAAAGGCTTCTTTATGGTAGAAAATGATAAGCTGAACGCTGCTATTGAAGCTGCTAATGTAGGTAATGAAGTTCCTGGTGAAGCCACCTTGGCAAAAATTGCTAAAGATGGCGATGTTGATATCGTACTCGCAATCCAAGTAGATAAAATTGAAGAAGAAACTTTGTTCTCCAGTGAAGAAAATAAGATTCAAATCCTCGTTAAAGGTAAAGCGGTTTCCTACAATGCTTTGACTGACGAATATCGTGACAGCAAAATTCATCACGACGTATTGATTCCGGAAGTATTCTCCAGCCGTTGGGATGTTTCTCATGAAGAATGGGGCAAAGTAGTTCGTAAGGAAATTAAAAAAGCTTTGGCACCGAAGAAATAATATTGTTTAATTAAAAGAGTAGCGTAAGCTGCTCTTTTTGTATACTTTTTACAATATGATGCATTATACTTGCAAATGTGAACGAAATATGATAAACTTTTGTGCATAGAATTTGTGCTTGCTAACTAAAGTGAAATGTTAGTAGGGTGCTGTGCTAAATTTAACCGTGTAGAGGAAACAAGGCAACTCTTACCGAAGGTGGTTTGGTAATGGTACGTGAGTGCAATTCGCTTGGGAAATTCAAGGCAAATTACTAAATTTATTTCCTGAGGAGGAAAACAAAATGAAAAAATCCTTAGTTCTTGCAATGGCAATGGCATTGGGCGTAACCGCTTCTGCTTATGCTGCTAACCCGTTCTCCGACGTTCCCGCTGGTCACTGGGCTTATGACTCCGTAGCTAAATTGGCTGCTGCTGGTGTAGTTGATGGCTATGCTGATGGAGCTTTCGGCGGCGACAAACTGATTACCCGTTATGAAATGGCTCAAATCGTAGCAAAAGCTATGGCTAAAGGCGCTGACTGCGACAAATTGGCTGCTGAATTTGCTGACGAATTGGATACCCTTGGTGTTCGCGTAGCTAAATTGGAAAAAGGTGCTGACGCTGTTAAAATCACTGGTCAAATCCGTGCTGACTACAGATCTGCTGACAGTGCTTGGTCTAAAAAATACTGGGATCAAGATGATTGGGCTTCTTTGCGTACTCGTTTGTGGGTAGAAGGTCAAGTAAATGATGACTGGTCCGTAACTGCAATGTTGCAAAATACTCAAAAATTCACCTTAACTGATGGTGGTGACGAAGATACCTCTTTGAAACGCGTTTACGCTGAGGGTAAAATTGGTGGCGTAGAAGTATTAGCTGGTCGTTGGAATGAATTCTTCTGGAATGCTAACGTACTCGATTATTTTATCGATGGCGCTAGATTTACCTATGGCGATAAAGTAAAAGTAGGTTTTATGGCTGGTAAACTTAACGAAGGTAGTGGCTATGTAACCTCTTGCGAAGGCGACTTCTTGGCAGCTCGCGTAGAAAGCAAAATTGGTGCTGTGGATGCTTCCTTCAACTACTTCAAAGCTGATAAAGCTGGTTGGTTGAATGGTACTGCTGATACTGTTGATGAAAAAGAAATCTACAACATCAACTTGGGTATGGATGTTGCTAAAGACCTGCACTTGTCCTATGAATACATGTGGGGCGACAAAAAATACAATGAAACCGTTTCCAAAGATGGTTTCGTTGCTCGTTTAGACTACAAAGGTGCTGATGCTTCTGTTGCTGGTACCTATGGTGTACATGCTCAATGGTTTGACCAACCGGTTAACGCATTCTTGAGCCCGACTACTGATGCTACCCAATTCACTGAAAATGGTGGTTATGAAGGTTGGAACCTCGGTGTTGATTACACCCTGGCTAAAAACATCCAATTGTGCGTAAACTACTATGACACCGAAGCTAAAGACAAATCTGCTGACGACGAAGTATTGTACAGCGAATTGTACTTCTTCTTCTAATTCTAGAATTAGTTAGTTTTACAAGCTTTAAGTTAAATATGAATCCCTGCTTCCGTTGGAAGCAGGGATTTTGTGCTTGTATATGTATTTTAAGATAGTTAGGCAAAATCTAAAAAACGTATGCAAAAATTTTACGATTGTGATAGAATAAATACATCTTAATTTTAGACGAGGTGTGATTGTAATGAAAAAGGTATTACGTTATTTAGTAATGACTGTTATGGCGTTGTGTATTAGTTTACCCTGCCTGAACGTAGAAGCTGCTTCTGTTGCTTTATTACCTTTGATTAATAATGTAGAAGGTAATACTATGGCTAACCAAGTGTATTACAAAGAAGCATTGAAGGCTTTGAAAATGAAAAAGGGCTTTGTTGTTGTAGAAAATGATAAGCTTAACGCTGCAATTGAAGCTGCACACATTGTCGATGACGCTCCGGATCAATTAACTTTGGCACGCATTGCTAAAGATGGCGGTGTTGACATCGTACTGTGTATGGAATTGGATGACTTAGAAACTAAAGCAGTTCGTCGTGAAGGTGAACGTGATATCCAATTGGATATGGAAGGCGAATTTGTTGCTTACAACAATCTTACTGGCACTTTCTACAAACATGAATTTAGCAGTGATAAAATTGTTGATGCAAGTTTGACCAGCCGTTGGGATTGGAAACATGAAGAATTTGGTCGTCAAGTTCGTCGTGAAATTGATCGTGCTTTGAGGGTGAAAAAATAATGAGAAAACAGCTTGTAACTTTAATGCTTACTTGTATTTTTAGTATAACTGCTTTGGTGCCGGGTTTTGCTGCGGATGCCAATATTCCTGCGGCAGATAAGATTAAAGCTATGGAAGTTATGCTTTATGGTTCTGCACAGGAAGGGTCCCTGCTGCAACGTATGGATAATATCGAATATGATGTGAATGGGTTGATGACTTCTGAATCCATTCTGGAACGTGTGGATACTATGTACAATTATTTGGAAGGCAAGCCTGAAGATGGAGGAGCTTCTTTCGCAACACGTCTTAATATGGTAGAATGGCGTTTGAACGAAAGTATGAGTGGCGGTCCTGCTAAATCTCGTATTGAAGCAGCAGAAACCTTGCTTAATGGCAAAGTAGATGATGGTGCTTTGTCTACTCGTTTGGAAGACTTGCTGGAACTTGTTTCTTATGAGGGTGGCGTTGTTCCTGTACAAGATGTTACCTTGCCTAAAGATTCTGTAATCAAAGTTGAGTTTACTGAAGAACTTGGCAACAAGATTAATAAGGTTGGCGACGAAGTTGGCTTTAAGGCTGCGGATAATTTGTACGTAAATGACGTGCTTGTGCTTCCGAAAGGTGCAACTGGTATTGGCAAGGTTAAAAAGGTTGTGCAACCCGGTATCTTTGGTAAAGATGGTCGTGTAGATATTGACTTTATGTATATCTGTGGTACTGATGGTACTAAGATTCCTGTTTTCGTAGGCGAGCTTGCTAAACAACAAGCGAAGTCTTACGCTGGTGCAGCAGGCGCTGCCATTGGCGGCATGATTATTTTGGGACCTGTTGGTGTTGTTGGTGGTGCCTTTGTAAAAGGCAGTAGTGTTACCATCCCTAAAGGAAGCGTAACCTTTGTACAGGTTAGTGAAGATGTGGCTATGCAGGGTGTAGTTTACAGCGAATAAAATGCTTATAAGCACTTATAACAATTTTTAGAAAATATAATTAAAAGGCTCACATTTCGTGAGCCTTTTTTTATTTTTCGTGCTATAATATTGAGTGGATAACTGTATGCTTTTTTAGATATTTTATATAAAGGAGTTTGTCATGAAAAAGATGTTTTTAGCTGCAGCATTGGCTGCAAGTATATGTGTGCCGGTATATGCAAGTCAATATGAAAATTCCGGTGACAGTGTTTTTGATGCTCCCGTTTTTGACGAAGAAGTTAATGCAAGTCAGGTTGTTGAAAAGTCTGACCGTGAAGAAAATAAAGGCAAGGCTTTGCCTATTAATTTAACAGGTGACCAAGCAGAGTATGATAGTGTTAGTGGAGACTTCCACTTAAGTGGTAATGTTGTTATTACCCAAGGCTTGGAACGTTTAGAGACTACTCACGCTCATGGCAACATGAAAACTGGTGATGTTTGGTTAGAACAAGGTGGTACTGTTGTTGAAACAGGCAACAGAATGACTGGCAAGTGGGTTCATTATAACTTCCATACTAAAACCGGTGAAATTAAAGAAATTACTGGTGGAAGCAAAAAAGAATGGTATGATGCTCCTCATGCAACTATTTATTCTGATAAATTAGTTATAGATGAAGGCGGTGTTATGTCTCGTTGTCCGTCTAAAGAGCATCCTCCTTGTTTGTCCGTAAAGGCAACAAGCTTTGAAATTTATCCTAAAGATAAAATGGTTGCCCATGATGTAAAGGTTTATGTAAGAGGTAAACACATTTACTCCCGTGATATTTGGGTAAATAATCTTGGTGATAGAAAAATGAGTATTATGCCACGTATTGGTTATGGTGGCAGTGATAATGGCGCATATATTAAAGTGGATGCTAACTGGCAGTTTAATGAAAAAACTGAAGCCAATGCAGAGCTTGTGAAATATTCTAAGGCTGGTTATAAGCCAATGTACTCTTTGGACCATAATGAGCGTAATTTTTCCATTGAATATAAAAATGGCTGGGAAGAAGACGATGACGATTGGTACAAAAAGCAAAATAACTGGAAGTTTAGGTATAAACCCCATCACTTTATTGATGGGTTACCTTTAAGCTATTCTGGTTATTTTGAATATGGATTGTGGAAAAACGAGGATAGAGGCTGGAAGAGTTGGCATAAAGAATATGCAGTATATTTGAGCCATGATCCAATATATCTGTTTAATTCTAAGAATACCGTGCTGAATTTAACTGTTGGTAAAAAATGGGTAAATGAAAGCTTGACTGGAGATACTCTTTCTACTGATATGTACTATGCTACCTTGTCTCAAAAACTTGGACCCAAATGGTCCACTTGGGTAGGCTGGTATCGTGAAGATTTGACTAGCACTTTGTTTGATATTGGACAACCTGATATGGCAAAAGAACTTCGTAATGGCTTACGTTGGAGCCCCAATAAAAATGATACCTTCACTATTGTTAATAGATATGATATTGGCAAGGGCCATCAATACGAAACTAGATATGAATGGTTGCACAAGTTCTGCTGCTGGGCTTTGGAACTTTCTTACGAAAAAGAAAAAGCTGAGGACGATAGCTCCTTGAAGATTATGTATTATTTCTATAACCTGTAATTGAGGTATATTATGCAAAAAGTAATTCAAGCACGTTTTGAAGAGCATCTAGAAGTTACTAATGCTGTTATGCAAAGCGATATTTTAGAACAAATTGAGCGCATTGCTACCGTGGTCAAAGCTGCCTTGGCAAATGGCAACAAAGTATTGTTCTGTGGTAACGGTGGTAGTGCTGCAGATAGTCAACATTTAGCAGCAGAGTTCGTTGGTCGTTTTCAAAAAGAACGCCAAGGTCTGCCTGCTATCGCACTTACCGTTGATACTTCCATCTTGACTGCTGTGGGCAATGACTACGGCTTTGACAAAGTTTTTGCCCGTCAAGTAGAAGCTTTGGGTAACGAAGGCGACGTTTTGGTAGGTATTTCTACTAGTGGGACCAGTCCTAATGTAGTGGCTGCTGTTGAACTTGCAAAAGCGAAAGGTATGTACTGCGTAGGCATGACTGCTGCCAATGGCGCGAAGCTGGCAGAACTTTGCGACGAATGTATTTCTGTTCCTGTAAAGATTACTGCTCGTGCTCAAGAGATGCATATTTTAATTGGTCACATTTTATGTGAACTTGTGGATGGTGAATAAATTGTCCGGTTTGACTGTAACTGCTTTTTTAGCAGAAAAAATACAAAATTTAAGAATTGCTGTCATTGGTGACGTGATGCTAGACAGGTATTTTCATGGAGAAGTAAAGCGCATTTCTCCGGAAGCACCTGTGCCGGTGACTAGAATTAGCAGGGAGCGTTCCGTTCTTGGTGGTGCAACTAATGTGGCTGCCAACCTTGCTCATTTGGATTGTAAGGTCTTTATGGGCGGCGTTACTGGTGACGATGATAATCGTATTCTTTTAGAGCGTTTAATGGATGAAGCAGGCATTGATTATACTGGTTTAGTAAAGAGTGACAAACGTAAAACTATTACTAAGTTGCGTGTCATTGGTGGCACTCAACAAATGCTCCGTCTTGACTTCGAAGAAACCGGTGATTTGTTCCCAGAAGAAACTGCTGCTTTAAGCCAATGGCTAAAAAATTTACTGGAAGCTGGCTTAGATGGCATTATAATTTCAGACTATGCTAAAGGTGTATGTTCTGACAGCTTCTGCCAGTGGGTGATTGAACAAGGCAATGCATATAACATTCCTGTTTTGATTGACCCTAAAGGTGCAGACTGGACCAAATACAGCGGTTGTGATTTTATTACTCCTAATTTGAAGGAAATGTGCGAAGCAGCAGGTTATCAACGGGATAACGAAGATGAAGCTGTTGTGGAAATGGCTCGTGCTGCTAAAGAAAAATTTGGTATTAAAAATGTGGTCGTTACTCGTAGCGAAAAGGGTATGACCTTAGTAAACGATACTGAAATTGTTCACGCACCCGCTACTGCAATGGAAGTGTTTGATGTTTCTGGTGCAGGTGATACAGTGGCTGCGACTTTGTTAGCAGGTGCAGCAGGAAAACTTGATTTAGACGATGCCGTGTATATGGCAAACCGTGCTGCAGGTATTGTAGTGGCTAAAGCTGGTACTTATCCTGTTCATCGTGACGAATTGCTGAAAGATTTGCTGACTGAAGAACGCAAGCAAGGTAAGAGCTATCGCACCTTGAGCTGGGAAGAAATTGCTTCTTTGGCAAAAACTTGGAAGGCTTGCGGTGAAAAAATTGTCTTTACCAATGGTTGCTTTGATATTTTACATGTAGGTCATGTTACTTATTTGGAAAAGGCTAGGAACCTTGGCAAGCATTTAATTGTTGGTCTTAATACTGATGCTTCTGTGCGTAGATTAAAAGGTGAAACTCGTCCCCTCGTGCACGAGCTGGATAGGGCGCGCGTTCTCGCGGCACTGAACTGTGTTGACGCTGTAGTACTGTTTGACCAAGATACTCCTACTGAATTGATTGAAAAAATTCGTCCTGATGTCCTTGTAAAAGGTGGAGACTACAAGCCTGAAGAGGTTGCTGGTCGTGAATATGCAGGCGAAGTGCAAATTATAGAATTTGAAGATGGTTATTCCACAACTGGCGTAGTTGAGAAGATTGCGCAAATGGTTAAGGAGGGCAAGATATGATTATTGTAACCGGTGGTGCTGGCTTTATTGGCAGTAACATTGTTAAAGGCTTAAATGAACGCGGCCATGATGATATTTTGGTAGTAGATAATTTAACCAATATGGTTAAGTTCAAAAATATCCAAGGCTTGAAGGTTAAAGACTACATGGACAAATACGCTTTCAGCGAAGCTTTAGCTGCAGGCAAATTTGCTCATGAAAAAATTGACGTTATTTTCCACGAGGGTGCATGTTCCGATACAATGGAATACAACGGCAAATACATGATGGAGAACAACTTTGAGTACACTAAAAATGTACTTCACTTCTGCTTGGATAGAAAGATTCAAATGCTTTATGCATCTTCTGCTTCTACCTATGGAAGTGGCTTGCATGGCTTCCGTGAAGAACCTGCTTGCGAGGAAGCGCTGAATGTATATGCTTTCTCCAAATTGTTCTTTGACAACTATTTGCGTCGTTTGCTGCCCCAAGCACAAAGCCAAGTGGTAGGCTTGCGTTACTTTAATGTTTATGGTCCTCAAGAAAATCACAAAGGCAAAATGGCTTCCATGATTTACCAAATGTATAACCAATGGAAAGCAGAACATAAAGTGAGACTTTTTGGTGAATACGATGGCTATGGGCCTGGTGAACATACCCGCGACTTTATCTATGTTAAAGACGTTGTAAAAGTTAACTTCTATTTCTGGGAACATCCGGAAATCAGCGGTATCTTTAACTGTGGTACTGGTCATGCTCACCAATTCAACACTTTGGCAAAAGGCGTGCTGAAACATTTTGGCAGCGGTGAATTGGAATACGTTCCCTTCCCTGAAGTGCTGAAAGGCAAATACCAAAGCTTTACCCAAGCTGATACTGCTAACCTCTTGGCAGCAGGCTACGATGGTGGCTTTACTCCTATTGAAGACGCTATTGCTGAATACTGCGCACTTTTAGATAAAACTGGCGGATACTACGTTTATGAAAGATAAGGCAGTATTCTTTGACCGCGATGGCGTGCTGAACGTTGACGTGGATTACTTATATAAAATTGAAGATTTGCAATGGGTAGAAGGCGCACGAGAAGCTTTAGCGCACTTGTACAAGTTAGGCTACAAAATTTTTGTAGTGACCAATCAAAGTGGTGTTGCTCGTGGCTACTATACCATTGAAGATATGAATAAATTGCACGCACATATGGCTTCTGAACTAGAGAAGTATGGTGCGAAGGTAGAAAAATTTTACTTCTGCCCCCATCACAAGGAAGGCAAGGTTGTGGAATTCGCTATTGACTGCGATTGCCGTAAACCGAAACCGGGTATGATACTGCAAGCTTTTGCAGAAAATGACTTGGATAAAGAAGAAAGCTTCCTCATTGGCGACTGCAAGCGTGATGTGGAGGCAGCAGAAGCTGCTGGAATTAGAGGATACCTTTTTAAAGAAGGCAGTCTTCTAGATTTTGTTAAAGGTTTGTTATAAGAATAAGCCCTTGGCTCCCATGAAAGGGGAGCTGGCACAACAAAGTTGTGCCTGAGGGGTAGGAAATATATTGTAAAAAGGCGAAATTACATGGATTACAAAAATATTTTACTTATCAAAATGAGCTCCTTAGGAGATGTTCTACATACGTTGCCCTTTGCGGGAGAATTGCGTAAGCTGTACCCCAATGCGAAAATCAGCTGGCTGGTACATCCGCAGTTTGCAGGCTTCGTACCAGACCCTCCTGTTATTGATGAAGTGCTTTATTTTGACAAAGTTAAATTCAATAAGATGAGCTTTGGCGATAAAATAAAATATTATAAAGAAATACGTGATATGCTCCACAGTAAGCATTTTGATTTGGTAATCGATATGCAGGGCTTGTTCAAAAGTGCAGTAATGGCTGCCATCAGTGGTTGCAGTAACAGAATTGGTTATTGTGAAATGCGTGAAGGCAGTGGCTTGGTGAGCAAGGCGATTGGCGGCAGTCATAGTAAAGACCATGTAATTGAACGTTATTTAGACGTCGCTCGCCATCTTGGGGCAAAGGTTGAGGAAGTTGAATTCCCCATGCCTGATTTAACCAAGGAAAGCAAAGTGGTAGCAGATAAATTAGCAGCAAAGGGTGTTAGTGGAGACTATGTTGTCTTCGTACCCGGAGCTCGCTGGAAAACTAAGGAATGGCCTGTAGAACATTACGCAGAACTGGCTAAAAAGATTGCAGCCGATGGAATGCATATTGTTCTAGCAGGTGGTCCTGATGATGCACTTAAAGGTGCTAAAATTAAAGAATTAAGTAGCACGGATAAGGTAGTTGATATGACAGGACAAACTACTTTGCGCGAATTGGCTGCTTTAATTAAAGGGTGTAAGGTTTATATCAGTGCTGATACTGGTCCGTTACATTTCGCAGCAGCATTGAAGAAACCGTTGGTAGCAATGTATGGACCTACAAAAGCAGATAGAACTGGTCCTTATGGTAGTGATAAGGCTACTGTTATGATAACTCCTGCCAAATGTGCAGGCTGCTTAAAGAAAGCATGCAATGATTGGCACTGCATGCATGATATTACTCCGGAAATGGTATATGAAGTTTATAGGGAGAAGCTTCATATATAAGGATAGAATTTGTATGTAAGAGGCAAGATTGTTTATGAGTAGAATTTTATTTTTAGTTCCTAGGATGAATATTGGTGGCGCTGAAACTTACGTGTATACAGTCGCGAAAGAGCTTCAGAGTAAAGGTGAGTATGAGGTTTTTGTTGCATCAGCTGGTGGGGGATTAGCTGATGAATTAGAAAAAATTGGAGTAAAGACTTTTTTTGTTCCAGTGAGATTTAGCAGAAGATTTGGCAGTTGGATTGCTGTTTCTATGCTAAAGAAAATAATTAAAGAATATAATATAGATGTGGTTCATGCCAACTCTGGTGATGCAGGATGCATTGCAGCTGAACTAAAGAAAGCAATCGATATTCCAATAGTATATACTGCACATGGTGTTTTTGGAAATATTGAAAGAGAATATGTCATTGATACACTGGATAGAATTATATGCGTAAGTAATTTTGTTAAAGAGAGAGCTCTTCAACAAAATTTTACTGAAAGTAAATTAATTACTAGGTATTGTTGCATTGATACTAACAGATTTACTCCAGATTCATCTTTAAGAACAGAGCTAAGAAAAATGTATAATATTGATAAAGATACTTTGGTGTTAGCTACTGTATCAAGAATCAAAAATCTTGAGCATAAGGGACATGGCGCCTTGTTAGAAGTGTTCAAGAAGTATGCATTTAATAAGAATTGGAAATTAATTGTAGTTGGTAAGGGAAATGGTTTAATACAATTTAAATATAAAATTAAACAAGCTGGATTAGAAGATAAAATTATTTGTTTAGGGCACCGTAATGATGTCGAGAAAGTATTGAATATTGCTGATGTGTATGTATCACCTACTCAGTTTGAAACATTTGGACTTGCCATTGCTGAAGGTATGGCTATGGAAATGCCTGCTGTGGCCTATGAAATAGGTGGGACAAGTGAAGTTGTTAATGATGGAGTGTCAGGTTTCTTAGTAAAATATAAAGATGTACAAGATTTGTATGAAAAAATAAATTGCCTAGACACTGACAGAGAACTGTTAAAACAGATGTCTAGGCAAGCACGTATGTGGGTTGAGGATAACTTCACCATAGATAAGATGGTTGGTGAATTGGAAGAAATTTATTCAGATGTATTATCTAAATAGTTTTTTGAGCCTTCTTTCTAACTGACGTAACATTATGAATATAATGTGTATTTTACTCACTTTTAGTTTAAATTCCCACATTTTTTGACCAGACGGTATAGGAATTCTTGGTAAAGCTAATAAGTTAAATCTTAATAAAGGTACTTCATTGAAAATTGCTAAACCAATTTTATAATTGCATTCAGAAGCTATTTTTATCACATCGCTATTAAATGAACCATATGGATAACATATACTGATAATATCAGATCTCAAGAATGTTTCTAAAGAAGTTTTGCTGTTGCGTAGTTCTTCTTTTAAATCTTTTGGATTGCAGTTTGCCAGTTTGGGGTGATTACAGGTATGGGAACCAATATAATTACCTGCGCCTTTCCATTCTAATAATTCTTGCTCGTTCATAGTACGTGTCAACTGCTTCCCGAAGTTTTCCCATTTGTTTTCTTTGCCTATCCAGTTAGTAATGACAAACACATTGCCAATCATATTATATTTTTTCATTACTGGCATTGCGGAGTACAAATTATCTGCATAACCATCATCGAAGGTTAAAACTATTGATTTGGGCGGAAGTTTTTCACCTAATACATAGTGAGCGTAAAGTTGCTCCATGTTAATAGAAGTATAGCCTTTTGAATGAAGATATTGCAGTTGCTGTTCAAATTTTTCAGGTGGAAGAGAATTTCTGTCGCCTGGGACATCAGCTATACGATGATACATGAGTATTGGGATTTTTTTAGAGAATTTGATATAAATAATTGTAAGTGTTATTAAGATGGTTAGTGGAAGTATGTATAAAAGCATTTTATAACTCCTTTATAGGCTTTAATATTCTCCGCTAGTTATACCACAAAGTAATTCTTGTGTAAACATATTACTTAAATAATAAGGAATAAAAAATGATTGAGTTAAATGGCAAAAAAATATTGGTAACATTTTTGATGCATTTGAGCGATTTAGTTTTAACGACTCCGTTTATCTATGCTTTGCGTAAAGCTGCTCCCGATGCTCATATTACCTATTTAGTAGATGAAAAATGGAAAGATGTAGTACTTCACAATCCCAATTTGGATGAAGTTATTACTATTGATAAATTAGGGCGAGATAACAGTATTCTTGCTTTGGCTTCTTGCGCTCGTAAGTTGAGTGAGATGAAGTTTGATGTTGTCATTAATTTACATCCCAATGAACGTTGTTCTTTCATCTGCTCTCTAACTAAAACAAAATGGCGTGTTGGTACATGTCATACTGTTTTTAGACCTCTTTGGGATATCTATGTTCAATTAGATAGAACTATTCACGCTGCAGATATGTATTTAGATGTATTGCATGAATTAGGCGTTAAAGAAATACAACACAATGGTTTAGAAGTTTTCGTAAACGAAACTGATAATGCTAGTGCAGACGGTTTTTGGCAACGAAAAGGTGTATTGCCAGAAGATAAATTGGTTGGATTTAATATTGGTAGTGCAATTTCTACTAAGCTTTGGCAACCTGAAAAGTTTGCTAAAGTTGCTGATGCAATGGCTGAAAGAGGGTATAAGTCAGTATTGTTTGCTGGAGCAGATGAAGATGAATTGGTTAACGAAGTCACTGCAGCTATGAGATACCTTCCTGTTATAGCAAAAGGAACCTTTTCTATTGGCAGTTTAGCAGCGACGATAAAACGCTGTGACTTGTTTGTAACTAGTGAAGGTGGCACTATGAATATGGCTATATCGCAAAATATACCTATTGTTGCACTGTATGGACCAAGTCAGATAAAACTTTATGGCCCGTATACTAAGAATGCAATGGTAGTTACTGCTGTCCCTCCGTGTTTAGGATGTGCAAGCGGTATGAAGCATAAATGTGATGATATGCAGTGTATGACTCGCTTAACTGTTGAGCAAGTTATTGAAGCTGCTGAAAAAATGTTAAATACAGGTGGTAATGTTTGATGGCTGCGCAAGAAGCAGTACCACAAAATATTATTGCATTATGTGAACGTATGGATATTGCATCTTTTGTTGATGCATACATACAGTATTTGCGTAAACAAGGCGTTAGTGTGCCTAAAATTAAGATTATAAATATTAAGTATCTAGATAACCTGACACGTTATTTAAGCCTATTGGAAAAGGCAGAAGGTTTTGAGAGTATCAAAAAAATTATAATTTTTGCAGATGCAGGAGTGAAACGTCGAGAGACGGAGCACTTTTTGTATAAGGCTAAAATGAAGAGCTTTTTGAAAGAGTTTAGCCACGAGATATTTTTGTTTCCGAAAAAGAGTGAAGCAGGGAACTGGACTCCAGGATTTATGGAAGACTTGTTAGTGCCTGCATTAAAACAAGGTACTTCGGAAATGAGTGAGTTTTATAATCTAAGAAATATTGCTTATGAATTTATCTTTAGTGTGAATATTAGTCGTGGTAAGGATAACCATTTTGTGAATCGCAGTAGAAACTTTTTGTACAGTTATTTCGCCGGTACGGAAAAGTTCGTTGGTTTGCGATTGGGCGAGGCGGCGGCTAAAGGTGCTTTTGATTTGGAACACGAAGGATTTAAAGATTTGAAAGAGTTTTTGAGTGGTTTGGAAAGTAAGGTTTAATGATGAAAAATTTAACAGTTGTTATATTAACAAAAAATGAAGAACATAATATTGCTGACGCAATACAAAGTGCTTTACAGGTAGCAAGTAAAGTGGTTGTTGTTGACTCTGGTAGTACGGATAGAACTGTTGAGTTAGCCAGAGATAATGGTGCGTTAGTAATTTATCATGATTTAAACAATGATTTCGCTGCTCAACGAAATTTTGCAGATAAGTGTGTTGATACAGAGTGGGTTTTACATTTAGATGCTGATGAGAGAATAGAGGACGAATTAGTTGCCTCAATAAAAACTGTCTTAGCTGAAAATAGAAGTGTAATGTGTAAACTAATAAGAAGAAACCACGCTTTTGGAAAAACATTCAAATATGGAGTGTTAGCACCTAGTGATGCGTACAGAATGTATCCAGTTGGTAAAGCATGCTGGCAAGATATGGTACATGAGTGGGCTGTAAGTGATTTATCCATAGTTACGTTAAAAGGTTATTTAACTCATTTTGTCTATGTTGATTTTGGACAATACCTTAATAAAATGAATATGTATTCTTCGATTAGCGCAATGAATAACAAAGCTAAAGGTAAGAAGGTATATGTGCTTAAAGATATTGTTTTAAGACCGCTATTTGCGTTTTTCAAAATGTACATTTTAAAAGGTGGATTTTTAGATGGGTGGTTAGGATTTGTACTGTCTCTTAATCACGCAAATTATACTTTAAACAAATATGTTAAGTTAAAGTTGTTAAGGTAGGCGCATAATGATGGATAAAATAGATATGGTATATTTGTGGTGTGATGGTAACGACCCTGAATTTAAAGCTCGCAAAGATGAATGTATGGGCATTACACATGCTTCTTCAGCAGAAAATGTTAGTGGTACAGTACGTTTCTTCGATAATGACGAACTTAAATATGCTTTGCGCTCCTTAGAAAAATTTGCACCTTGGATTAATCATGTTTATATTGTTACTGATAGACAAGTTCCTAAATGGTTAGATGTTACTTACGAAAAAGTTACAATTGTTGACCATTCAGAAATTATGCCCAGGGAATGTATTCCTTGTTTTAACTCTGCAACAATAGAACAATTTTTGACTAATATACCAAACTTAAATGAAAAATTTTTGTATGCTAACGACGATACGTTTTTTGGGGCAGCAGTTGAACCAGATGATTTTTTTGTAGGTGAGAAACCTATTGTAAGAGTTGAGCGGCGTGGCTATATGATGAAGTGGAAAAGAACTGTTGCTAAGCTTTTAGGCACCTATGATAAAAAAGGTTACTCGTACAATGGTACTATTCTTAATTCCATTGATTTATTAGAGCGTGATTATGGTAAAGGCGAAGTGTACTCTGCACATCATAATATTGATTCTTACACTAAAACTACATTCATTGCAACTTTAACACGTTTTGAGAAAGAGTTCAAAGCGTGTGAAGCTTTTAGGTTTAGAGCACCCGAAACATTGCAAAGAGTTATTTTTGGTCTAGATGCAGTTTACTCTGGAGAAGGTGTTATGGAGATTATTAATCCAAATAATATTTTTAAGAAGTTGTTGGGGTTAAAGTCTAAAGTAGAACTGTTTGGATATTATGGGAAAGAAGCACATTTAGAAGATTTAATTGAGCATATGAAAAAATACTCTCCTAAAGTATTTTGCTTGCAAGCTGCTGATGGGTTGGATTACGAGGTCAAGCGCAAAAGTAAAAGATTTTTGGAGGATATGTTTCCAGAGAAGTCTAAGTTTGAAAAATAGAGTTCGTGGTAGTTTAGAAAAATAGGGTGAATTCTTGGATAATCAAACTTTTTGAGGGTTTGCCAAAGTTTTTGAGGGGCAAACTTGAGGGTTTCCTCATTTTTAACACCGTGTTTTTGAGGGTTAATCGTGAGGGTCTGGTTTGAGGGTCTAACTTGAGGGGTGTCTGTCAAAAGTTGGGGTTGCCGCTCTGACGATTTTGGGGTCGTAGCTATACCACTTTTGGGGTTTTGCTTTGTCAAAACTTGGGGTCATAGCTATACCGTTTCTGGGGTTAGCGCTTTGTCAAATTTTGGGGTCAGGAGAAAGTCAGCGCTTGCTGGCGGTTCTCCTGACCTTTTCGTTTATTATAGCTTGAACGAATCGTTCCAATTTAGGCAGTAAAGGATGCGGTTGCGTGTTCTTTTGAAGTTCTTGAAGCCATTGGCATTATAAATCAATTTGGCTACGATTCTGTTCTTGGATTCCATGTAACTGTTATTAATTCTTGTTTCGTCAATAACCGTAAAGGAGTTGATTATCTCGTTACGCCAATTTACGAGCAGTCCGTGGAATTCAGAATATTCCTCTATGTCGCAATTGGAGAATATATCAATGGCTTCGTCTATTTTGTCAGAAGCATTTTCTATAGTTGTTTTGTTGTTTAGATTTATGTAGTACTCCTTAAGCTCAAAAGCAGTTTTTAAAACAGGGAAGCTTTCGAATAACAGGTCTCTTATGCCACGGTAGTTTATGTACTGCCCTAGTTTCTTGTTGTATTTTGGCTCGTTATCCAGTTTAGACTGGTATTTATGAGCAAATACATTCTTAAAACGTGTCAGCAGGTATTTCAAGACAGGATTTTCCGTTGAACGTCTAGCGTTTAACCTGACGCTCCGAAAAGCTTTCGTAAGATGTTCCGTGACGTGAAAGCTGTCCGCACATATTTTAGCTTTTGGGAAGTATGTTTTTGCTATGTCCCTGTAAACGTCATACATATCTATGGACACATACCGGACGTTGTCAAGCTCGCTGGTCTTGGTAACATAGTTGAACGTGTCAGCCTTAATAGTACTGAAATAGTTGACTAGATAGGACTTTTTTCTGTCAGGAAGGACATCTAACATTATTCCTGTTGAAAAATCCATGAGAAGGCAGCAGTATTTTGCTTTGTAGTCTGAGGCTGGGAAGTAGTGCTCGTCTATGGAAAGTATGGCAGGAAGCTTCTTTCGAGGTATGTCAACATGCTTCTCAAAGATACGGATTACTTTATTGGCGGAGACGTTATATCTTTTAGCTACAGATGTGTAGGTCGCTTCTGGATATTTCAGGTCTTTCAGAATATTGAGTTTGGTTTCGTAGGTGATGTGCTCACTGGAATCGATGAAGGGATTGTCTTCACGGAAGGTAAGGTCACATTGAGGACAGCGATATCTGCGTTGGGAATAAATAATGGTACATTTTCTGTTAGAGAAAGTGGAATGAGTCAGTTTCCTGTCGTAGTAGTCGTGGACTTTAATGGAGTTGTGGCAGAAAGGGCAAGAGGTAACTTTCTGAACCAGCTTGACTTTGACAAAAATAGAACCATCTGATTTTGTTGAAGTAGAAATCTTAGACAATTCAGATGGTTTGATGTTTAGGAAATCTGTGATAAACTTTTCGTAAGACATATTGTCTACCTCCTTGTTGAATGGTGTGAGAGATAAGACCATTTTAAACAAGGAGGTTTCTTTTTTACAGGCACCCCAATTTTTGACAAAGGTGTGACCCCAAAAGTGGTAAA
>JAFTID010000009.1 GCA_017457085.1 Phascolarctobacterium sp.
AAGCATTAGCGATACTGAAGCTATTACCAAGTGGGTTGCAGCGGTAACTGCTTATATGGATGCAGCCCAAAAGTATATTGATGGTGCGACAGACGATTTAAACCATATCGCTGAGCAAAGAAACATGGCGATTGAAAATGCCAACAAGGTTGTAGCAGAATACAACGCTTTCTTTGAAAAGCACCAAGGTAAAAAATAAAGTTGCTTGCTTTTGATTATCAAAGGCAGTAGTGATTTAACAAGTGGTCAAGGCTCTGCTGAGCTTTCCAGCATACAATATTCATCTCAACTCCTAAAAAGCAGAAATCCCTCGTTCCTTGGAACGGGGGATTTTTGTGTGTTGATAAGAGGGAGAGGTTATTTATCTACTTTCTCTATAGGGGGCATATGGTGAAAGCCTTTGTGGTGAGGAGCTTTGTGATGTTTGCCAAATTTAGGAGGTTGTTGCACGCGGATTGCTTCGCGTTGTTCTTTGGTCATATCACGCATTTCCTCGCGTTGCTTTTCACGATGTTTTCTCATTTCTTCACGTTGTTCGCGGTGGAACTCTCTGTCTTTTTTGATGAAGTCTTCCACTTCCTTGCGTTGTTCCGGGGTCAGCTTATTCATTTTAGCTTCTACGCGTTGGTTGTGTTTTTCTCTGCGTTCAGCACGCCATTTTTTAACGGCTTCCTTGCGTTCTTCGGGAGACATTTTCTTCCAAGCTTCGCGACGAGCTTCACGTTCTTTAATTTGTTCTTCTGTCAGTTGGTGGCGGTGATGCTTGCCAAAACGTTTATGTTCTTTAAATTCGGGGCAGTCAACTCTGTCTTCACATTTGAGGATTCTATCCACACGTTCACGCATGGTAGGTTTATCAGGGGCATTGCCTGCGAAAGCTGCGTTAGCACAGAATGCGGTTAATACGGTAGCTGCCAGTAAAGCTTTTTTGTAGTTCATGTTCAACATAATCTTTCACTCCTTACTTTCAATCGAATTGTTTTTTGCTTTGTATGTTTGAGGATTTTTGTGGGGTTCCTTTGTTGTGCTTATAATATCAACGCTTTATGTTTTAAAAATGTTTATACTATGTCTTTTTTATGTTTTTTATAACTTTTCACTATGCACAAATCTATTGTCTGATGTTTATGAGGAAACTTCGATGCAAAATTTATTTGGCTGTAAGCAACGATTCGCAAATTTTGTCTGTTATCCAATAAGAAAAACATAGGTAGCCGAGCGTGGCGAAGCGCGGATAGCGAGGCGTCTATGTTTTTATACTAGCTGAGCAGCAAAATTAAGTGTTGCAACAGCCAATAAATTTTGCGTTGATATAGGTGTGTATAAATAAAAAGAATTTAAAAACATTATTTTGTCATATTTATGGAATAACATTATAATAAAGATAAATATATCTAAAAAGCAACAGACGAAGCGAGGTGCCTTATGAACAAAATCTTAATCGCTGATGACAATAAACAAATAACTTCCATTTTAGCAAGCTATGCCCGCAAAGAAGGGCTGGAACCTGTAATCGCCCTTGACGGCGCAGAAGCCTTAGATGCCTTTGCTCGTTACCAAGACGATATCGTTATGGTTCTTCTGGACGTAATGATGCCGGAAGTTGACGGCTTCGACGTTTGCCGTCGCCTGCGTAAGGAAAGCATGGTTCCTATTATTATGATTACTGCTCGTGGCGAAGACTACGATAAAATTATGGGTCTTGATATTGGCGCAGATGATTACGTAATCAAACCCTTTTCTGCTAACGAAGTAATGGCGCGTGTGCGTGCAGTCTTGCGCCGCATCCAAGTTCAGGAGCAGCAAAAGCAAAACCTGTACGAAGTAAGCAATCTTAAAATTGACTTAGACAAATACGTTGTGGAAATTAGCGGCGCGGAAGTGCCTTTGACTAAAAAAGAGATTGAACTGCTGTGGACTTTGGCGAAGAACAGCACAAAAGTTTTCAGTCGTGAGAATTTGCTAGACAGCATTTGGGGCTACGATTATTTTGGCGATAGCCGTACCGTGGATAGTCACATTAAACGCTTGCGTGCAAAGCTTGATAAATATGATCACGAAGGCTGGGACATCAAAACCATTTGGGGCGTAGGCTATCGTTTTGAAGTAAAATAGTGGAGCAATATATATGAAAAATAGATTCAGCAACAAGATTGCTGTCAAGCTGGCTCTTTATTTTGCTGCGGTACTGCTAACCTTCTCTTTGGTAATGGGAGGTTTGTTCTACCAATACTTCAAGCAGCATAATGTAGAGGTCACTAAAAAAGAAATGAACTTGCGTGCCACAAAGATTGCTGAGGTTATCAGTAATGACTTCGAATTTTTGCATGGTCGCTACGGTGACCGCATTTCTCAAAGTAGATTCATCAATACTTTGGACAAAGCCATGCAAGAAATCGTATGGGTTGTTGACAGCGAATACAATCTGAATTTGAATATGGACGTAGTACGTAAGTTCCAAGCTCGTAGTGGTAGGCATCACGAAAGATTGCAGCGCTACGTTCCCAAGGATCCAAGAGATGCTTACGAAAAATTACCTAAGCATATCAAGGAAAATGTAGAGCGTGCCTTTAAGGGCGAACGCTTTATTTTGGAAGATTATAACACTGTTCTGGAAGATACCATGCTGACGGTTGGTGCACCTGTGTACGATAAAAATGGTGTGGTTAAAGCAGTAGTAATGCTCCACTCACCTGTGCAAGGTACGAAGGATGCTGTTTGGGCTGGCTTGCGCATATTGTTTTACAGTATGCTTGCGGCTTTGGCATTAGTGTCTGTTTTGAGTATTGTGCTTTCTTGGAGCTTTACTAAACCCTTGAACACCATGAAAGAAATTGCTATGCGCTTAGCGGATAAGGATTATAAAGCGCGTTGTAACATTACTCAGAATGATGAGATTGGCGAGCTGGCAAATACTTTAGACGTTTTAAGTGAACGTTTGCAGTTGGCAGATGAAGAAAGTCAAAAGCTGGAGAAGCTGCGCCGAGAATTTATCGCCAACATTTCTCACGAACTGCGTACTCCTGTAACTGTAATCCGTGGCAGCTTGGAAGCGTTGCGTGACGGTGTGGTTACTGAGCCGGAGGAAGTGCAGGAATATCATGACCAGATGCTTTCTGAAAGTGTTTTCCTCCAACGTTTGATTAATGATTTGTTAGACTTGTCCCGTTTGCAGAATATGGATTTCCCCATTGAGAAAGAGCCGTTGAATTTGTGTGACGTGGTGCAGGATGCAGTGCGTAGCAGCAGACGTTTAGGTTTGGAGAAAAATATCGAGATTGATTTGACTTCTGATACTGATATTTACGTGTTGAATGGCGACTATGGACGTTTGCGTCAAATGCTTTTAGTCTTTTTACATAACAGCATTAAATTTTCCAATGAGGGTGGCAAAATTGAGGTTGCTTTGGCTGGAAATAAGCTTATTGTTACGGACTATGGCTGTGGTATTAAAGCAGAAGATATTCCGCACGCCTTCGACAGATTTTATAAGGCTCGCAATGAAAAAAATAAATCTGGTAGCGGTTTAGGTCTTGCCATTGCGAAACAGATTGCCTTGCGCCATGACATGAACTTGGAATTGGCAAGTGAGCAAGGCGTTTACACAAAGATTACCGTGCTTTTACCGCCTAAGGAAAAAGTGGAATAGGAGTTTAATGATGATAAATTATGGTTGTGGAAGGTTAAACGTTGTCATTAGCGGAGGTACTTCCGGTATAGGCTTGGCAACTGCGGAAAAGTTTTTGCGTGACGGAGCCAATGTCTACATTTTGGGACGTAGCGTTTTGCGAGGCGCTATGGCAGTGCAAAAATTACAAGCGTTTACCGATAACAAAGTATTTTATGTGCCCTGTGATGTTATTAGCAGCGAAGAATGCAAGAAGGCATTGGCAAATATTAATGGAGCAATAGATATTTTGGTCAATGCTGCAGGCGTTTATCAGGAACAACGTTTAGAAAATATGACGGAAGCAGATTATGCTAATATTTTTGATACCAATGTAAAAGGCACAATGCTTTTAACCCAAGCTGCCTTGCCTTATATGTATGGCGGTGGCTGTATCGTAAATATTGCTTCTGATGCAGGCATTAGTGGTAATTACGGTTGCCCTGTGTATTGCGCATCTAAGGGAGCAGTGGTAGCTTTGAGTAAAGCTTTGGCACTTGATTATGCGCCTAACATTCGAGTGAACTGCGTTTGCCCTGCTGACGTTGATACGCCTCTCCTGCGAAAACAGTTGGAGGATAGTAACGGGGGCTATACCATGGACGATATGGCAGATGCTTATCCGTTGGGGCGCATTGGCAAGGCAGAGGAAATTGCTCATGTGATTTGCAGTGTGGCGAGTCCGTATAATTCGTTTATGACGGGGGCAGTCATTCCGGTCGACGGTGGTTTAACTGCAAAATAAACTTTCCATAAGCACCGTTATGCTTTGTCACAGTTTGCTTACTCGTTCAACGTGCGTCAAGTACGCTATCACTTCGTAAGCTGCGCTGTTTCGCGCCTTCCGGCACTTCTGAAAAGTTTAAAATTAAATAGTTTAAAGAAACAGGTATGAGTTTAATCACTCCTACCTGTTTTTATTTGGTTTCAGCTTGTTAAAGTGTTATAATGATTGTGACAATTTTATTAGCAAATAATGTCCAATTTTAGGAGGTGCTTTATTATGAAAAGCAATGCACCCATTGGTGTTTTAGATTCTGGCGTTGGTGGTCTTTCGGTGCTGAAGGTTTTGCACCAAATGCTTCCTAACGAAAATTTTATATATGTTGGCGATACTGCTCGTACTCCCTATGGTAGCCGTAGCGAAGCAGAAATTCGCCAGTTCGTAGAAGAAATTATTTCTTGGCTGGAACATCAAGGCGTAAAGCAAGTAGTTATTGCCTGCAATACTTTGACCATGCTGGGCATTGATAGCCTCAAAAAAGAGCATCCTTTTGAATTGATAGGCATGTCCAAAGGCGAGCAACTGCTTTTGGCAGCAAGCAAAAAGAAAAAAATAGGCGTGTTCGCTACTCAATTTACCATTAGCACTGAAGCACACAAGAAAGCAATTTTGGCGGCGGATGCTTCTGCAGAAGTTTATCCCATGGCTTGTCCTAAGTTCGTGCCGTTAATCGAAGGGGAGCAGTTCGGTAATCCTGCTGTTGCGGAAGCTGTGGCAGAATATGCTGCACCTTTAAAGGAAGCAGGCATTGATGCTTTAATCTTGTCCTGCACTCATTATCCTTTCATTAAGGATGTTGTCGAAGCAGAATTTGGTGCTGGTGTAACTGTTATTGACCCGGCTGAGGCTACTGCCCTTTTGTCCAAGGCTTCTCTGGAAAAAGAAGGCTTGCTTAGCGATGAAAAGGCAGGTAGTGTGACCATTTGCTGTACTGCAGATTTGGAAAGAGTAAAGCGCTTGGCGGCGAGAATGTTGCCTACGGAAGCTTGCAGTTTTAAAGAAATTTCTTTGCGTGACTAATGCTTCACAATTTTTTCAAAAACCGAGAAAACAGGCAGGAATTTGTGTCTTTTTGTCAAATTATTTATAGGATTAAAGAAATGGGGCGAGGAGCCTTTTATTGCTTTTTCTGCTGTTGAGTCTGAAGACGGCAAAGAATTATAAATAAAGAAAGGTGGTAACCGTGGGTAAACAAGAAAGCTTAGAAAATGCAAAAATTGTCGGTTCACCGTTAGTACATAATGTGTGCTTATTCATACTGCTTTTTGCATTCTGGATGGCATTGGTAGGTACGCTGAAAACTAAGTTTATAGTTTATGGACTTATTACAGCGGGCGTGACGGTGTGGCTGTGCTATCCCTTGCTGTTGGTTCCCAATAAGGATGGCAGCAAAAAATATTTTGTGTTCGGGGTACCAATTTTCAAATTTATCAGCTATTCCGTATGGCTGATGTGGCAATTGGTGTTGGCGAACATCGATGTTTTGAAAGCGACTACAAGCCAAAATCTGGATATTGACCCTAAAGTGGTACGTTTTTACTTTAAGGTAGATAACCCGATGGCTTACGTGGTTTTGGCTAACTCCATTACCCTTACTCCTGGTACCGTAACCCTTAACGTTTCTGATGATGGATTGTTTGAAATCCATGCATTAACTGTGGGCGCGGCTGAGGGTGTGCTGGATGGTAGCTTCCAGAAAAAAGTTGCAGATTTGTACGGAGAAGCTTATGAATTTTCCGTGGTAGAAGAGGAGGAATAAACTATGAATATAATTTTTATCATTCTCATGGTTTCTATCATCTTCGTAATTGCCATGATGCTGCAACGTGTGTTCCAAGGTCCTACCGTTTATGACCGTATGAACGGCTTGGGCGTAATCGGCGCCGATACTATTTTGCTATTGGTGCTTTTCGGTTACATTGATAATCGTCCCGATATGTATGTGGACATTGCAATTTCTTACGCAATGTTAGGCTTTGTAGGTTCCATCATTATCGCGAAGTATCTGGGAGGTAAAAACATATGATTTGTGATTTTACCATCAGAGAAATTATCGCAGCATTGTTTGTTTTAGGCGGCTCCGTATTTTTCGTAGGTTCTGCCATCGGTATGCTGCGCTTGCCGGATTTCTATACTAGAATCCATGCTTCCGGCAACAGTGAAACCTTGGGTTGTATGCTTTCCTTCATCGGCTTGATGATTTACGAAGGCCCGACTATTACTGCTTTAAAGATGGCGATTGTATTTACAATCGTGTTCTTGGCTAACCCCATTGGCTCCCATATTTTAGGAAAAGCTGCTTATAAATCTGGTCATAAGGTTTTGACAGCAAAAGATTTAGAGAAGGAGGAAGACGAAGATGCAGATATACATCATTGAGGCTGTTTTGTTAGTTTTCTTAATTCTCATTACCTGTGCCGTAATTTTCTGTAAGGATTTGCTCAGTGCGGCTGTTATTTATAGCGGCTTCAGCTTTACCGCAGTATTGCTCTACTTTATGATGGGTTCTCCTGACGTTGCCTTCACAGAAGCAGTTATCGGTACAATTTCTACAATCTTCTTTGTAGCTTCCTTGAAGAAAATCGATAGGTGGTGTAAATAATGCGTGGATTAGTAGCTGTATTACTGGCGGTTATAACTGGCATGTTCTGTTCCTTTGTAACCTATTTGCCGGAGATTGGCGATGTAAACACTGCTCCCAACCAGCATGTTACACCTTCGTATATCTCCCGCAGTGTTGAAGATACTGGTTCTCCTAACGTAGTTACCGGTGTCATCATCGACTATAGAGGTTTCGATACCATGTGGGAAACCAGCGTAATGTTCTTAGCAGGTTTGACCACCGTGCTGCTTTTAACCAGTAACAAGGTTGGCAGACGCCCCGAAGAAGAACCGGAAGATCCGGAGGAAGGGGATGTAGTTAAATGAGACAAGGTTTTGGCGGTATCATTTTAAGTACTGCGTTTAGATTGTTAGTACCCTTCAGCATCGTGTACGGCGTGTACATCCTTTGCTTTGGTGAATATTCACCGGGCGGCGGTTTCCAAGCTGGTGCACTTTTGGCAGTAGGCGTTCTGCTCTCCCGTATGATTTTGGGCGAAGATGTTGAATTTAATATCAGCGGTAAGACTTCCGTTGTATTAGCAGGCGTTGGTACTTTTCTTTATACTTTAGTTGGCTGGATTACTCTTTTTGGTGGCGGCTTGTTCTTGGAATACAATTACATGCCCATTAAGATGGAACCGGTTCACGAAATGCACGCCATGGCAATTTTTATTATTGAAATTGGCGTAACCATTTGTGTTATGATGACAATTATTAACCTGATGGATTCTATTATAAAAAGGGGTGACGATGATGGAAGTATTGAATGAATTTTTAAGAACTAAAGGCATCTACTCCCTTGTTATGATTTTATTTTTCTTAGGCATTTATGGTATGGTTCTGGCGAAGAACTATATGAAAAAGTTGATGGCTATGAACGTTATGCAGGTAGCAGTAATTTACTTCTATCTGTGCTTCGCTCAAAAAGACGGCGCAATGGTGCCCGTACTTGACGGCATTACCAATAATCCTAATGCCTACATTAACCCTTTGCCTCACGGCTTGATGCTTACTGCCATCGTAGTAAGCCTTGGTACTACAGGCGTAGCTTTGGCGCTGTTGATGCGGATTAAAGAAATCTACGGCTCTGTAGAAGAGGTAGAGGTTTTGAGGAGGGCTAGCAAATGATGCAGCATGCTCCGCTTTTCATCGTATTACTTCCTGTTTCTGCAGCTCTTTTGTGCATGCTCTTTAGCCGCATTCAAAAGAACCTTGGTTCTTGGATAGTTATTGGTTCTATCGTAGCAGCTTTTATGAGCGCAGTAACTGTGTTGCAACAGGTTATTGCTGATGGTGGCAAACCTATTCATTATTGGATGGGTAGCTGGCAACCGCCCCTCGGCATTGAATTTGTTATTGATCCTATCAGCGGTGTTTTGGCAGTATTGATTACTTTCATTTCCCTGTTGGGTTCTCTTTACAGCTTGCCCTTTGTTAAGGATGAAGGTTGGCTCCATATTGGCGGCTACTATACTTTGTATGGTTTGATGACCGTTGGTATGTGCGGTATGGTAATTACCGGTGACGTATTTAACTTGTACGTTTTCCTTGAAGTTATGTCTTTGTCTGGTTATGGCTTGATTGCTATTGGTGGCAAAAAGTCCATGCTGGCAGCTTTTAGATATTTGCTTATCGGTACCATTGGCGCATCTTTGTATCTCTTAGGTGTAGGTTATATGTATGCGTTGACCGGTACTTTGAATATGGCAGATATGGCAGTGCGTGCAGCTGCGTTCTTGAATTATCCGTTGTTTGCTTTGGCGTTGGCGTGCTTCGTAATCGGCTTCGGTATCAAGATGGCACTGTTCCCGCTCCACGGCTGGCAACCCGATGCATATAACTATGCACATCCTGGTTCCGCAGCATTTATCGCAGGTTGCATGAGTAAGGTTCCTGCTTATGCAATGATCCGCTTCTTATTCTTTATGTTTGGTGTGGATACTCCTGTTGTCAAAGCAGCTCTTGATGTACTGGGCATTCTTGGTGTGGCAGGCATTTTGCTTGGCTCCATCATGGCCCTTGCTCAATACGACTTCCGTCGCATGTTGGCTTACTCCAGTGTGGCGCAAATTGGTTATATTGCCATCGGCTTGGCAATGGGCAATCTGTACGGCTTCATTGGCGCAGTGCTTCACATTATTAACCACGCATTTATGAAGAGTGCATTGTTCTTCGTAATCGGCGGTATTCAGTATCGCTTTGGTGAAGTTAATATCTATCGCTTAGGCGGTATGAATAAAAAAGTTGCAATCAGCTCTATTACCGTTACTTTGGCTGCTTTGTCCATGATTGGTATTCCTCCCACTGGCGGCTTCTTCAGTAAATGGTACTTGCTCTTAGGTGCTTACACTGGTGCTCAATATTTCTACATTGGCGTACTGGTAATCAGTAGCTTGCTCAACGCAATTTACTTCTTCCGCATTCTGGAGCAAATGTTTGTGCAACGCGAAGCTTCTCTTACAGAAGTACATCGCCATAAAGGTAAACTGGGTTTGCCCTTCCCGATGGCATTGCCGATTGCTGTTACCGGTATCGGTATCGTAGCTTTGGGTTTCTACAGCGTTGATATTGTAACTGATATTATTAAATTAGGATTGCCGGAGGTGTTGCTGAAATGACTATCGTAGATTGCAGACCTTTCTTGGCAGTAGGCGTTCCTTTCCTGGCAGCAATCTTTATTGCTTTCAGCAGAAGATGGCCTAATATCCGTGAAACTTGGAGCGTAATCGCTTCCGTAATTATGTTTGGCATAGTAACTTCTATGTTGCCGGAAGTTTTAAACGGTAATGTTTATGAATATACTATGTGCCAACTTACTGATACTGTTGGTTGGACCCTGCGCACTGATCCGGCTGGTATGGTTTTCGCTGTACTTGCTTCCATGCTCTGGGTTCCCATTAACTTCTATTCCATTGGTTACATGCGTTGTCACAATGAGAAAGAACAAACTGGTTACTTTGCAGCCTTTGCAATCTGCATGAGCTCTGTAATGGGCATTGCAATGGCAGAAAACCTGTTGACTTTCTTCTTGTTCTACGAAATGTTAACCTTGGCAAGCTATCCCTTGGTATTGCATAAACGTAACGCTGAAGCTTTGATGGCGAGCCGTAAGTATTTAATCTACACTTTGATTTCTGGTCAATTATTCTTGGCTGGCGTAGTAATGGTTTACTGCATTACCGGTACTATGTCCTTTACCGCAGGCGGTTTCTTGACTTACGAATCCGCTCCCCGTTGGGCATTGCAGTTGGCATTCGTAATCATGATTCTGGCAGGCTCTGTAAAAGCAGCAGTAATGCCCTTGCATGGCTGGTTGCCGGCAGCGATGGTTGCACCTACTCCTGTTAGTGCGTTGCTCCACGCCGTTGCAGTAGTTAAGACCGGTGTATTCTGCGTACTGCGTATCATCGGTTTCGTGTTTGGTCCTAAACTGTTGGCTCAATTAGGTATCATTGATGTACTGGCTTGGGCAGCAGCAACAAGTATTTTGGTATCTTCTTTGATTGCATTACGTCAAGACCATCTGAAACGTCGTCTGGCTTTCTCCACCATTGGACAGCTTTCCTATATCGTTTTAGGTGCGGCTCTGCTTTCTCCCTTGAGCATTAAAGGTGCATACCTCCACCTTGTTGCCCATGCGGTAATGAAGATTACCCTCTTTATGTGTGCAGGCTTGATTATCGCTCGTACTCATCGCGAATATATCAGCGAACTGTACGGCATATCCAAGAAACTGCCAATCACAATGGCTTGCTTTACCATAGCCTCTCTTGGTATCGCAGGTATGCCTTTCTTAGTAGGCTTCATTAGTAAATGGAATTTGGCGCTTGGTGCTTTGCAAGCTGGCAAACCCTTATACATTCTGGTTTGGGTTGCTTCCGCACTTTTGGCAGCAGCGTACTTGATGCCCATTTGCCAAATGGCTTACTTCCGTAAGGACCCTCAAGAACAATTCCGCGAATATGGCGAAATCAGCTATCGTATGTTGGTTCCCATTTGCGTAACCACTATTATGGCTGCGATTTTGGGCGTAATCCCCAATTTCTATCCTCATTTCTACAAATTAGCGACAATGGCTGCTAATGCTATTACCGCAGGCTGGAACGGGGGGTGGCTGTAATGACTAAAAAGACAGTTTACATGCTTGTTGCTGTGGTTTTGGCTTTATCCGCAGTAGCAGAAATGTGTGGCATTCACATGCATGGCGCACATTGGTGGCCGTTACCCTTCGGCTACAACATTTTCTTCGGCTTCGTAGGCTGCTGGGCGTTGATTATCGTTTCCAAATTGATTATGGCTCCCCTTTTACAGCGTGACGAAGATTATTACGAAAGTGTAGGTGACGATGATGAGTGAGATGATGATGCATCCGGGCATAATCCTTGTCCTTGTGGGCTTACTTGCCATGATCGCACCGAAATGTGTACGTAAAGTATTGTTGGCTGTAGGTCCTTTGGCTGCGCTGTACGTAGCGTATAACCTGCAACTTGGTACTGATGTAACTATTGATTTCGTACGTGGCTACAAATTAGGTATTATCCACGTTGATAAACTCAGCTGGATATTCACCTTTATCTTTTCCGTATTAGCACTTATCAGCGGTATTTATGCTTGTCATAATGAAAACCGTATGGAAGCACTTTGTGCAATGGCTTATGCAGGCTGTGCTATTGGCGTTACCCTCGCTAAAGACTGGCTGACCTTGATTTTCTTCTGGGAAGCAATGGCAGTAACTTCTGTATTCCTGGTATGGTGCCGTAATAACAAAGTTTCCCGTCGTGCCGGGTTCCGTTACCTTTTAGTTCATATGCTTGGCGGCAACCTGCTTTTGGCTGGCATCTTCCTGCATCTTGGTCACGGCGGCGACCCGACCATTGCTAATATGGTAAATGGTCCTCACGATTATACTTACTGGCTGATGCTGGTTGGTATTTGTGTAAACGTGGCAATGCCTCCTGTAAATGCTTGGCTGGTAGATGCTTATGCAAATTCCACTATTACCGGTGGCGTATTTATGAGCTGCTTGACTACCAAGGTTGCAGTTTACGCACTGCTGCGTGTATTCGCAGGTAGCGAGCTTATCATGTGGGGTGGCGTGCTGATGGCACTCTACGGCGCATGCTATGCGATTATGGAAAACGATATGCGCAGGCTTTTGGCTCACCACATTATCAGTCAAACTGGTTTTATGGTAGCAGGCGCAGGTATTGGTACTGGTCTTGCAATGAACGGTGCTACTGCCCATGCTTTCTGCGATATTCTCTTTAAATCCCTGCTCTTTATGTGCGCTGGTTCCATTATGTATGCAACTGGTATCGGTCACATCAACAAGCTTGGTAATATGGCGAAAAAGATGCCTTTCGTTTGCATTTGCTTCTTCGCAGCAGCTTTCTCCATTTCCGGTATTCCTTTGTTCAACGGTTTTGTAAGTAAGGCAATCACTGTGAATGCTGCTTACGCTGCAGGTCAAGGTATGGTTTACACTCTCCTTGAAATTGCTAGTATCGGTACCTTTTTATCCATTCCTTTGAAGATGGGTTACTTCATCTTCTTGCGTAAGGATGACAAAGGTGTAGAAATCAACACTCCGTTGCCCATCAACATGAAAGTTGCAATGGGTATGGGTGCTTCCCTGTGCTTCTTGTACGGTGTATGCCCGGGATTGTTGTATCAATACTTGCCCTTTGAAGCTCCTGCTTATCATCCGTTCTTGCCGGAACACATTCTCCAATACGTACAAATGTTGGGTATGGCAATGGTTCCCTTTATGATGTACCTGTCCCACATGGAACCTCATACTGCCATCAGCTTAGACACCGATTGGTTCTATCGTAAACCTTTCGTTGTTATAGTGAAAGAAACCAGTATGATTATGTGCGCATTGTGCAGTGCTCTTGGTTGTGCTTGGCAAGTAATGTACGAAAAGTTTATGGAACTTACTGCGAACCCCATGGAATTCTTGGATGCACGTCCTTTCCGTCAAAGAAAGAAATACAATCCGGAAAATTACCGCACTTCCATTGCTGATCCGATGATGATTACGCTTACTGTTTTAGGATGCGCAATCAGTTATTTCGTAGCAAGTATCTAAAAGTTCTATAAGCTCCTTCTAGCACTTCTATAAGTTTTTAGTAATTTAGTAAAATAACTAACGGACGTCGTAAGGCGTCCGTTTTTTAGTGCGCTTGTTGATTAAAAATAATTTTTAAAAATAGAGTTCTATGTGTTAAAATATAAACAGATATTATTAAACGGAGGTGCCCAAATGACTTTAGCTAATTATTCCTACAAATATGGACACGGATACAAAGACTTTTCTTTGGAACAAGACCGTGTTATTGCAGAAATCAAAGTAGCAGAAATGCCCCCCATTGAAAATTTAAAAGCTTCTATTTTAGATGCAATCTATCATCCCATTGACAGCGCTCCCATTAATGAACTGGTTAAACCTGGTCAAAAGGTTGCGTTTATTTGCAATGACCCTACTCGTGTAGCAAACAGCTTTGACTTTATGCCTGTACTTGTTAATGAAATGAACAAGCTTGGCATTAAAGACGAAGATATGCGTATTGTTTTTGCTCTCGGTACCCATCGTAAAATGACTGATGAAGAAATGGTAGAAGCAGTTGGTGAAGATGTTGCTAAACGCTTGCCCATGTACAACAGCGATTGCAATGCAGCAGATGACTTTGAATATTTTGGTGAAACTTCTTTTGGTACTCCTGTATGGATTAATAAATTAATTTGTGATGTTGACCTTGTTATTATGACTGGTACCATCGTACATCACTTCTTTGCTGGCTTTGGCGGCGGGCGTAAGGCAATTTTGCCGGGCGTAGCGGCAATGGAAACTGTTCGCAGAAATCACAGCTTGATGATGAGCCCCAACTCTCAATTAGGCAAACTGCACGGCAACCCGGTTTATGATGACCAAATGGAAGGTGTGCGCCTGTTTGCTAAAGAACATAAACTGTTCTTGTTCAACGCAATCTTAGATGCTAAAAAAGAATTTGTTAAAATCTTCGCAGGTGACTGGGACAGTGCTCACATTGAAGCTTGCAAATTTGTAGATAAAGTTTACGGCGTAGAAATTGATGAACCTGCAGATGTAGTTATTGCTTCTTGCGGTGGTTATCCGAAAGACATCAACGTTTACCAATTGCAAAAAACCATGGACAACGCTTGGTGCGCAGTTAAGGAAGGTGGCGTAGTAATTATCATTGGCGAATGTGAAGAAGGTAGCGGTAGCGCAGCTTTGGAAAAAGCTTTGCAAGAAAATCCGTCTCCTGATGCAATCAAAGCTCAATTGGAAAAGAACTTCGTTATTGGCGCACATAAAGCATTTGCTATTACCCGCTTGATGAAAAAAGCTAAATTCATTCTGGTTTCTGCTCTGGATAAAAAGATTGCCAAAGACTTACTTTTTGAAGCAGTAGATACCGTAGATGAAGCAATTAAACTGGCTGAAAATTATGTTGGTACAGATTATAAAGTGGTGTTAATGCCTCAAGGAAGCCTGACTGTTCCCCTTCTTAAAAAAGTTTAAAAATGCCGAAAAATGGCTAAAATACGTGGTTTTTTCCTTGCCTTAAAGATTTTTTTGGTCTATAATATGTTGTATTGACCGTGCCTTAGGCACTATAAATACAATATGAACTTATAGGTTAAAAAAGGAGAGGGTTTCGTTGAAAATGGATATAGATTACAAAGCTATTGGTATGAGAATTAAAGCAGCTCGTGTACGTAAAGGTGTTACCCAAGGTAACATTGCTAAAGTAACTGGCTTGTCCACTCCTCATATCAGTAACATTGAAACTGGTAATACTAAATTAGGCTTGCCTACTATCATCCATTTGGCTAATGTATTAGATGTTTCCGTAGATGAATTGTTGTGCGACAATATTCATCGTAGTGAAAGAATTTTCCACAACGAATTAGCTGATTTGCTGCAAGATTGCTCCGTTGATGAACTGCATATCATTGCTGAATTAGCAAAGGTTGTTAAAAAATCTGGTATCAATAGCGTTAAAAAGACAAGAGGTCGCAAAAGCAAAAAAGCTTTGGCTGAATAAAATCACAGGCTGACATAGCTCAGTCGGTAGAGCAACTGATTCGTAATGAGAGGGTCGCAGGTTCGAATCCTGTTAGTAGCTCCAAAAGAAATGTAGTCCCTGTGCGGGTTTTGACCGCATAGGGACTTATTTATTTTTATACATTTTGGGCTTATGGGTGCGCTTATGGGTGCGTTTTTGGTTTAATTGTTATTTTTATTGATTATTTCTTTGAGTAATTTTTCAAAAATATGATGATTTTCTTTTGCACGTCGTTCCGATTCAACATAGTAAGATCTTTCCAAAGTGCCAACGCTATGACCTAAGACAAATTCAGTGCACCTTTCTTGAATTCCTATTTCATCCCGAAGTGTAGATGAGGCAATTCTAATCTTGTGAGAGGACATAATAGGGATGTTGTAGGTCTTACAAATAGTTCTAAGTTTTTTGTTAAACCCACTTCCGTATGCTTGTGTTACTGGATAAAAGGGTGCACTTTCATTTCTTTTTCGTTTACTTGGTAATCTATCAGGAAGATTTCGGCGTTGGAAGAATAGAAACCCTTTTTCATTAGTCAGCCTATTCATAGTAAGATATTTTTCAGAGGATTTTTGGAATAAGCGTAAATGTTCTATCGTTATGACTGATAGTGGTAGCGTTCTTGTAGAACGTTCTGTTTTAGTGTTCTTTCTTACAATAGGATCAATACCTAAACTGGTAGCAACCTTTTTAGTTAAAGTATATGCTGAGGTATGAATGTTAATGGTTCTTTTTTCAAAATCTATATCATTCCAGTGAATGCCGTATAGTTCCGCATTTCGTAAACAACAATCGAAAGACAGTAACAACATTGTTTTGAATGTTAGATCAAAAATCTTATCAGTAGAGTTGAATGTTAAATGAATGATTTTAGATATTGGTTCAGTAATTGGTTTGCTCTTATCTGCTTTAGGTTGTTTGGAAAATGATTTATTCTTTAAACTGGTTAATGGATTTCTGGAAACTAACCCTTCATCTACAGCAAAGTTGAAGAATTTTCTCAGAGATTTGAAATACCCATGTAAAGTATGTTGTGTGTAGTTGTAAGGTGGGGATTCTAATGATTCTAAAAACTCAAGTATCATTTGGGCGTTAATATCTTTAGGTTCTTTCTTACCAAAGTTGTTTTTGATAACCTTTACATAATCTTGATCATTTGCTAATGTTTTTGGACTATGCTCTTTAGACTTATAATACCAATCAATGAGCTGTGCCATAGTTTTGAGTTGATTGATATTACCTACTTGCTCACGAAAAAGACGTTGCTCTTCTTCAAGTTTTCTTTTGAATTCAGTTTTGTTTCTAGCCTCAATAGTAACCCACTTTTTATTAGATATTCTTTTGCCAGTGATTGGATCTTTTCTTGAGCCTGCGTATATTCTTATAGATTCTTTGATCATAGTAAGTTAACTCCTTATACTTCATACTTCGGAAATTAGATCTGTAGGTCTGAATTTAGAGCGTAATTTTGCCTTTGTTGTTCTGGATGTGAAGAAGTTTTTAACATCTTCTTCTAAAAAGTAATATTTAGTATGTCCTGCACCTTGAATACATGGCAGTATGCCGTTGCGTGCATATCTGCGAATAGTATCTTTACTAGGTTTTTGATTGTTGCAGTATTTAACGAAAACATCATCAATGGTTAGTAAATTTAATTTACGAATAAGAATCAGTCCTTCCTTGAAATAAAAATAAAAGAGTAAAGGCACTCGTTATGACGAGTGCCTTTTTTAAAAAAAGATGGAGATAGTCAGCAGTGTAGTGACAAGGATGTAGAGAGTAAAGACAATGGGGTGTTGCGGATGTGGAGTGAAGAAGTGGAAATGAGGGAGTACGAGTACTCCCAATAAAGCTCGTGCGGAGTGCACTGTTTGTGTATCTGGATGTCAAGTAAGGATGTGCAGTAGGTGCCGATGGTAGGGGGGCTGTAGATAGGTAGTTTCACATCTGCAAACTTAAATCTCAACTACAACAGAATTTATACACTCTACACTATCTACTATCTACAAACCGAATGTCACTGCACTGCATCACATACAGCATTGTCCGGGCGGGCTTTTCTGGATAAATTTACTTCTCCAATACTACTGCCAAAATTTTCGCTACTCAGCAATCATTTACTTGCTACATCTTTTTTAAAATCGCTGTTGGCGATAATGTCCTTTACGGAGCCTACTATGGCTCTTTTTGTGGCGACAGCCAAAATTGTGTTGTCAGCACCAAAGCCTTTCTTTGAGAATTTTGATTCTAGTGTGTTTGCTGAGCCTAAATGTTTATGAATAACTGTATCTTTAGAATCGGTAATCGTAACCATTACTGTGTAGCCCAAAAAGCCGTTTGGAACATCAATAGTCTTTTCTATTAACTGTGGTGTATGTTTTAGTCCTAAGAATTTTAAGATCTTTAACGCACCAGCTTTAAATAGTACGGCGTGATTAACTTTCGGAAGAGTTCCGTAGTCCACACCATCTTTCAAGCTTTTTATAAATGTGTGCAAATCAGAAGGTCTGATGTTATCTTGGGGAGTGTAGTTTTGCTTAGTTTCACTAATAGCTGTTTTAGGCTTTTCGTTATCTAAATTTTCTTTAGTAGAGAGTGCCATGCTACTAATAGATTTTTTTATATCAACAAGTTTTGCCATACTAATAGATCTCGCTTTCATAAAAAATACCCCTTCAAATTGTGGTTTGAAGGGGTGAAGAGTATTATTAGATTTTTTCTTTAAGTTTTGAAATACGTAATGTACGAGATTCAGAAACAGTGGTACATTTAGATAATTGTTCCTCATTTAGAAATGACTTAACTTTTTCCGCACTAAGAATTTTTCTAGAGATGGTTTTATAGCATATTTTATATTCTCCAATCAGACCTACTTCTGCATCTTGAAGGAAGGCTTTTATTTTTGCTTCTGCCTCTTCTTTATTAGTTTTACCTTTCTCCAATAATAGTTTGGCTGCGTTGTATTGTTCTAGCACAGATAAAAACTCTGAGGGCATATTTACTGTTATTGGATTAGATTTGGGATAAATTTTGTTAAGAATATCGTTATCAAGATCTTTTACTGGGGGTGGAACATCGTGGATAATATATGTTTCCCAGAATTTTACAGCTAGTTTGACTATGACATCTATTGTGATTTCATCTCGATCAAGTTCTATATACTTAAAATTATTGCCACCAATAAGGACTGCGATAAAAGCTTTATTAAGACCTGTGATATAAAGATAATACTGTGTTTGAATATAATATTCTATTGGAACACCATCTAACCAGTCACTCTCGCTATGTGACGAAGCTGTCTTGATTTCAAGAATTGCGTATTCATCGTTTGGAAGAAGTATGCACCCGTCGATGTTGGCTGTTAAAAAATCATATTTTATGGAAGAGAAGATATAATCTACTTCCTTTACTTGGTATCCAGTTCGTTTACTAAACTCTTCTCTTAAGATTGGTTCCATTACTGTACCCCAGTACATAGCTTCTTGGTTAGATTTTGATTTCTCTGAACGACCTGTTTTTTGTGTCCAAAGTTGAAATGGAGTAGACCATCGGCTGGCTCCTATGGCAGTGGCGATTTCAGATCCACCGATTGATAGATTTCGCATAAGCAGCCATTCATTGTGGGTCAACTTTCTTTTATCAGCTACAATTTTATAAGATTTTTGTTTCATATCATTATCTCCTTGTTTAATTAAATTTATGATATTTTAATGTGTTAATTTGGGCTGTTTTAATGTAGCAAGTACTATATTTATAATTTTTTCTACAGTAGTAAGGATCTCAGTTATTTTGCTTAGTATGCCTTTCTGACTTTTATCTTCGCAATAGGCTTTAATGTATTCGTAACTGTGAAATTCGTGTCCAGTAATGCCTGTCATTACAGATAATACAGAAGCAGTTGTTTCAGCCACTATTTCTGCTTTGTCTTTATCTAACGATAGATCTTCAAAGGTAGAATTGATGGCATGAGCAAGTTCGTGGTAATATACCGAGTAGTCATGGCAAGACAGGGTTATTTTATTTTCTATTGTGTTATAGATACCAAAAGCACCATTGGAGACAGGTCGCCATATTACTTTGATACCTAAAGCTTCTGCAACATTAAGCAAAGGTGGAAGTACAGGGGGTGTATAGTCAGGATATTCAATGGGTTTTCCTTTAGTATGTTCTATCGCAAATACAGGAACAGCCATGAATCCTGATAACTCTAACTTTTCATTGTTGTTTTCATCCACTTTCTTTGAGAAGCGTGGTGCGTAGATATGAAAGGCTTTAGCACCTTTTTGTACATATCTTTCTACCTGTTGCCATTGTTTGTAAGTCCTGGCATCCAATGTTTCTCCTATTGATTGCATTATTAACCTGTTAGTAAGTGACCAAGAATCTGATGGAAGGACAGGTTCTGTTGTTGCCTTTCTGATGATGGTAAAAGCCATTTTTTGAGGGAAATCTTTTTTGCTGAACATTTCCAGCATCTGGGTAACTGCTTCATCATAATTTTTCATTAAGAAAACCTCCTTAAAATATATAAAGTCCATCTAATTTGTTTCATAGGATGGACTTTTAGACTTTATTAAATTGATCTTTGAAAAAACGACTAGGTTCTACGTATTTACCATTGTTAGTTGATGAATAGGTAACATATAAGAGTTCTTTAGCTCTAGTTATCGCTACGTAGGCAAGTCTGTTTTCTTCGGATAGGTTCGTAGTGTCGTGGGTTGTATCTGGCAAAATACCATCAGCTACTCCGCAAAGAAATACTGTATCAAACTCCATTCCCTTACTAGTATGGATGCTTAACAATCGCACATAATCTGCTGTAGGATCGTTTGCTAAACGTGCCATATATTTTGTTACTTGCCTAATCTTATTAAGACAAAGACGTAGATCTGTGAAGGTTTCAAACTTAGAAATTGCTTCTAGAAAGTCGTTGAGAATTTGGTCTGATGTTGCTTCAAAGTGGTCTTTAAGAATGAGATCCCATAGTTTTTTAACTAGTTCTTGTAGGGTTAGAGAGGCGGAATCAATGTTAAAAAAGATTTCTAGCTTTTCCTTTTGTTTTCTAGATAATGAGGGAATTCCTAGTAACAGTTTTTTTATGTTACTGCTATCTTCAAAACAACTTTCTTCTAATGTCGATAAGGGGATGTTGAAGATAGGTAATACACATCTAAGATAGTGAGAATTTGTTATGCCATAGGCAAGATTCAAAAGAGCGATGATTTTCTTGAATCTACTGTTAAACCATTTTGTACAATCGCTACCATATTTTACTGTTGGGATTTGCTGTGATATCAATTCCTCAAAAATTTCTGAGACGGCTGGTGAAGAACGAAATAAGATTGCAATGTCGCTGAGCTTTTTTCCAGAATTCAGTAGCCGTTTAATTTCAGCGCACACATATAAAGCTTCGTCTTTTGATGTGGGGAACATCTTAAATACAGGATCATTTCCGATTTTATTTTTTGTAGCTACTAAAGGGTTAGCGTTTGGTAGCACTTTGTTAGCTATGTTTAAAATGGCAGATGTAGAATGATGATTTAACGTAAGATTAAATACTTTAGAATTGTAGTAGTTCTGTAGTTCTAGCATTACATTTTCTTGGCTACCCCTAAAGCTATAAATGGATTGCATAGGATCTCCAACAAGTGTTATATTAGAATTTCTATCTGTCCATATTAGTTTTAAGATAGCTGCTTGAATGGTTGATAGATCTTGACTTTCATCCAATAACACGTAATCATAGAGGTTTCTTATTCTGTTGGCTATGGAAGGTTTGCTTATCAACAGGTCATAGGTGAAATATTGAATTGAATCAAAGCATACTAAATTTTGATTTTTAAGTTCTTCAAAATAGGCTTCTTTTAATGTTTGCATTTCAGTTGTTTTGAATTTATGTTTTGCAATGGCTTCTAGGAAATCTTGCGGTGTAATGATAGTTTCCAGCTTATTTTCTATGATGACTCTGTTTATGATTAAAATTCTTAGAGCGTCATTTTCGATAATCTTGAAGTGTTTGTACCCGTTGCTACGAAGTATACGCCAAAAGAAACTGTGAAAAGTAGAGCAGGTCACATTTGCAACATTGGAAAGGCGTGATTGAAGCTCAAAGACAGCTTTTTTAGTAAAAGATATTACTAATGAATAACTGCTTGGATCTTGAATATGGGCATACATTAACTTGGCGACAATGGATGTTGTTTTACCGCTTCCTGCACCTGCGTTAATGATTGAAGCCCCAGTTAGGGATTCAACAGCTTTTCTTTGTTCTTGGGTGAGTTTGATTCCAAGACTCTTGAGTTGGTTTGTGATAATTGTTTTTGCCATGATAAATCCTCCTTTATGGCTAAAAAAATAAGCCCCTGCCTATTAGACAGGAGCAAAGTCAACATGTGGGGGGCTGAAATTTTGTAGCTACTCAATTTCATTAAAAATAAGTAGCTCACAAAAAATTTATATATTTTTTAATTCTATGTGTAACGTATTTAAAACATAGTAATTATTAAAATAGAAGCAGGTGCTTTTAAAGAATAATCATATGAGGTAAAAGTATTGAATCAGAAATTATTTGATCTACGGAAAAGAACAGGATTATCTCTTCGTGCTGTAGCTAAAGTGGTAGGTATAAGTCACACAACCATTATGCGAGCTGAGCGTAATATGGCTGATGTAGGATATAAAAAGATAGCCTTACTCCTTAACTTTTATAATAAGCTTGTAAGAGAGTAAAACAATAATGTGAGTTGTTACCTTATTTTTAGTTCTGGCAATATCGTCTCTAAATTCCTTTCTATGTCATAGTCTTCTACTATAACAAGATTTCAGCCATTCCTAAACGTATATGTCTGATTTTTTTATTGCCTTTTGTCAAAGAAAGGTTTAACATTATCTCAACGTATAGAAAGTGAAGTGTTAGAGATGAATAAAGATTTACTATCAGCAATATATGGCGTAGCGATTGGTGATGCCTTAGGTGTGCCTGTTGAGTTCTACACAAGAGAAAGCTTAATGGATAACCCTGTTACAGAAATGTTGGTAGGAGATATGCCTAAAGGTACATATTCCGATGATACGGCAATGACCTTATGTAACCTTGCAAGTTTTAAAGAAAACAACTGGCAACTTGACTATCATGACATAATGCAAAAGTTTGTAGCTTGGGCAAATGAGGGTTACATGGCTTGTGGTGGCATAGTTTTCGATATCGGTAACTCCACAAGAAAAGCTCTGCAGAATTACTACAACGGATTGCCTTTAGATCAATGTGGTGGTAAGGGTTTCCATAATTGCGGAAATGGATCTCTTATGCGTATCATCCCAGTGGCTTTCTACTTACAGAGACATCATGAAGCTAATAAATTTGAAGTAGTAAAGAACGTATCTGCTTTAACTCACGCTCACGATGTATGTTCCATCGGCTGTTATATTTACATAATGCTTTGCTTAGCAGCGTTGAACAACAAAGGATTGAATAAATACGACTTATTCAAAAAATGTTTACCATGTATTGAACAGGAAGCAAGAAGGAACGCAGATAGTAATGCAGTTGATCTTTATTCAAGAATATTTGACTTAGATAATTTCAAAAACTTGCCCTTGGATAGCATTAGCAGTAGTGGTTATGTTCTCCATTCACTAGAAGCAGCTTTATGGTGCTTCTTGAATACAGATAACTACCATGATTGCGTAATTACTGCTGTTAATTTAGGAGAAGATACTGACACAATCGCAGCAATAGCAGGTGGATTAGCAGGTATTTACTATAGCTTAGATAGTATTCCAAAAGACTGGTTGGCAGATCTAAGAAACAAGTCAATAATTGAAGAATTGTGTAGGTAGAAATTTAGGTATGACTACGTTAACGAATAACGTAAGCCATACTTTTTATTTCGTTCAAACGTCAAGTTTAAAATATTTTTACTTGACGTAATGGCATTTTAGCCATAATATATAACTACAGGAAAGGAGGAACTACCATGCGAACTAACCCCATTGTAAGAAACGCTATTTCCCATTACAAAAAGAATGAACTTATTTTAGCAAGCAAATTGTATTCCGATATATTATCAAATGAAATCAGTGAAGCTGCTTATTACAAGATGTTGGAAAGAATGTGTAAGAACAATGAGCTTACCAAAGTTGCCAAGGGTATTTATTGTATCCCAAACATCAGCAAGTATGGTGTCGTACTCCCTTCTGAAAACGAAATCGTCAACGCCTTCACCAAAAACAATACTGGGATTACCATTGGTTATACTATGTATAACCAGCTTCGTCTTACCACACAAATACCGAAAAACATTGAGATCTTATCCTCTTCCCTTGAAAATATGTCCAGAAAGATTCGTAACGTACAAATAAAGCAGGTGCGCTTGCACTACTCCGAAAAAGTGAAGAACATGATTAACTGTTTGGAAGTCCTGCAGAACTTTTACACCATACAGGACTTGAACCATCACTACTTCATAGAGTTCACTAAAGATATTGCGGCTAACTACGATACCGAAACGTTCCAGATTGTTCATGCAGAACTTACCTATAAAAAGTCAACGATAGCGTTTCTGAGAGAAGTACTAAGGTACTACAACATACCTAACAATTTAGACAAATACCTGTCTTCACTATCTACCTACAAGCATCCAAGAATGGAGGAATTGTATGAAACTGCACAAGCATCCTGATATCTTTGCTCAACTAATCACATTAACAGCGGATTTTAAGAACCTGTCTGCAAATGCGATCAAGAGGGATTACTACATTGTCTTACTGCTTGAACAGCTTGCAAATAGTGATTTTGCAGATCAATGCGTATTCAAAGGCGGTACTTCTCTAAGCAAGTGTTATCCAGGCTCCATAGAACGTTTTTCTGAAGACATAGACCTTACATACTTAGGAACTCCTGATATGACGGATAAGATGTATGACCGTAACCTAAAAAAGATAGAAACGGCTATCACTACTGGCAGTAACACAGAAAAAATAAATGCAGAACGCAATAACCGCAACAAGAGCATCTGGGTTTGGTTTGACGAGCCAGCTACACGAATTAAATTAGAAATTGGCAGTAGCGTTAGACCTGATCCATATTCCAAAAGGAAAGTTAAGACTTATATTCAAGAATTCTTGGAAGTTCATGATGGTGACGAAGATATTAAAGCTTTTGACCTTGAAGAAGTTGAATTGAATGTTTTAAGCATTGAGCGTACCTTCATTGACAAGCTAATGTCTGTAAAACGCCACGCCATCTGCGGTACTCTGCGTAGTAAAGTACGCCATATCTACGATGTTCACAGGTTATATCTTTTGCCGGAAATAAAAGCTTTCCTTGCCGATACTGCTGAGCTCAAACGTCTTATCCAACTTACAAAGGACACAGATTCCTTCTACCTTACTAAACGAAACATAAGCAAAGAATATAATCCTTGCGGATTGTACGATTTTGATGGTTGGAAGCACTACTTCACAGAAGACATTAGAAAGATTTACGAATCCTTACACGAAAATTTACTTTATACTAACGAAAAGCAAGTCTTCGATGAAGCAGTTGAAAGCTTCAAAGCCATCAATGAAATCTTTAATAATATTAATGAATGATGTTGTCTTTTTATATTTATAGTTTTATAAAACAAAAAAGACCTAGGACAATGTCCTAAGTCTTAATAGTTGAGCGTTGGTGGATTTCCATACAAGATCCATTCTGCTTTCTGATACGCACCTTATGCTACTTTTACTGAAAGCACCAAAAGCGTTTGCAAATAAATATAAAATAGAGGAAGAGTATTTCTAATGAAAAAATTAAAAGATATTGAGCCTCTTAAAAATGAAAATCTTATCCCTAAAAAGGCGTTCTTCAATAAAGATGAGTATGGTAAATATCTTGCCAGAGCCAAAGAATATAATCTAAAGGTAAAGACAAAAGAAATAAATAACAATAATTGTTATTTGGCATATGTCTTCGGAATACTTCATTATTACAGATATGAGAACGGGATATTTAAAGAAGAATATTACTACGAAGAACTGAAATGGAGAGCCGAATTTTATCTGAACCCATATAATACAGTGATGAGTTTTTATATAAAAAATAAAGATATAATTCCTCCTAAAATAAGAGAAGAAATAGAGGAAACATTGTCATATCTTATATATCCTTTCAACAGAAGTTTCGATGCAGAATATGACAAACATCATTGGAAATATCATTTTTTAAACGGATTTCATTGGATCAAAGATTTTTATATAAATTAAATTAATATCTTAAAAGATTAACCATTCACTGACACGAAAACAGCAAAAAATTCAATAAAACTATATATATTGTAATAAGGATTTAGGTTAAACACCCTAAATCCTTTTCTTTTTTATGTGGGTTTACCCCGTTGAGCACGGAATCCGTGCGAAACACAGAACCACCCGCTATGCGGGTGCGCATTGATTGTTATACAAAAAATGAGTCATTCCTTTTACAATAGCAAGTGTTCAAGTCACTATTGCAAAGA
>JAFTID010000024.1 GCA_017457085.1 Phascolarctobacterium sp.
ACTTTGATTTGGGTAGCAAGACCTGCATGGTCATAGCCAGGCATCCACAGGGTGTTGTGTCCCATCATACGATGCCAACGAATCAAAATATCTTGCAGGGTGTTGTCCAATGCGTGACCCATATGTAATTGACCAGTAATATTCGGAGGCGGAATTACGATGCTGAATGCATCCTTGCCTTCTTCTACTTCTGCGTGGAAATAACCATTGTCTTCCCAATATTTATACCATTTCTTCTCAACGGAAGCGGGGTCATAAACTTTAGGGATATTGTGTTCTTCGCCCATTAAAATTCTCCTCTCACAAAAACGTTATAAGCACTGTTATACTTTGTCATATCTCATTTGCTTGCTCGACGTACCATTAGTACGACTTCGCTTCGCAAATTTCGATATTCCTCGTCTTCCAGCACTTCTAACGTTTTTCATTAATAATAAAAATGAAAAAGTCCTGTTCATAACGAACAGGACGTATTAACGCGGTACCACCTATTTTCCCGATACAAAGCATCGAGCACTCAATGCGCGTAACGTGCGCCCACGGCTCTGCCTACTACTACTTCAACAAAGCTGCTCAGGAACTACATCTTTAGCTGCTACGCTACGGCTTGCACCACCCGCCGTCTCTCTAAAAGCTTAGCCTTGCCCAAGAACTTTCCGTCATAGCCTTTACGGTATTTTGTTACCCATATATATTATCAATTTTCACCCTCTACTGTCAACATTTTATGTGCTTTATCGTAGAAACTTGCCTATAGAATTCATTTATTCTATGCATCAAATCTCTTGCCAGAAGCATTATGTGTTGCCAAAAAGTTCAAAAGTTAATTTTAAACTTAAAGACAACTATACTCAGAAGCATATTGATATTACCGCAACACTCAAACGCCACGCTCCTTCTAGTATGAAAATATCGCTGTCCACATATTCGCTTCTACAGTTTTGCAAGATTTTAGAAATCACAGCTCAGGATGTGGACGGGCGCGCTATTTTCTTGAATATGTGTCGCTGCTTATTTCGAATCGTTGCTTGTAATATACAATATGCTCCCTCTCTGAAACCTTTTTATTAATTTACGCCTCCCCCACACTTTACCATATTTAGTATTACATCAACCCACAATACACAACATCTCGATAAAATAACTTTTGAAAACGACTTGACAACCAGACGAAATCCGTTATAATAAAGGCATAACTTAATAGAGCAATGCAGGACTGACGGAATTAAGTGGAATCAACCACGTGTACTGTATTGTGATTAAGCCGACCGTCTGGGCAAGCACTTGAGCCCGGGCGATTTTTGTTTTTCTAGGCGGCAAGTGCCATCTTACTCATATTAAGACAAAGAGAGGTAATCACAATGCAACAAACTAAGAATAAATGGCTCATCGCCTTATCCGCAATAGGTATTCACATCTGTATCGGTAGCGTTTATGCTTGGAGCGTTCTGACCAAGCCCATCATGGAGGCAATGGGTTTCTCCTTGAAAGATGTTACTTGGACCTTCTCCTTGGCGATTTTATTCTTGGGTCTTTCCGCAGGCTTCTTAGGTAGCTATGTAGAGAAATACGGCCCGCGTCGCAGTGGTCTTGTTTCTGCTACATTTTTTTGTTTGGGCATGTTTGGTACTGCCTTCGCCCTCACCCAGCACAGTTTAGTCTTAATGTATCTGTTCTACGGTGTAATTGGTGGTATCGGCTTGGGTACTGGTTACATCACTCCCGTATCCACTTTGGTAAAATGGTTCCCCAATAACCATGGTCTAGCTACTGGCTTGGCAATTATGGGTTTCGGTTTTGCAAGCCTTATCGCAGGCCCTGTAATGCAGCTTTTGATTGCTAAATACGGTTTAATTAACAATTTCTTGATTTTAGGTTGCGTTTACTTTGTAGTGATGGTTGCTTCTGCCTTGTACTTGGAACCTCCTAAAATGCCTGCCCTGCCTGAAGGCCCCACTAAATTCCCTGTAAACAATCCTTTGGCAAATGGTCCTCAATACACTGCCAAAGAAGCAATGAAAACTTGGATGTTCGCTGCGCTGTGGTGGATTTTCTTCACTAACATTACCTGCGGCATTGGTCTTTTGGCTGTAGCTTCCCCCATGGCGCAAGAAGTTATTAAGATGACTCCGCTAGAAGCAGCTTCCATGGTTGGTATCATCGGTCTGTTAAATGGTGGCGGACGTATTGCTTGGTCCACCTTGTCTGACTACATTGGACGTCGTAATACTTACGTGTTGTTTTTCGCAATCCAAATCGTAGCTTTCTACATGCTGGCAAGCGTAACCGATAGCTTCATGTTCCAAATGTTGATTTTCATCATCATCACCTGTTACGGCGGTGGCTTCTCCTGTATGCCTGCATATTTAAGTGACCTTTTCGGCACCAAACAGCTCAGTGCAATCCACGGTCGTATCTTGACCGCTTGGGGTTTGGCTGGCATCGCTGGACCCTTGATTCTTTCCCTCATTTACGAACGTACCCATAGCTACAGCTTAACCTTGTACTTCTTCTCCGGTTGCTTCGTGTTGAGCTTGATTGTCTCCCTGATTTTGAAATTTAAGACTGAAAAGTAATTACAAAAATAAAGCAGAGTAGTTTTAGTTTAGTACTAAAGCTACCCTGCTTTTTTGTTTTACTGCGCTCAATTCAAGTTTAAACCAATTTTTAGAATGCGTTTGCAATCATCTCCATAATGGTTCCATTAAGAATAGAACGTTCCACTCCCGTCTCCTTAGTATATTGATGCTCGAACTCACCCTTCTCGTCATAAGCAAGCATCACGTGGTCAACGTAAGTGTTCTTTTCTAAATCAATGGTGGTTCTGCTTAAACCGTACTTAACAGGCACCTTGGTTTTATTCGCAGCCTTGCCGTCAATATATCTATACTTAATCCAAGCCGTAACTTGCTTGCCATCGGCAGTAACATTTACGTTTTGCTTGTCATAATAAAAGACATAGCTTTCGCCTAAGCCGGTATTAGTATCAAGCAAATTCCTACCACCAATGTACTGCCACACATTAGTAGACAAATCGCTGATGTAGTCCCACATCTCAGTATAATCAGTAGGCACTACTGCTTTAGTATCATCTTCGTCAACCAGCAAAGTTTTTTGCTTTTTGTCAAAGATAAGCTTCACCAACTCCTTGTTGGCTTTCTTTTCGATATTGCTGTCCTTCCAAGGCTCTGCCTTGTCGCCAGTCAGCACATTATATCTGGCACTGGAAGCAACCGTGTCCTTGTTGTCATAAAAAATATAATCTAAAATCTTATACTTTTTCTTTTCGCAGTCAACGTACATCAGCTGCAAATCTTCCTTGCCCAAAAGCTCCGGTGAATTATAAACCTTCTTCGCCCAAACGTAGGCGTATCTATCGCCCTCCAAGGTAACGCTTTCCTTATCAAAACGCATTACCCCTTCCTTGTCGCTATCGTAAAACACCCATCTGCCCTCAGCCTCCAACGCAGGATTATAAGCAGAAGCAATACTGCTCACGCAACAGAGTAAAGCAGTTATAAAAATCTTTTTTATTTGTTTCATTATATCTTCCTCCTAATCAGCTACGTCTTGGCGGTCTACCTCCACTATGTCTGCCACCGTGATGTCTTGCCCCACCACCGCGAGGTCCTCTTTCTTGGAAAATCATTTGCTCATCACGGGAACGCGGTGTACTTTTCACTTGCGGTCTTTGCCTAGCTTGAGGTGCTGGTCGCATTACAGGACGATTTCCTCCTGGTCTAGCACTAGGTCTAGAAATTGTAGGTCTGTTGGGTTTCGCAGTAGGTCTGCCAATATGCTCCTGCCTTCCCGGTCTAGGAGCAGGCTTTACGATTGCAGGCTTGTTGGGTCTAGACGCAGGTCTACTAATTGATGGTCTAGGTGGTCTGGGCACAGGCTTGCTGATATGTGGACGAGACGGTCTGTGTACGGGCGGTCTGCTAATGTGGGGACGGGGCGGTCTATGCACAGGAGGTCTTCCAATATGCGGATGAGGTGGTCTAGGATGTCTATAAACGTGATGGTGATGATGCCATCTACCCCAATGATACCAATCATCCCAAATAAAAAGGAAGGGATAACGATACACAGGTACAACTACTTCCTGCACTACAACCTTTTTAGTAGTAGTCGTCGTAACAGTACTACCTGTCACCGTACAGGAAACCTTATCTCTAAAGCCTCCCCACATTCTAGCTTCTTCTTTTTCAACATCAGAAGCAGCTTCCGCACTGTTCCCAAATAAATTTAACGATAATAAGGCCGCGAATATGCCTGCTAACAACTTATTACGTTCTAACATCTACATTACCTCCACATTCTAAAGTACAAAGCTAATTCTGTCTCTGATGTTATCATAAGCAATAATTGTGTTTAATTTATGGCTAAACGCCCCAAAAAGAAAAATAACCTGCACGCATAAACGCACAAGTTATTTTTCTAAAAGTGTTCTTTTGGAGAGAATTTAGGAGTTAGACAAAAATACTATTTAATTAAAAGAAGAAGTACAATTCGGAGAAGATCAGTTCATCTTTCTCGGGACCAAATTTATCTTCGGTATCGTAGTAATTTATGCATAATTGAATGTTTTTAGCCAAGGTGTAATCTACACCAACATTCCAGCCTTTGTAGCCATGGTCAAAAGTAGGCGCATCAGTAGTGGGAGCTAAGTATGCGTTGATGGGTTGGTCGAAGTATTGAGCGTGAATTCCATAGGTTCCAGCTTCTTCAGGATCAGATTCCTTGTAATCCAGACGAGCTACCCAACCATCTTTGGAAACATCTTCATCATATTTTTTATCGCCCCACATATAGTCATAGGAGAAAGCAACATCTTTCGCTACTTCAAAGCCTAAGCCAATGTTGTAGATTTCTTTTTTCCCCCAATTAGTAGCACCATCATCATCCCACGCAATAGCTGCACTGTCAGCTTTGAAGTAGTTAGCATATACATCAACTGCGCCAATGGTAGTTTCTGCACCAACAATGTACAATCTGTCATTACTTAATTCAGTTATATCTTCGATAGCTTTCATGGCAGCAGCATAAACTTTTACGTTATCACCATAAGAAACTTTAATGCCGTCGCCATCAACATCCAGTACGTTACCGGAAGAAGTTACTTCATTCCAACGACCAGCAAGTACATCCATACCGCCAAGTTTGCCTTCTAAATAAGCACGAGCAAATTTAGTATCTTCATTACCTGCGTTATCCAGCAAATCTTGTTCGTTTTCTAACATGCCAGTGTAAGTCCAGTCATCATTTACTTTACCGGTAATCCATAAACGAGTACGCAGAATGCTTTCATCTGCACCATTGTCACTAGCAGCATAGTGAGCACGAACTTCACCGCTAATTTTTACAGCGTCAGCTTTCTTTTCCAAATTAGCAACACGTACGCCAAGAGTGTCAAGTTCGTCAGCAAATTCTGCTGCCAGTTTGTCAACGTTGGCACCTTTCGCCATAGCCTTTGCTACGATTTGCGCCATTTCATAACGGGTAATTAATTTTTCGCCAGCGAAGGCGCCATCCGCATAACCATTAACTACACCCGCTTGTGCCAATTTTGCTACGCTATCATAAGCCCAATGACCAGCAGGTACATCACTAAAAGGATTTGCCGCGTAAGCAGAAGCAGTTACGCCCAAAGCCATTGCCATCGCGAGAACTAAAGATTTTTTCACAATAAAACCCTCCTTAAAAATAATTCAGTTGGTGTCGTTAGCCTTTGCTAACCACGATACTTATTCTACCACAACCCCTTCAAGTTAGCAATGGCTAATTTGTATTTTTCTTAACCATGTTATTAAAAAAATACATGTCCCCAAAAATAAAAAATAACCTGCACGACTAGCGTACAGGTTAGATTTTTACTTAGTGCTTTCCACCACAGCAAGCACCCTCTTTATTTTTGTAAGAGCAGCTGCAACCGGAAGGACAGCCAATACATTTCACGCCTTTTTTATGAGACTTGTAAATATATCTTACAGCACTGCCTACAATGGCAAGAATTACTACAGCAAGGATAATATCTGTCATAACAAACACTCCTTTTGAATTTTACTAGGTTTATTTTTTCAGAGCATACTCTGCTTGTAAGCCTTTATTGGTACCGTTAATCAGATAAGCAACATAAGCTACGATGGCAGCTACTACTACCAAACCGGGCAAGAAGCCTGCACCAAAGGCACCAGTGTTCATAAAGGTACCAACTTGATATACAGCAAAGGCTACTACATAACCAGTTGCAAATTGCAGAGCCACACCACCCCAGAACCATTTTCTATCGCTGATTTCTGCGTTCATTGCACCAAGAGCAGCAAAGCACGGCGGGGTAAAGAGGTTGAACATCAAATAAGCAAGAGCAGCAGTAGAAGTTAAGCCCATCATAGTAGCCACTTCGTTTGCGCCTTCGATAAGTGCCAATTCTTCAGTATCGATAAAATTAGTTACGCCATATACAACAGCCAAGGTACCAACTACATTTTCTTTAGCAATGAAACCGGTAACAGCAGCTGCTGCCAATTGCCATGCGCCAAAGCCCAAAGGAATCATCAGCACTGCGAAGGGAGAAGCAATGCTTGCCAAGATAGAGGTACTTTCCATGCCTTCTTCCACCAGTTCAAAGTTCCAGTTGAAGGATTGCATGATTTGTACAGCAGTGTTACATACCAAAATGATGGTACCAGCTTTTACGATGTACGCCCAACCACGGGAGCACATAGAAACAAAAGCACGTTTCAGACTGGGAACTTTATATTCCGGCAGCTCCATGATGAAGAAGGATTTACGGTTTTTGTGACCAGCAATTTTATTTACCAGCAAAGCACCGAAGAAAATCAAGGCGATGCCCACAAAATACATCAAGGTGCCAACCCAAGATTCATCACCGAAGAACACGCCAGCAAAGAGTGCGATTACAGGAAGCTTCGCACCACAGGGCATAAAGGGTGCCAGCATTGCGGTAGCTCTACGTTCACGTTCATTACGAATAGTACGGCAAGCCATAACACCGGGGATTGCACAACCTGTTGCAATTACAAAAGGAATTACGGATTTACCGGAAAGACCTACTTTTTTGAAGATAGGGTCAAGAACAACACTAACACGTGCCATGTAACCACAGTCTTCCAAGAGTGCAATCAAGAAGTACATAACCATTACCAAAGGCAGGAAGCCAACAACTGCACCTACGCCGCCAATGATGCCATCAACCAAGATTGCTTGAGAAAGCGGAGAGCTATCTTCTACCATAGCAGCAATGCTTTCTTGGAAACCTTCAATCCAACCAACTAAAGTATCTGCCAAATAGGGACCAAAGCTGGATTGGGAAATGTCAAATACCAAGAACATAATCACTGCGAAAATAGGCAAGCCTAAAAATTTATTGGTTAAGATTGCGTCAAGGCTGTCTTGGGAATTCTTTTCCTTGGTCAAAACCTTGCGTTGTTCTACAGCAGAAACAATTTTGTTTACGAAAGCGAAGCGTTTTTTATCAGCTTCAACAACTGCTTCCTTGCTGGACAAATCAACTTCACCTTGAGCATAAGGTGCTTTTTGACCTTTACCATATTGAGCAACAGCAGCCTTCACTACCTCAGCCAAACCTTTTTCATCAGTAGAAACAGTTTCGACTACAGGGCAGCCTAATTTTTTGGAAAGCTCTGCTACGTTGATGCGTGTATCTTTTTTATCGTTGATGTCGGTTTTGTTAAGAGCAACAACAACGGGAACATCCAATTCTAAAAGTTGAGTAGTAAAGAACAAGCTACGGCTTAAATTGGTAGCATCCACCACGTTGATGATTACGTCAGGGTTTGCGTTCTTTACGTATGCGCTGGTAATACTTTCTTCAGAAGTAAACGGTGACATGGAGTACGCACCGGGAAGGTCAACTGCGATTAAAGTTTCTTTGCCAGCATAAAACTTTTTGCTGATGGCAGCTTCTTTCTTTTCTACGGTAACGCCTGCCCAGTTACCAACACGTTCATGCATACCGGTAAGAGCATTATAAGTTGTAGTCTTACCACTATTGGGATTGCCAGTTAAAGCAATTTTCATTTTTGTTTCCTCCTACACATTCTATCTCGCTTGCCTAATTTGTACTAAATTTATCTTGATTAGCAAAAGCTAACCACGCTTCAAAAATAAAAGGCTGTAAAATTAGCCTTTCATTACTTAGATTAAAATAGTTGCTGCCAGTTCCTCATCAATGGTATAACGACCATCTTTAATGGAAACAATGCAACCGCCATTAATATGGGATATTACCGTAATAGGCTCGCCCACGTAGCAACCTAACGAAAAGAGAAATGCATCTACTTCTTCGTCGCCAGTTTCCAAAGCTTTTACGATATATTCCATTCCTTCTTGAGCGTCGTTTAAATTCATAAGCTTCTCCTAAATTCCAGAACACAGTTAGCTAATACTAACTTCTATAAAAATATAACATCAATACTCTTTTTAGTCAAGCATTAATTTAGCAATGGCTAACTCATTTTATCAAGCCTTCCTATTTTTAGAAATATCCTGTCAAATTAGAAACGGTCGTTATTTTTTCCAATCATTTCACAATTGCAGAGTAAACGGGTAGATTATTTTTCTGCTAATTAAGGTATAATAAAAAAAAAAGACATAAAGGAAGTGAACCTATGGCTATTTTATACCCGAACTCTTTAGAATTTAAAGCAATGCTGGCAGCAAAGAAAACCTTTTTTGCAGACTTCTTCGCAACTTGGTGCGGACCCTGCAAAATGGAAAGCTACGTGCTGGACGATTTAGATAAAATTATGGGCGATAAACTAGATATCGTAAAAATCGACATAGATAAAGAACCTGAACTCACTGACGAGCTGAATATCACCATTGTCCCCACTCTGCTCTTCATCAAAGACGGAGAAATCGTTTCCCGTTATAGTGGCTTCCTCCCCTTGGAACGCTTACAGGCACGTTTAGAAAAACTTATTGGCAACAAGCCACCTGTGGAAGCTGCGCCTGAGGCAACTTACGATTTAATTATTGTAGGCGGTGGCGCAGCAGGGTTGACCTCTGCCATTTACGCTAGACGTGCGGGCTTGAAGACCTTAGTATTAGAAGCCTTTGCTCCCGGTGGCAAGCTGATTAAAACCTTCGAACTGGAAAACTGGCCTGGACATAAAAATGTAAGTGGCAGCCAGCTTGCCTACGACATTTACGAACAGGCAATGGCTTTAGGAACGGACTACCTATATGAAAAGGCAGAGCAAATCATCGACAAGGGCAAGCAAAAAATTGTTGTCTGCGAAGGCAATAAACGTTTCGCCGCCAAAGCAGTTATCATCGCCACTGGTACCGTGGAGCGTACCTTGGGCATTCCCGGTGAAATGGAAATGATTGGTCACGGCGTAAGCTTCTGTGCAGTTTGTGATGCTGCCTTCTACCGCAACAAACCAGTTGTCATTGTGGGCGCAGGCAACTCTGCTTTCGAAGAATCTCTCTACTTGGCAGAATTTGCTACCCACGTAACCATCCTTGCCCGTAACGACCAATACATTGCTGAACTAATCACTCAACAAAAAGTTAAGGACAATCCTAAAATAACTATCCTACCCTTCCGTGAATCCTTGGAAGTTGTGGTAGAAAATGGTAAGGTTGCAGGTATGCGTGTTAAAAATACGAAAACTGGTAACGAAGAAATTATTCCTGCCAGCGGCATCTTCCCCTATATTGGTGCAGACCCTGTTACCAATTTCGTCAAAGATTTGGGCATCACCAACGCACAGGGTTACTTGCAAGTAAATGAGGATATGAGCACCGCTATTCCCGGCATCTACGGAGCAGGAGATGTGTGCGCCAAAGTTTTGCGCCAAGTAGTAACCGCTACTAACGACGGTGCCATTGCCGCACAAAGCGCACTAAAATATATTCGTGGCTAAGACTTGACGAAGCCATTGCTAACCGCTTACACTAAAATTAATCTCTTTGCACTGCGACAAGCTACAGTACAATCTGATCAGGCGGTTAACCTTATGGTTTTTGCAGCCGGGCCTTTATGGCAGCAGACTTACTCAACGTCTGCGGGACAGTATACTACTATTCCGCAGGCGTTTTTATATTCCTGCACGCAAAGACCAGAAGGAGGACATCTATGAATTTCAGTAACAATGACGAACGTACCGCCATGATTGTATCTATTAACAGTATTATTGCCAACTTAGTTTTATCAGTAGCGAAGCTTTTTGCCGGCTACATAGCTCATTCGGCGGCAATGATTTCTGACGGCATCCATTCTGCGTCCGACGTACTGAGTACCCTTGTGGTAATGGCGGGCGTACGCTACGCTAACAAAGCTTCGGACAAAGAGCATCAGTACGGACACGAGCGTATGGAATGTATCGCTGCCATTATTTTAGCGACAATGCTTACAATGATTGCCCTTGTCATCGGCTACAGCGGTTATGAAAAAATTTTTAACGAAACTACTACCGAACTAGTTGTTCCCGGTCAGCTTGCTTTGTGGGCAGCAATTGCTTCTATAGTTATTAAGGAAGCAATGTATTGGTACACACGTAACGCTGCCATAAAAATCAACTCCGGTGCGTTGATGGCAGATGCCTGGCACCACCGTAGCGATGCCCTTTCTTCAATAGGTAGCTTCGTTGGTATCTTGGGTGCTCGTATGGGTTATCCTGTTTTAGACCCAGTTGCCAGTATTATAATCTGCTTAATGATTTTGCACGCTTCTTACGAAGTTTTTACTGATGCTATGTATAAAATGGTAGACCATAGCTGCGACGACAAGACTACTCAAGAATTGGTAGACCTTATTTGTCGAGTTCCCGGTGTTGAACACGTGGATAGTATTACCACTCGCATTTTTGGCAATCGTATTTATGTAGATGTGGAAATTAGCGTCGATGATATGCTTCCTTTAATTAAAGCCCATCACATCGCAGAAACTACCCACGCTGCCCTCGAAGCAAACTTTCCTCTGGTAAAGCATTGTATGGTACACGTGAATCCGATGAGCGAAAGTGACCATGAGATAGCAATTGAATTGCCAGAAGAACTTAAGCCTAGAAAATAAAAAACTCCCTTATGGGAGTTTTTTATTTTTATGACGTTTTATAAGGTCTTACCAAACGCATCCATGTCGAAAATCGCTTTTCTGAATTTTTCTTTGGTCATTTCGTACGGAGTTTTGCTCCAATCCAAATGGTGCGGACAATCATCAAGGATTACTTCTACATCTTCAGGAGAGCATTCAATTTCAGCCAGAGTTACAGGCAAGCCAAGGTCTTTGTGGAATTGAGCAATCTTATCGCGGTCAGGATCATTGTCGCAGGTTAAGAGCACCAATACACCAAAGGAAACAACTTCACCGTGAAGATGTTTGTGAGCATGAGGCAGTTTGGTGTAAGAATTGTAGAAGCAGTGAGCCAAAGATGCATTGTAATAATATTTCGGACCACCAATTACCAAGTTAGAAACGATACCGGTAGTGATGATAATATCCAGCGCAGTCTCGCTGATTGCGTTGGATTCTTTATTATTACGGCAATCTTCCAAAGCTTGTTTGCCATATTTCAGCAAAGGATTTGCACAAGCATAAGCAACAGCTTGACCCAGCAAGGGAGTGTGGAACAAATCTACACCACGAGTTGCCAGCTTAACTTCAAATTCTTTAGACATAGCGTCACCAATGCCAGCCCAGAAAAGTTCTACAGGAGATTCTGCAATAATCTTGGTATTGATAAAGATATGATCACAGCAACGAGGACGATAGTAATAGCCAGCCATACTGCCATCAGTTTTATACATAACGCACAGTGCGGTAGAAGATGCGCAGTTAGAAGCCAAGGTCGGGAAGTTGAAGAGGGGCTTACCCATTTTATCTGCCAAAACTTTGCAGCAGTCAGCAGCACGACCACCGCCAACACCGAAAATCATATCAGCTTCTTGTACGGTTTCTTTAGCCATCAACATATCAACATTTTCGTAGGTTGCATCGCCACCAAACCATTCGGAACCAATAATTTCCAAATCAGAACCAGCAATACCTTCTTTAATTGCTTCAGTTGCTACGGAAAGGGCAGTTTTGCCGCCAACCAAAACGATTTTTTTGCCATAACGTTTTACGATGGCAGGAATTTCTTTATAGCAATCAGGGCCGATTGTGTAACTGGGTAAATATAAGCTGTAGGATTGACTCATTTCATTAACCTCCCAAAAGTTTTGTGGTTTATTATAACATGACTAGTCTTATTGTCAAACTTACTCTAGGCTTAGGCAAAAACACTAGTCAAAATTGTAACGAAACTAACGCTTTAGAAAAACAGCTTCCAAATTGCAATGAATGCTGGCGGAACTAAAAGTGCAGGCAACATATTCAAGGTCTTGCAATCACGAATCTGTAAAATTCCCAAGCCTGAACTCATCAGGAACACACCACCCAAAATAGAAACCTCTGCCATAAGCTGGGGTGTCATATAGGGAGCAATCAAACCTGCGAATGCGTAAATACTTCCTTGCCAACAGAAGAGCACCAACGCCGCAATGGCAATACCCATCCCGTAGGCAGATGACAAGATAATGGAAGAAACAAAGTCCAAAGTAGCATTAGTAAAAAGGTAAGTGTTGTTACCGTTTAATCTGCTTTCGATTGGTCCCAAGATAGACAGAGTACCAATGCAGAACAGTAAGATAGCAGTTGACAAGCCTTCTGCCAATTTAGAACCACCCTTTGCCTTTTGCAAAAGTCCTTGGAACTTTCCATTTAAATCCAGCCAAGTACCAAGCACTGTGCCAATGGCAAGGCTGGCGATAAAAAGCACAGGGTATTCACTTTTCGGCATATTGCTGACAAAGGCATTCACGCCTAGTCCAACTGTCGCTAAACCTAGTGCATCAAAAAGTGCTGTTTTATATTTTTCATTTATACCACGGCTGACGAAGCTTCCGATTATAGAACCGGAGAGTATGCAACCGACGTTGACTACTGTACCTAACATTTTATTACCTCAATTAAAAAGATGTCTTAATTATACGCTTTTTTATTATAAATGTACATAAGATTAAGCCCTAATTTCGTAATGCCAACAAGGTCAAAACTATAATTAGGCAATTTAATAAGAACAGAAAAACTTGTAACCAATTTAATCAATTGCTACAATAAAAGCATATCAGAAGCGAGGTGGCACTTATGCAAAACAAAGCCAAGATTATTGAAGACTTTATAGATTCCCTTACCCACGACCAATTAAAATGCGTTCTTAAAAACTTTTTAGAAATCTCACCTGACTTTATTAATTATGCCAATAGCCTTGTCAAAACTAATGACATAGACGCACTTTACGACAAAATAAAAACTGATATCTATATCATTATTCAAGAACATACATACAGAAAATTTATTGACTGGCATGCTTGCATGGATGCCTGCAGCGAACTCGAAAATCTATTGGAATTCCACATTAAAACAATACTTTCCGGCAAGCCCTTGACAGCTTTAAAAATACTTTTAGAATTTTACAAAACTGGAATATATCTTGCAGAAAATGCTGACGATAGCGGTGGTGGCGTATCAAGTTTAATGTCTCACACAGAACAATACCTGCAAGAACTTGTAGCCAGTATAAAAGAAGCTGCTAATACTCAAGACAAAAGTAAATGTTATGCTTTGCTAATAAAAGTAGCTACGTCCAAACATTATGAAGGCTGGTCCGATGCAATGTTTACCTTACTGGGTTTAAGCATTCCTTTGTCAACTAAAACAAATATTGGGAAATTAACTTCCGTTTTAGATGATTTGTCTCAAATACAATGTAAGTATGGAGCAGATTATTATATAGAACAAATAACACTCTTGCGTGTTCGTATTATAGAGCATCTTTATGGTCGACAAACAGCTTATGAAAAGATTTTAACTGAATACCAAGCTGATAGCACCCTGCTGTTAGCGTTTACTTGGTGCTATGAAGATAATAACTTTGATGAGGCTCTCAAAATAACTGAAATAGCATTGAACAGTGATAAGACTCTGTATCGTCGCAAAGATGCTTGGTTAAACAGGCAATTGGACATTTATACAAAGCTTAAAAATAAAGAAGGAATACTTAAATGTTCAAAAGAGCTACTGTTTGCTGGAAACATTGAAGCCTATGCTACTTACAAAAAAATGCTCCAACAAATTGGCTCATGGGAAAAAGAAAAGCCACAACTACTGTTGCAGCTTGCAAAATGTATGCGTATCGATAATTACTTACATATTTTAGACAACGAAAAAGAGTATGACGCGATGCTAAGAATCATAACCAAAAACCATTACTACATTCGCCACTATGCGAAAAAGCTTTTTCCACACAATCCTAAAGAAACAACTAAACTTTACCAAGAATATATTTTTTCTCAAGCCAACGCGGCAATCAATCGTAATCAATATAAAAAGGTTTGTGACCACCTTAAGGAGTACGCAAAAATCTGTGGTAAAGATGCCGGTCTAGACCTTGCTACTCCCCTTTTGCTAACCTTTAGACGTAAACCTGCATTCGTAGAAGAAATTTCATTTGTACACAAACGGTTAGTAGGCTTGAAGTAGTGCAAAACATCCCTCACTTACATGAGCGAGGGATGTTTTTTCATTGTATAGTGTATATTCACAGTTTGATTATACAAAATACAGAAATGATTCGTTCAAAGCTACGCTAAAAATTTTATTGGAGTTTCATCTATAGTAATGATGAGTGGTGCAGTAGTAACAGCATCACCATCAAGCTCCGCAGCAAAATTTTCTTCGTTACAACGGATTTCTAGCTTCTTAGCAGTCTTGAGAATAATACTCTTTTCCAAGGACAAAGCTTCCATGGCAATGCAAGCGGCATAACGCATAAAATCGTTACGGGTATTACCAGTAAACAGCGCCACATGTAATTCTGGATTAATCAAGGACGCTCCACTAAACAAGCAGTAACGCCCTGCGTAATATCTACTCTTACCCACGATTACAGAAGATGCTTCGTGCCATATTTCTTCATCATCAAAACGCACTTCAAATTTATATCGCCAGTTGCTATACGCTAGTTCCTTGCGCGCCAGCTCCGCACCTTGCACAGCATAAGCCATTTTATTCAGCATCTTCTTAGATTCTTCCGTAACATTATTAACCACCAAAGAATCAAAGCCAATACTGGTAACGGTCAAGAAGATATGTCCGTTAGTTCTGCCAACATAAACTGGAGTAACAATCCCTTTAGAAACACGCTTCATCCACTTCTCAGGTTCATTTCCCATCAGAAGTTCTTTCGCTACAAGGTTAACAGTACCAGCTGGGAAAACACTAATATAAGGGCGGTAATTTTTATTGACTAGTTTTTCTATTAACGCACGGATAGTTCCATCGCCGCCCGCAATAATAACCCAATCAATGCGCTCATTTACTATTCGCTCAGCAATCTCATCTAAATGTGCAAAGCTTTTAATATCACACACTTCGGCACGCTTTGAGCCAAAAATTTTCTTAACGTGTTTGTAAATTTCATTAACCCGAGCAAACATACTAGCAAAAAGCTGCTTACCGGAATTGCGGTTATACACAATCAAAACCTTATTAAATTTTTCGATTTCAACATGTGTTAAAGGCATTCTTAACTCCTAAAAATCCATTTTTTACGAGACAAATAATTCCAAACTACAACAATACAGCTAGTAACAACCTTGGCAAGCATAGGCTGCCAATTAAGCAAACCTACGAAGAAATACATAAACATAAGATTAAAGCCCAAACCCATAATGCTCACCAAGAACACCAAACTAAGTTCTTTACTCTTATTATATTTACTGCCACTATCAAAGACTAGTATATTTCCTAAGAAATAATGATACAAAGTGGATAGGCCAAAGGCTAGTGCGGTTGCAACCAAAGTTAAAGCATCAAGGTTAAGTCCAAAACCGGCTAGCAAACGATAGAAGAAAAGGTAAAATAACCCCCACTCTACGAGAGCAGCAGTACCACCAACAAACAAATATAAAATTATTTTGATAAATTCGTTATCTGTGTAATCGATACCGAAGAGAATCTTTTTGCGCATAGAAAACCTTTCACTACTCTATTTATGCCACAGGGCATAATAATTAAGAATATACTTGTTTAAAACTTCGATATATTCATTGTCATATTCTTGTTTGTTCACTTCTCCAACAAAATCTAAACCATCAGACCAGAAATAAAAATTCCCACCAAAATATCCTAACGCATAAGGTTTTTCACAATGAGTTAGTAAATTTCTGCCCATAAAAAGGTCAGGTGACTCTATCCCCAACAAATAAAGCAAAGTAGGAGCCAAATCTATTTGTGATGCAAAATCTTGGCTCTTTAGATTATTTAATGGTGTCAAATTTTTACTTACAAACAACAATGGGATTGGTGCAATACTAAATTTATCGCCAACGTTAGGAACTAAATCAAGATATTCACCACCACTATGTGGATTATGATCACTGGTAATAACAAATAAAGTTTTCTCATCCATTAACCCTAACTGCTCAGCCTTATCGAAAAACTCCTTTAAAGTTTTATCAACCCAATACATACCATTAACAGTAATGCTACCTTTAGCCTGCACTGATTCAGGAATTTCTTCCCACTCACAACCAACATATGGATACGGCTGATGCATATCTAAAGTCTTAGCAACCAAGAAAACTTTTTCATTTTTGTATTTTTCTAATAAACTCAGAGTCTCATCATAAATAACATCATTATGATATCCCCAACCACTTGCTCCAATATAACCTTTTTTCTCTAGATATTCTCTTGCATAATACTCCTGCATACCAAACTGGTTTGGATACTCACGTAACTCATCAGCATAGTAGTGTGTAGAAGCATTCAAAAAAATACCACGTATGCCTTTTTCTTGAACACTTCTGAAGATAGACGGTTTATTTTTACCATCTAAATTCTTATCCATTATTATATGAGAGCGAAAAATTGCGTTTAATCCCTGAGTTGTCGGTACAGCAGATGAATAAAACTTATCTATATGAGGATTTCTAATAATCAAACTATTCAAAAATGGTGTTGCTTCTTCAGGTATATTTTTATTATAAAAATTAATGTAATCTCTATGAACAGATTCTAAAATTAAAACAACAACATTATCATAATAAGATTGCAATTCAGCAACCATACTTTTATCTGAATTTACGCCAAGATTTGTCAGTAATTTTTTATCGTCATTTGTTATTGTTTGAGCAAATCTGTAATACTTATCATCAATAACATCTACGTTACTAAATACCTTGTTTATAAAGTTTACATTTATAGGCATAGAAATAACACTTCTATAACTATATCTAACTTTTTCAGATTCTACTACGGCATACATTCCAACAATTTTTTTCAAAGCATACATGCCAGTGATGCTGAAAAGATAATCCACCGTATTTATAAATACAGTAAATCCTAATACCATAGAAACAATGTATTTAAAACTAATAGTGCTTTCCGTGATTCGAACATACCGAAATACAAAAACAATACTGCTCAACAATGCACATATCAGAATAATGAACATATTGTCAAAACTACTTGCTACACCTATCAAAGAATGAATGTTAATATTTTGAAACAACACACTTTCAATATGCATTGTAGTTTGCCAAAAATATACCATATCGGCAATCATTACGATTCCGGTAAATATATATCCTGAAAAATAGACAGTTTTTGTAATTTTATTAGGATATTTATTATAAACTAATGCAGCTATCAATACTAACAGAACATTATTCATTATGCCTGCAAAAACAGAGAAAAATGTTTGCAATCCAAAATCCAAGCTAAGCCTATATACCATAAATGATGCAGATAACAGGTATAATACAGCTATTACAATTACTGGGCAAAAATCTTTAAAGATTTTAACAATAGATTCGCGATTTCTAACAGTAAACCATATAATAGCTAATACTATTACGTCTCTAATGACATGGTCAGCAGAATTATATAAAACCTCATCCCACGGAAAAGGATTTGCCCCAGTAAAACTGTTTATAGCCAGCCAAGTTTCTGAAACAGATATGATTAATCCTAAAATGAAAATACTCAATTTTTTCAAATCTTATTTTTCCTTTGTGTAATAATTTATTAAAAGTAAAACTCAACATTAAGAAACCCTTTAGACGTATACCTGCATTCGTAAAAGATATCTCTTTAGTTCACAAGCTGTTAGCAGGACTAAATTAGCAAAAAACATTTATAACTATAAGTTAGTACTAACTTTAGAACAATGTAGCAAAGCTTTCAGCTTTGCTTAATTAGGGCAGAAGAAAAAACGAGAGGAACGAGAAGAAGAAAACTTACCAAAAGAAGAAGAGCAAGGAGAGCAAAAAAGAAGACTCACTATATAAGTGTACCTGTTTAAGGCAAAGTGGCTCACTTTTTACCAAAAAATTTTCAAAATAGCAGAAAAAGCTCTTTTTTTGAAAAAATTTTAGTTTTTGTGAGCCACTTTGATTTTTTTGTGACACTTATAGTATAGGGAGTACTTGTTGCCTAAATTGAAATGATTCGTTCCAGCAATAACAGTCAAAAAGGTCAGAGCTTCAACTCCAACTTTAGACAGATCCCCCCAAAAAACAATAAAACCAGAAGTATTTTAGAAAATATACCTATAACGTTATTTTATTATCTCGTTTGCAATTTTATATACTTCTGTACTTGGCATAAAGTTTGTTGTATGTTTTATATACCTATTTCTAGAACAATATGCTTCTAATCTGACAGCATTTATAATTGCCTGATGCAAATTACATTTAGTCTTCTCATAAATCTTTTGTAACCCTTTATTATATCCAGGAATATATTTAGCCAGTTCTTTTATTACATCAAAATTTGACGAATAACTTCTAGTTGAAAAACTAAAATAACAAAGATACCAAATTTCAAAACAGGGAACTGATAAGACTAAATCAATTCCATAACATAATGCTAAGGCATCAGCTTGTGCAATCTGTGCATTTTTAGCTTGCGCAACATCAGAATCTACTAAACAATACGATTTATCTCCTAATTTCGCATCAAACCCATTCTTGTCCATATAAGATTTTAAATCATTAATCATATTTACAGGATCAGTATTGTTTCCAGTAGAAAATCTTACCATTCTATTATAATCTTGACAAAAATCTCTAAAATAAAGCGTTTCTGTCCTATTATTACCTTCAGTACCTAAAAAGATAATTGGCCTTCTAATTCTCACTCCAGTGTTTCTTGCCTTTTTGACATACCCTTTTGTATTCAGTCCCATAAATTAGCCTCCCCAGAAATATCCGGTATAGACCCATATCTTCCTAACAAATATGCCATCCGTATATTTTCTTCCTCAAGTGATGAAAACTCATCCAAAGAATATAATTCCGACACACCAGTTTTACGATTTTTCTCTACAAAATATATTTGATCTCTGCGAAGATTTTCAAGTGACATTAACACCATAGAATGCGAAGATACTATTAATTGTGCATTTGCCTTATTTATTTTCGGATTATTAAACAAAGCAAATAAGTAGCAAATTAATATAGGATGTAAACTTGCACCAAATTCATCTATGCATAAAGTCTCACCCTTTTCAAATGCACGTTTTAATATGGGAGCAAACAAAAACAAGCCCCTTGTTCCTTGTGATTCCTCACCTAAAGGCAAGTTATACTTCTCAAATTTTCCTTCATTAGCAATCGTATGCACAGTCTCAATATTCAATGATTTGTTTACTCCATTAGGAATGATATTCATCACTCCTCTAATTTCAACAGGTATCTGCTGCAAGAATTGTTCATGAGAAACATCCTTTATTTCCAGTTCATAATCATCAATATTGATATCTGCCTCATGAAGCAGTTTATTGGTAAATTGCCTAAGAGCCCCATCTTTATCCTCTTCAAACATAGCTGCTGTCTGGTGAAGTAATTGCTCAAAATCAGCAGAATATGTATTAATCATTGACTCAAACCAAAGATATGGCACTTTAGTTACTGCACTATTCCACATTGTAGCAGTGGACAAAAACAATTTATTGTTAGTATTTCTTTCTGTTAGCGGAAGTAATTCCGCTTCTAATTCAGTTGATTCGAACGTATAAATATTTTCACTTCGTTCAAAAATAACAATTGGTTCTTGTTTATCATACTCATAAAGATATTCCTCTATAACCTCCCTTTGAGTAGCTTTAAACCCATATACATATTTTTTATCTTCAATGCGAAACACAAACTCAAAAAAGGTTGGTTTATCAAACGACTCATTATCAAACTTATAAGGAACTATCTCAAATAAAGATTCTGAAACTTGTCTGATACTAGATTTTCTTACTAACATTATTGCTGCAGTAAGCGCAGTAAATATATTACTTTTACCAGATGCATTAGCCCCAAAAATTACAGCAGAATTTAAAATTCTTTCATCACCTATCGTTATGTAATTCATAGGAAGCTGTGTATCATCTGATGCTTCCATTGATAAAACAGTTAAATTTTTAAACGATTTATAGTTTTCAACAGAAAATTGCAATAACATTTGCACACCACCTTACACCAAGTATTATATTGGTCTAACAAATTACTTAAAATTAATAGTTAGATTCATCAGCATTAACTAAACAAATGGAGAGCTGAATTACTTCACCTCTCCAGAAACCAAAAGTATCAGAACACAAGTCCTCCCATATATTATACTGCAATTAAAATCCCAACACAAGATACCTTCTTATACCCTTTAGTTAGGTTACTCCATCATTACTGTTATCATAAATTCTAAAATCTACATACTTTAAAACCCTAATAATCAACGAAACTAGCTACGTTTCTTTTCAGAATACTCCTCCACTAGTTCTTTTATCAGTTGATCCCATTTACTCCAAATTGTTTCCGGGGCATATTGCTTCATATCCTCTTTGGCTCTATTCCCATACTTAATCCGTTTTTCTTCATTAACAATTAATTCTTCTAATGCTTTAGCAAAATTTTCCACGCCTTCATCACACAAAATACCATTTTCGCCATTCACGATCAGTTCGTTAACAGCAGTACAATTTTTAAATCCTATTGCAGGTAATCCCATACTCATCGCTTCCGTTAAAGCTAAGGGAAATCCCTCATATGCCGAAGGAAAAGCAAATATGGATGCCTCTTTTAGGACAGATTGTATGTTATCAGTGGTTCCACAAAACCTTACATTTTTCAGATCATATTTTAAAATCAAAGCTTCTAACTCTTTAAAATATTTTTTGTCAACATTGGTTTCTCCCCAAATTTCAACTTTCCAATCAGGAAACCTATTCTTCAAAAGATTTGCCGCCTCAATTAATATATGCTGTCTTTTTTCTTTTCTATCAATTCGTCCCACACTGACTATTGTTTTGCTTTTTAAATTAGAAATCACTTCATATTGAGGAACTGCATTAGGTATCACTACTACCTTTTGGGGTTGAATAGTATTTAGCGTGATACTAGCATCTCGTTCCAACAATGTTTGAATACATTCACAACGCTCCAAAGCACGCCAAAATATTTTACCTTCCAATATCCTTTCCGCATTAGAATGATACATTGTTATTACAGGGCAAGCTAATTCAAAATTCAAATTTTTTAGCAAAAACGTTCCATCACTTGTAAAAGATATTATAATATCAGGAGTATATTCTTGAAGTATTGGTTGAATTCTACTCTTCATCAAAAAAGTTCTGTACTCTGTTCTTTTATTCCTCCTCAAGGAGCTTTTTATATAAAACGCAGTTACTATCTTCAGAAAAAATTCAGTTAAAGCCGAGTATTTACCAACATTAAGAAACTTTACTCTTTTATCTAGAGGGAAAAAAGGTAAACCTTCTTTATTTTCACACGCCACAGCCAAAACTTGATATCCTTTATCAACTAAAGCATTCGCCATGTTACAAAAAACTTTTTCAGTCCCACCTTTAGAATTGATAATTCTCCATGTGTCTAACAACATAATTTTCATAATTACCGTCTCCAATAAAACAAATAATTCATTTTTTCATATATGCCTAAATTATGACTTGATGACTTTTATCACAAATCAAATTTACTATTTCTAGAGAAACAACTTTCATCTACGAACATGCTCTGAAAATTATCCCACCGAAAGCACTAGTAATATATTCTAGAAAAAAAAAATTATCCTTTATTGAATTTGTAATTTGCTATTAGAATTCCTATGTACTCTACTTCTCCTCCAATAAATAGTCAAGAGATTGATTTTTAGACTACTCCCCCCGTATTATCCATTTGTTCTTATTAGATCACAATCTATATCTCATTTTTAACTGTAAATACTTCATAAAATAATACAGACTTTTAATATTACTTTGCTTAAACATCTGATAACTCATAATCTTAAAAATAGTCCATTTATGCTTTATATCTTTAATTTCTTCAACATCTACCAATTTATTATCAAACCATAATGAAATTGTTTTTATACGCATATACTCTTTGACAACAGCATCATTATACGCACATATATGCCAAGGTTTTGTAGCACCTATGAAATGATATATAACAGGAAAATCTGGCAGTGTAATATGTTTATTCAATAACACCCTATTCAAATTATATAAGCAATTATATTTTGGTGCAAACCACTTACAATAACCATTCAAAACAATATTAAGCACATCTTGATCGACGAAAACCCACTTCTTATCACTAAACAGTAATTGTAAACATTTTTCAGTATTCTTTTTAGCATTCCATTTTCTTAAATCGACAAACATTACACCAGAATTAAAATATTTTTCAACACCGACTCTTTTAGCTTCTTGTGTACCAGTATCATCTTGTATGACAATTGCTTCATTTTCATCTAAACTATGTTTCCAAAATTCGTTGATTGAACCAACAACCAAAATATCTGCATCCATGTATAAAACTTTATCAACAGTTTTCTCTAAAATACTGAACCCTATTATTCTAAACAAGCCAGCAACATTTATATGAGACTCTTTATTAACGGCTTTTTGCAATTTATCAATATATGCAGTTTCAATCAGATATAAATTAATGGTACATCCATATGTTTTTGCTATTTTTTGAAATTTATTTATATCATCATCTTCCACATCATCACAAATTATATGAAAAACAAAATTCGAATCACTATTACTTTCCACAACAGATGTAAGTGTTACGCCTATGTATTTGAAATATTTAGAATCCCCACAAAACATAATATTTTTATTTTCTAACTGTTTTGGAGTTCCGATGTGTATTTCCTTGTGTACTATATTGTAACAATCCACTACCAATCCCTCGCTTCGCTCACAAAATAGTGTACTTTTTTGAACGCTTAAGTCAGACTCATTTTAACACATATTTTGACTAAATTACAGTACAAACTAATCCAATTATCCTAAAATACAGAACGTTCCAAAAAGTACAGGATTTTGATTATCGAACGTAACCTTTATAAAAGATTGTTGAGGTATTGCAAATGAAATTTTTCTTGGTGATAAATACTGCCTATTTTGGAGATACAATATTAACGGATGCGCTAGTTAGAAGTATTAAAACACAATTTACTGATTCTTACATAGTATTTGTAGCAAACAAGCAGTTTTTTGAAGTGGCACGGTACATGGATGGTGTAGATGAGACTTGGGCATATGATAAAAAAGGCGAAAACAAAGGTATAATAGGTTTTTATAAGTTTTATAAGAAAATTAAAAATAAATATTGTTTTGATGCTGCTTTTGTCATAAATGGTAATGAAAGAGGAATTCTTTTAGCTAGGTTATTAAGATGTAAACGCATTTATGCTGATAATAGAGGTATATTCAATTTACTAGTAAATAACGGACTCATTAGTTATGGAAATAAAGTGCATGTTCAGGATAGATATAGTGCGTTGTTAGAACTGTACTCGAAGCGTAACGTGGAAGAGAAGAAAATTATTTACAACCCGCCCGATGAAGCAAATAGATTTGTAGAAAAGCTACAAGCGGAAGAGGGAATTATAAAACTAAACGATATTGTTTTAATTAGTCCAACTTCTAAAGCTAAAGAGAAAGATTTACGACTTAATACTTGTGTGCAATTAGTCCATAATTTACGACAAATAGGAAAAATTCCAGCAATTATTGGTGCTGGTGAAGTTGCAAAACAGTATGTCAGAACCCTTAATGATGTAGGATGCGAAGAGTTTTTGAATTTTGTGGATAAAACTAGTTTTTCAGAATTGGGTGCATTGATGCAAAAGTGTTATGCATTAATCAGCGTTGATACTGGTACATTGCATTTTGGATTAGCACTAGATGTACCTGTAGTTGCAATTTTTTACGTAAACACAGAATTAAAACTAAAAAGGTGGGCACCAAAAGATATCTATAAACATAGATTGATTGCTGATGGTGATTTTAGTGCTAGTAATATTATGAAACAATTAATAATTTTAAAGGAGATATATGGTTAATGATGTGGTGCCAGGTAGACAACCCTGAAAAATATATTGAGCTAACAAGAGTGAGAATCGCTTGCTAATTTCACAATATCAGCGAGATATTATACATTTAACCTAAGGTAGCCAAGAGTAATATTGGCGTTTACGAGGGTATAACAAATAATATGGTTATCCCTATAACACTTGTTGTGGTACTACCTATAACAATATTGTGGTTTTGCTATAACATAAGCTAGAACTCTGTCAAAAATTGGGGTGGGGTCACCCCTTTGTCAGATTTCGTGGTCAGTTTTCGCTATACCACTTCTGTGGTTTCGCTTTGTCAAATCTTGGGGTGCCACCTTTACCACTTTTGGGGTCACACCTTTGTCAAAA
>JAFTID010000025.1 GCA_017457085.1 Phascolarctobacterium sp.
GTGTTTGTATATAATTCATTTTGAAACCTCTGGTTTGATCAAGATGTTTACATCCTGCCAAGATGCATCTTTATCTTACCATGAGGTTTTTTGCTTTTCTTTTATGACTTATAAATCCCACAAGAAAAATGATTGACCCAATTTTTTCGGAAATTGTGAGCCACTTGACCTAAAAGTATGTCACTTATATAGTGAGTCTTCTTTTTTTCTGTCCTTTGCCTTTTTCTTTTGGTAAGTTTTCTTTTTCCCTTTCCTGTCTTTATTTTCTTCTGCCCTGTATCAAGCAAAACTGAAAGTTTTGCTTCCCTGTTCTCTAAGTTACTACTAACTTGGAGTTATGGAGTGTGTTTTATTATTGACCAATTGTTTTTTTTTTTTTTGTACAATTAGATACAGATAGGTGTAAATGTACACATATTAATTAAAATATTTTTAAGGAAGAAGGCGTAATTTTTATGTCTAAAAAGACGTTTAAAAGAAGCTTGGCACTTGGCGCGTTGATGGCGTTTGTTATTACTGGTAGTGCTTGGGCAAGTGATGGTCATTTAGGTTGGGACTATGTTAGTGATAATGATTGCTATAGACCTGCGAATCAGAACAATGACGCTGTGCTTGAACATTATACTTTGACTGAAGTGAAAAACTTTTGTGGTTATGGTAAAGTAACAATTGGTGAGGGCTTCATTATTGGGGATTCTGTAGGTGGCAATTTTAACCAATTGGGTGATGTTATGATAGTAGGTAATCTGGAAGGTGATGGTGTTGTAGATATTAATGGTTGTGTGCTTAAGAGTGGTTCGGTTATGGGGAGTTTTGCGGGCACAGGTAATATAAATCTTAGTGGTAATACTGAGTTAGAAGATGTTACGTTGTCTGGTGGTCTTAACGGTGGTGTTCTCAATATTAATGGTTGGAATGGAGAAATCTCCCAAGTAGCCTTTTTCAATACCATTAACATTAACGAAGGTTCTTCCGTAAAATTTGGTTTTGTGGAGGGCGAAAATAGTGATTTTCCTCAACCTGAGTGTACTGTTAACGTAAAAGGTGCTACTTGGAATGTGGATGAAGATAATACTGTAGTTAGTGCTTATTTCGATGCTACTTCTACTTTGAAAATTGATGGTGCTACTTTTGAAAAGAATACTGGCGTTTATGCTCTGAACGGTAATAAAAAAGGTAGCTTGACAGTTGCAGAAGGTGCGAAAATCGTTATCAATGGTGGCGAAGTTGACGGCGTTTACAATGTGGCAAAAGATTTTGCTAATAACCAAGGCGCAAACTGGGCTCTTCAAGCAGATAACGCTTTGTGGTATGTAGATTGGACTGATTTAGATAAAGATGCTAATACTTTACAAGGTACAATTAAGGCTAAATCTGCACAACAAATGGTAGAAACCGGTGTTGCAACTAACGAAAACAAAGAGATTCTTGTTGAAATTGCTGGTTCTACCATCGAAGAAAATGTAAACCCGACTGTTGATGCAATCAAAGAATTGACTTCTGTTGAAAGCAACTTAACTTCCGACCAACAACAAAAAGCTATTGCCGCAGTGCTTCAAGTTGGCGAAGCTGGTGGCTTTACTGGTAACGTTGTAAGCGTTAGCAAACAAGTAAATGGTTCCGTTGGCGCACGTAACTCCTTCTCTGGTCCTAAACATGGTGGTCCTCGTCACAGAGGCGGTCATGGACCTAGCGTAACCGAAGAAGCTAATGGTAGCGCAATTTGGGCACAATATGTTCATGGTAAAGATAAAGTTGACGGCATTGATATGGGCGGTGTAGAAAACGCTTACGAAAGCCAATTCAATGGTGTAGTATTGGGCACTGACTTCAAACAAGTTGGTAGCTATGCAAGCGGTATCGCATTTAACTATGGCGAAGGCGATAGCCACAGCAAGAAAAACGTTGTACAATCTGACAGCGAATTTGATTTCTGGGGCGTAAGTTACTACGGCGCAGTTAAGAAACAAGATACCAACTTCATTTTCGATATTGGCTACAGCGAATCTGATAGTGATGTAGAACAAAAATCTGGTGCAAACACTATTACTGCTAACCCCGAAGCAAGCACTTGGACTGCAGGCGTTAAGGTTGAGAAGCTTATCGACAAAGGCGCAGTACAAATCGTTCCTTATGCTGGCTTGCGCTTTATGACCATTGATACTGCCGAATACGAAGCAAAAGGTGGCACGACTTCTGAAGCAACTTATTATTCCACCGAACGTCAAAATATTTGGCTGGTGCCTGTTGGCGTAAGCTTGAGCCAAGAAAATGTTTATGATAGCGGTTGGATTGTAACTCCGAAAGCTGACTTGTCCTACACTTGGGCAATGGGTGATACTGATAGCAGTATGACCGTTAATATGCCTGGCGTAGGTTACTATGATTTGGGTTATACCGTAATGGACGACGGTAGCTTTATGGCAACCGTTGGTTTGGATGCACAAAAAGAAGATTGGACTTTCGGCGTAGCATATAGCTATCAAAAAGGCGACAGCGCTCGTAGTGATAGATGGTATGTAAACGCTCGTTACAGCTTCTAATTTCATAAACCATATAAAAACAACGAAAGCTCCCTCATTCGAGGGAGCTTCACTATTTATTCGTCAAATCTTTCTGGGAAGAAGATTTCTAAAGTTTCATCGTCAACGGTTTCGCCGAAGCTGTTACCGATGAGGAAGAATACTAAGGAAAGACCAATACCGATTACGATTTGGTGCAAGTCCAGAACTTTAATCTTCATTGCCATGGAACCGCAGTAAACCAGTACACCGCCAACCATAGCTGCAATGGCACCGTTCTTATTAGCTTTGTACCAGAACAAGCCGAAAATCAGTACCCAGAAGAAAGCAGTTTGCAAGCCGCCGAAGGCAAACATATTGATAATCCAAATTACGCTAGGCGGAGTAATGGCAATTACATAAACAAATAAGCCAAGGATTACAGTTGCCGCAAGGCTCAGCTTACGAACGCTGTCGTTGGAAAGCTCTTTACCTTGGGAAGCCAAGTGGTTCATGTATACATCCTTAATGATAGAGGAGGACGCTGCCAAAAGCAGGGAAGATACAGTAGAAATAGTTGCTGCAATAGGACCAATGATAGTTACGCCTGCCCAGAAGGGGCCCATACTTTTTACAATGGTTAGCGGAGTTATGTTATCAACGCTGCCACCGTAGCTTGCCAAATCACCGGTAAGGATGCCTTTGCTGAGAACACCGATTACGGTCGCAACCAAGGTCATGGCACCGATTACCACGGTACCGATTACGATTGCTTTGTGGAGAGCTTGAGTGTTTTTAAAGCTGATACCACGTACAACGGATTGAGGCAATGCCAAGGTGCAGATACCAACCAACATCCATTGGCTGATGTATAGGGACATAGGCATTTTGCCACGGGAGAGAGGTTCCAGCATATCAGGATGGTTAGTGCTGATGTGCTTCATAATATTATCGAAGCCGCCACCGGTTTCCATCATTGCGCCAAAGAGCAGGCACATACCTGCAATCATAGCAATTGCACAGAAGGAGTCGGTGATGGCAACACCTTTGAAACCACCAATGGTGGTGTAGAAGACTACGATTAAACCAAAGAGGCTTAAACCTGTCAGGTAGGAGTAACCAGTTACTGCTTCGAACAGTTTTGCTGCACCTACGAATTGGGCAACCATGGTAGCGCAGAAGAAACCTACGATTACGATGGCTGCAAAGTTCGCCAGGAAGTTAGATTTATAACGGGCACGCAGTACGTCGATAACGGTTACTGCATCAATGCGACGGGCGATGAGGGCAATCTTTTTGCCAAACACGCCAAGTACCAGAAAGATAACTACTACTTGGACGATTGCCATGTATAACCAGCCGTAGCCAATTATCCACGCCATACCGGGACCACCTACGAAGGTACTAACGCTACTGTAGGTAGCAGCTGTGGTCATTGCCAGTACGAAACCGCCTAGTGTACGTCCACCGATGAAATAGTCTTTGGCGAAGTTTTTCTGGCGATCATCCGCTGAGGATTTTTGAACATAAGCACTTATGCCAAGCATAAGTATAAGAAAGGCAATTACGGGGAGAAGATTAAAGATGCTGCTCATTTGGTTTCCTCCTCGTCGTCTAAGTCAAAGTCTACAAAGACACATCTGGTGAGGTACAGGGTAACCAGAACTGCAAAAATCCAAGTTCCCAGACAACCTCCCCACACCCACAGAGGAGTATGCAAATAAGAGACATTTACATCTGCAAGGCCAAAGCCTGCAACCCACCAAAAAGCAATAACTGCGACGGTGGCAAGAATAGTTGCCTTCGCTTCACGGTTAGCTTGGCGGAATTTGTCGCTTCTTTTCATCGTGAAAAAAGCTCCCTTCAAAAGTGTACACGGTGCGTAGCACTCGCGTCGCTTTTATTTTGACACACTTTGCAAGAATACGCAATATTTTTGTGATATAATATAGCCCATAAAGGATGATTATAATGTACAATTTATTTACTCAATGGCTAACTTTAGGTGTAATATTCTTTATGGCAAATTACGCCTTGAATTTTATAGAGGTCGTAACTTTGGGAGGCTTAGTCGCAGGCTCCTTTTTACTGGCGGCGTGGACTACTTTGGCAGAGCATTTAGCACGTAAATTACCAAAGTTTACAGGCAAGTCTGCCGTATGTGCGGCGGTGCTTTTAGGAGTGCAAGGCTTGTGCGCCGTGCTTCCCGGTTATAAGGTTGAACTTTCAGGGTTGCTGCTGGTGAGTTTAATACTTTACAGCGCCCTTGCCATATTCATAGGAAAATTTTTAGACGGAGAGGTATAAGAATGCAAATTAAACTGATTGCTACTGATATGGATGATACTTTGTTGAATAGTGAGCATAAGCTTTCTGAACGCAATGCCAAAGCTATTCAAAGCGCTTTGGAAAAGGACGTAGTTTTTATGCTGGCAACTGGCAGAATGTACTGCTCTGCTCGTCCCCACGCTTTGAATATGGGCTTGGACGTGCCTTTGGTAACTTATAACGGAGCTTTGGTCAAAGGCAGCAAGGACGGCAAAGTGTTTTACGAACACAGATTAAGCTACGATACTGCCAAAGAAGTTCTTGCCTACTGCGAAGAGCATAAGTATTATGCGCAGGTTTATATTGGTGACGATATTCTTGTAGATAAAAAAGGCAAATGGTCCGATATGTACGCCTTCATCATTGGTGTACCCATTACTGAAATTGGTGAAGCTCTTTACGATATTAAGGAAGCGCCCTATAAAATTTTAGTAATGACTGAAACCGAAGACTTTGAAAACGCATGGAAGGCTTTTGAAGAAAAATTTGCAGGTAAGCTGGTTGTTACCAGTTCCAGAGACAATTTCTTGGAGCTGATGGAACCGGGCGTAAATAAATGGGAAGCAGTAAAAGCTGTGGCGGCAAGCTACAACATTAAGCCGGAAGAGATTATGTGCATTGGCGATTCTAACAATGACCTTGCTATGATTAAGAACGCAGGCATTGGTGTTGCAGTTGCAAACGCTAAGGACAGCGTAAAGGCGCAGGCAAAAATTGTTACTGCCTCCAACGACGATGATGGTGTTGCTTTAGTAGTAGAAGCAATTTTAACTCAACAGGTTACTGTACCCGAAGAATAAAGGTAAATTATGGCGATTATTCCTATTTTTATTCCTCATGCCGGGTGTCCTCACCAATGTGTTTTTTGCAACCAAAAGACCATTAGCGGGCAAAAGACTGCGGCAGTGGAGGGAGCTAAGGAACAAATTAAAAAGTGGTTGGAATGGGTAAAGCCTTCTTTAGAAAATGAAGCTGCCTTTTACGGTGGCTCCTTTACGGGCTTGGACATTGCCCTGCAAAAGGAACTCCTTGCTTTGACGGACGAACTTCTCGAACGCAAGGTGATTGGTAGCGTGCGCCTTTCTACCCGCCCAGACTATATTTATGGCGAGCGTTTAGAACTATTGCGTGCCCACGGAGTGAAGCTGGTAGAATTAGGCGTGCAGTCCTTGGACGACAAGGTGCTTGAAGCGGCAGAACGTGGTCATACGGTAGAGCAAGTAGTAGAAGCAGTAGCTTTGCTTAAGGAATACGGCTTTAAGGTTGGCGTGCAGCTGATGGTGGGTATGCCCAAGCAGGATTTTGCCAGCGTAAAAGACACTGTAGAAAAAGTGCTTGCTTTAAAACCGGACATTGCTCGCATTTATCCTTTGCTTGTGATTAAGGGAACTCCTCTTGCCAAAAGCTATGCGGCTGGCGAATTTGAACCTCTAACTTTAGAAGAAGCAATTCGTCAAAGTGCCTACGTGTATAAGAAATTGTTCAAAGCGGGTGTAAAAATTATCCGCGTTGGTTTACATCCCGACGACGAACTGTGCGCAGAAGGGAACATCTTGGCAGGACCTTTCCACCCGTCCATGGGTGAGCTTGTGCAAAGCTACTTGCTCCGTGAAGAACTCACTCCTAAAATTTTAGAAGTAGCTAAACAAAATGGAGAAGCAGTTCTTATTTTGTGTCCTCGTAATCTGGAATCAAAACTTCGTGGGATGCGAAACGGAAACCTTAAATATTGGAGCCTATTAGTCGCTCCCAAAAAACTTATTATTAATGGAACAAGTGTTAGTAAAATAAAAATCATATGTGTTTCAAGCAACGATTTGGAAGAAGCAGCGACGCAGGATTAAGAAAATATCACAGAGCGAAGCCTGAGCTGTAGTTTTATAGTTATTGTAAATTCTATGAGGCGAATAATGAGCTGTGATATTTTCTTCTAAAAGGAGCGTAGCGTATTCCATGTTGCTGAAATACATATGATTTTTTATTTTGCAAGGACTTATTTTTATGTATACACTCACTCTGTCAATTAGAGGTTGAGAAGAATCGTAAAAGTATGATAAAATAATACGATACAATATATAGAATGGGTGATTCTGCGTGCGCTTAAAGTCCTTTGCGACCTATGGCTTCAAATCTTTTGCTGATAAAACTGAATTAACTTTTGATAAAGGTATTACTGCTGTTGTTGGACCTAACGGTTCCGGCAAGAGTAATATTTCTGATGCCATTCGTTGGGTATTGGGCGAGCAAAGTGCTAAGTATCTGCGCGGTAGCAAAATGGAGGACGTAATTTTCTCCGGTAGCAGTAAGCGTAGAGCCTTGGGCGTTGCAGAAGTAACCTTGAATTTTGACAATAGCGACCACGCTTTGGATATAGATTTTGAGGAAGTAAGTCTTACTAGACGTTTGTTCCGCAGTGGCGATAGCGAGTATTCCATTAATAAGAAAAGCTGCCGTTTGAAAGATATTGTGGACTTAATGGCAGATACTGGTCTTGGTAAAGGCTCTATGTCCATCATCGGGCAAAATAAGATTGACGAGATTCTTAATAGCCGTCCGGAAGAACGTCGCACTATTTTTGAAGAAGCTGCAGGCATTGCCAAGTACCGTTTGCGTAAGAAAGAAGCAGTGCATCGTCTGGATGCTGTTGCCAATAACTTGGTGCGTATCAACGACATTAAGACTGAGGTTGAAAACCAAGTTGGCCCCTTAAGCTTGGCAGCAGAAAAGACTGCGCAATACAATGCTTTGAGCAAGGAGCTGCGCCAATGTCGTTTGACAGGCTTCATGCGCAAAATAGATAGCATTGAAGAAGTACGCAAGCAGTTAGATGAAAAGAAAGCGCTTTTAGAAGCAGAATTTTCTGCTCAAAGTGCTATCTTGAGTACTAAAGAAGCTGAATATACTAAATTGCAGTTGGAGCTGGACAAATTAAGTGAAAGCTACGCACAACTGCAGGAAGATATTAAAAATAAAGAGCTTGCTTTGGAAAAATTACGTGGTAAAAAGGGAACCTTGGACGAACGTATCGTTCAAAGCAAGAATCAATCGGAGCGTTTAGAAAAACGTAACGAAGGCTTGAACCAACAAGCAGACGATTTAGAACGGGATATGCAAAAGCTGGCAGTAGAGTTTGATGAGCTGGAAAAGGTTCGTGCTGTTGCCGAACTTAACGTGAGCAGCCTAACTGCTGAAAAGGAAGCCAAAGAGCTTGCGTTGCAGGAAGCTAATAAGCAAACCGAAAACATGAAGTCCGATGTGTTTGAAGGCTTGCAAGAATTGATTAACCTGCGTAATGAACTTCGTGTGTTAGAGCAGGAGCAGGAAGAACGTGTACGTCGTCGTGAATCTTTGAAGCACAGAATCGAAGAAACAGAAGCTGTGATTAACGATTTAGAAGAAGAACACCGTAAGATTTTAGAAGCCCAATCCCGCAATAATAATGAAGGACAGCTTTTGGCAAGGGAAGCAAATGCCCTGCAAAAGGAAAATTCCGAACTGGAAGCACAGCTGAAGAATGTTTTAAGCAATCAACAGCAATGCCAACGTCGTTTGACTGCTGCAGAAACCAAGGAGCAATCTTTGCAAAAGATGCAGGCAGCCTACGAAGGCTTTGGTTACGGCATTAAAACCGTGCTGAAGGCTCCGGAATACTGGCGTGAAAAGATTATCGGTGTGGCGGCGGAGCTTTTAAAAGTAGAAGACAAGTATGTTACTGCTTTGGAAACTGCTTTAGGCGAAGGTGCCCAAAATATTGTGACCGAAGATGCTGCAACTGCGAAAAGCGCCATTGCCTACTTAAAGGCAAACAACGCTGGCAGGGCAACTTTCCTTCCTTTGGATACTGTTAAACCGCGCAATCTTTCTGTGGAGGAAGAACGCTTGGCTAATTTGCCCGGTGTGTGTGGCTACGCAGTAGATTTAGTGCAATATGACAAGCAAGCAGAAAACGCCATCCGTTTCTTGTTGGGGCGTGTACTGATTGCAGAAAACATAGATGCAGCTTTGGCGGCGGCGAAGGCTGGCAAGTTCCGTATTAGAGTAGTTACCCTTGAAGGTGACGTAGTTAATGCGGGCGGTAGTATGACAGGTGGTAGCCGTAAGCAGCGTGAAGGCTATCTGAGCCGTGCTAAGGAAATTCAGCAGGCTGGTGTAGCAGTTGATGAACTGCGCAAAGAAATGCTGAACTGGCAGGAGCAGTTGGAAGAAGTGGAAGCTGCTCAAAAAGCACTGCAAGAAAAATTGCAGGCTGTGGTTGAAAAATTACAGCAACGTAAAATTAAGGCTAATGAACTGGAACTGCAAAACCAACGTTTAGGTCAGGACAAGGCTCGTGAAAACGAAAAGCTGGTACTGCTTTACGATGACAGGACCGCAGTTGCCAATGAATATATGGCTAATCGCGACAAGGTGAAAAACCTGCGCACTAGCGTACAGGAAAAGGAAGCCAAGGATAGCGAAGCCAAAACTATCTTAGAGAATTTGCAAAAGCAAATTGCTAGACAGGGCAGTGAGCTGACTGCAGTAGAAAACCAACTGCAGGATGCGATGATTAAATTAGAAACATCTGCTGCCAAAACAGATTTTATGAGCGAGCGTATGAAGAACCTTGACGGTGACACCCTGCGTTTGCGTAATGAAATCAAGGTAAATGTTGAAGAACAAGAACGCTTAACCCAAGTTGTTGCTGACTGTGAAGCAGAAAAAGTAAGAATTGATACTGAAAGCAGCTCCTTACTGCAAGACTTGCAAGAAATTGTAGGTGGTAAGGACCGCTTTACGGAAGAACGTTTTGCAATCAACGCACAACAACAGGTTGCTGAACAACAAATTACCGAAGCAAGAAAGCTTGTGAACAGCAGTGAAAACAAGCTGCGCCAAATCGAACTGGAAATGACCAGACAAAATAGCGATTATGAGCATGCTTTGGAGCAATTGGGAAGCGAATACAATATGGATGTGGCAGCGGCTCGCAATGAAGAGCTGTTGGAAATGGATGCTAAGGCTCTGCAACGTTTGGAAAGCAAGCTAAATGTGAAGATTGCCGATCTTGGACCCATTAACCCTGCTGCAATTGAAGAATACCAAGCGGTTAAAGAACGCAGTGAATTTTTGGCGAAGCAGTACAACGATTTATGCGAGGCTAGGGAAAACTTGGAAGCAGTCATCAGCGAAATTAATTCCGGCATGACCAAGAAGTTTAAGGAAGCCTTTAACCAAATTAACGTGTACTTTGCTGATTGCTATGTAAAACTTTTCGGTGGTGGTACTGCCCTTCTGAAATTGTCTAATCCGGAAGATGTTTTAAATTCCGGTATTGATATTGAAGTGCAGCCTCCGGGAAAACGATTGCAAAGCCTGTACTTAATGTCCGGTGGCGAACGTGCCTTGACGGTTATTGCTTTGCTTTTCGCCTTGCTTAGCTATCAGCCGTCTCCCTTCTGCATCTTGGACGAAATTGATGCGGCGCTGGACGATGCCAATATTATGAGATTTTCTAATTTCCTGCGTGAATACGCGACTAATACACAGTTTATTATTATCACTCACCGTAAGGGCACCATGGAATGCGCAGACATTATGTACGGCGTAACCATGGAAGAATCCGGTGTATCGAAGCTGCTGTCTGTAAAGATTAGCGAAAAGGAGTAGTTGAAGATGGGATTTTTTGAGCGTTTAAAAGAAGGTCTTAGCAAAACTCGCCGTAACTTTACTGAAAGAATCCAAGAATTAGTAAGCTTTTCTGCTTCCATTGACGAAGACTTTTTAGAAGAGCTGGAAATGATTCTGCTTTCTGCGGACGTAGGCGTTAAGACTACTGAAAAATTGATTAAAGCAGTACGTGATGCTGCCAAGAAAAATGAAATCAAGGGAACCGAAGAGGTTATTCCCTTCCTGAAAAAATATTTGTCCGAAATGCTGGCTGACAGCGGTCAACGTACCCGTATTGGTGCGAAGCCTACTGTAATTTTAGTTGTTGGCGTTAATGGCGTTGGTAAGACCACTACCATTGGCAAGCTGGCAAATTACTTCACCCTGTTCAAATATAAAGTAGTATTGGCGGCAGGCGACACCTTCCGTGCAGCTGCTTCTGAACAGCTTACAATTTGGGCAGAACGTGCAGGCTGTGACATTGTTCGCCACGCTGAAGGCGCTGACCCGGCGGCAGTAGTATTTGATGCTTTGAAGGCTTCCATTGCCCGCAAGGCAGATATCCTGTTCATTGATACTGTTGGTCGCTTGCATAACAAAGCTAATTTAATGAACGAACTTGAAAAGGTTCACCGCATTATTAAACGTGAAATTCCTGATGCTCCCCACGAAACCTTCTTGGTACTGGATGCTACCACTGGTCAAAACGCAATCAACCAAGCGAAGGTGTTCATGGAAACTGCCAACGTTACTGGCGTAGTGCTTACTAAACTTGACGGCACTGCTAAGGGCGGTGTGGTTATCGCTATTAAAGAAGAGCTTGGCTTGCCTGTAAAATGGATTGGCGTAGGCGAAGGCATTATGGATTTCCGTCCCTTCGAGCCTGAAAAATTTGTTGAAGCTTTATTTGAACTGACAAGTAAAAATACTTGACACAGCAGAACTTTTCCAGTATAATTGCATAGTCGGATATTTTGAGTGAGGAAAGAACATTGTTAGAGCAAGATTTTGAGCAACGAATGAGGCTGGGCAGACTGTTTGATATGTACGGCGGCCTGTTAACTGAAAAACAGCAGCAATGCTTAAAATATTATTTCTACGATGATTTGTCCTTAACGGAAATCGGCGAAGAGCTTGGAGTTTCCAGACAAGCAGTCCACGATTTACTGAAAAGAGTGGAACAAACACTGGAAAAGAACGAGAAGAAGCTTGGGCTTCTGGCTCGTGATGAAGCTGATAAAGAACGCTTGCGTTCTGTAATAAAACTGTTGGCTGGCAAACAGCCGCAAAATGAAAAAGCCATTCAAATCTTAAACGAGATGTGTGGCGAAAGTAGGTAAGGTTAATTAGATGGCTTTTGAAAATTTATCTGAAAGATTACAAAATGCTATAAAGATGTTCCGTGGTGCTGGCAAAATCACTGAAGATGATTTAAAAGCACCTTTACGCGAAGTGCGTATGGCTCTCTTAGAAGCTGACGTAAACTTCAAAGTAGTTAAAGATTTTATCGGTAAGGTTAAAGAACGCGCTTTGGGTGCAGAGGTTAGCGAAAGTCTTAATCCCCACCAACAAATCATCAAAATCGTTAACGACGAATTGATTCAACTGTTGGGTGGTACTCAAAGCAAATTGACCGTAGCTCCCAAACCGCCCACCATCATCATGCTGGTTGGTTTGCAAGGTGCAGGTAAAACTACTACCGCCGGTAAATTGGCACATTACTTAAAGCACAAGAAAAACAAGAAACCTTTGCTGGTTGCAGGCGACGTTTACCGTCCCGCAGCGATTACCCAATTACAAGTTTTGGGTGAACAGCTAAATGTGCCCGTATTCACTTTGGGCGACAAGGTTTCTCCTGTTGAAATTGCTCGTCAAGCAATTGATAAAGCTTTCACTTTGGCTTGCGATACCATCATCATCGATACCGCAGGTCGTTTGCATATTAACGAAGAGCTGATGAACGAATTACGCCAAATTAAAGGTGCCGTTAATCCTCACGAAATCTTGCTGGTAGTTGATGCTATGACCGGTCAAGATGCAGTAACCGTAGCAGAAAGCTTCAATGGTGAGCTTGGCATCGACGGCTTGATTGTAACCAAGCTGGATGGTGACGCTCGCGGTGGTGCAGTACTTTCCGTAAAAGCAGTAACCGGCAAACCGGTAAAAATGATTGGTATGGGCGAAAAGCTTGACGCTTTGGAACCCTTCCATCCCGACCGTATGGCTTCCCGTATCTTGGGTATGGGCGATATCCTGACCTTGGTAGAAAAAATTCAATCTACCACTGACCTGGCTAAAGCCTTGGAGATGGAAAAGAAACTGCGCAAAGATGAATTTACTCTGGAACAGTTCCTTGACCAAATGCAACAAGTGAAAAAATTAGGTTCCTTGGAAACCATTTTGGGCTTAATCCCCGGCATGGGCGGTATCAGCCAAAAGCTGAAAGAAGCTAATGTGGACGAAAAAGAATTTGACCGCATTGAAGCAATCATTCGTTCCATGACTCCGAAAGAACGTCGTAACCCGGACATCATCAACGGTAGCAGACGTAAACGTATTGCAGCAGGCTGTGGCATGCGCGTACAAGACGTTAACAAGCTGCTGAAAAACTTCGAAGAAAGTAAAAAAATGATGAAGAAAATGCAGGGTATGGCAAAATTTGCTTCTAAAGGTGGATTTAAACTCCCCTTTACACATTAAATAAAAAATAATTAAATGAGATATTTCGTTAAGGAGGTGAATTTAACATGGCAGTTAAAATCCGTTTAATGCGTATGGGCGCTAAAAAAGCTCCTTTCTATCGTATTGTTGTTGCTGACGCACGTTCTCCGCGTGACGGCAGATTCATCGAAAGCATCGGTTATTATGATTCCACCAAACAACCGGCTGACGTAAAAATCGACGCTGAAAAAGCAGTTGATTGGATGACCAAAGGTGCACAACCCACCGACACCGTTAAATCCTTGTTCAGCAAAAATGGCATCATGAAACAATATGCTGATTCCAAAGCAAAATAATTAGAGAGGCGTGACCTACATGAAAGAATTGGTAGAAGTAATGGCCAAGTCTCTTGTAAGTAATCCGTCTGCAGTAGTCGTGGAGGAGGAAACTACCGGTACAACAACGGTGCTTCGCCTCCATGTTGCTTCTGAAGATATGGGTAAAGTTATCGGAAAACAGGGCCGTATCGCCAAAGCGATCAGAACAGTTATGAAGGCAGTTGCAACTCGCGAGAATGTAAAAGTTATCGTTGAAATTATCTAATATTAAGGATGGTAAAACTAATGGATAAAATGTTGGTTAGAGTTCCTGTTGCAGTTAAAGCTAAAGTAACCGAAGACTTAAAGTTGAAAATTATTGGAGATCTCCAAAAAACTATAAAAAATATGGAATTGGATCTTGAACAATTCGAATTCCAAGCAAAAAAAGCGCTGCATCAAGCAGCTAGCGATTTGAGCGTGCTCCCGGCTTTGCGCGAACAAATCGAAGTAGAAAGAAATAAACGAGTTTCTGCAAAAGCTGAAGCTGAAGCAAAATTAAAACGTGCTGAAGATTTGGCTATTGGTGCTGAAATTGGTCATGGTACCTTGGAACGCACTGTAGAAATCACCATTGGTACCAACATCGACGCTCTCATGGGTGCTGAAATTGTTACCGAAGATGGTAAAGTTATTGCTTTCCGCGAATAATGGATAAAGAAATAATTATCGGTAAAATTGTCGCTCCGCACGGTGTGCGGGGCGATATTCGCATTATGCCCTTAACAGAAAAGCCGGACTTGTTCTTAGAACTTGATTATCTTCTGTTGGAGGGTGGCAAAAAATTAACTGTTAAAAACGCACGCTTCCACAAACGTATGGTACTGGTGACTACTAAGGAAGTTACTACTATGAACGATGCAGAGCTGTTGCGTGACAAACATATCTACATTAAGGCAGAAGATTTGCCGGCATTGGAAGAAGATGAGTTTTATGTAGCTGATTTGGTTGGTATTCCTGTTTATGACTTGGAAGGCAAACAAATCGGTACCTTCAAAGATTCTCTTTCTACTGGCAGCAATGACGTGTACGTGATTGCTGTTCCCGGTGCTAAAGATATTTTAGTGCCTGCCTTGAAAGAATATTTTAAAGAAATCAACCTTGCTGAAAAGCGCATTGTGGTACAATTACCGGAATGGACTGATGAAGAATGAGGTTTTTATTTATAACATTATTTCCTGAACAAATTGAGCAGGCTGTTTCCCACAGCATTATCAAACGTGGCATTGACAAGGGATTAATTGAAGTAAGCTGCATTAATCCCCGTGAATTCACTACTGATAAGCATCGTACTGTGGATGACACTCCCTTTGGTGGCGGTGCAGGTATGGTTTTGAAGCCGGAACCCATGGTAGCAGCAATTCGTAAGGCAAAGGAGCAGTTGCCCGATGCCCGTGTGGTTGCCATGTGCCCAGGTGGACGTACCTTGAAGCAAAGCATCGTAGAGGAATATGCTCATAGCGGTCAGGATTTAATTTTCGTATGTGGTCATTACGAAGGCTTTGATGAACGCATCTTTAATTGGGTGGACGAAAAGCTTTCCATTGGTGATTACGTGCTTACTGGCGGTGAAATGCCTGCGCTCATTATCATGGATGCAGTTAGCCGCTTTATCCCCGGTGTGTTGGGTAAGCTTGTCAGTGCGGAGGAAGATTCCTTTAGCACAGGTATGCTGGAATATCCCCAGTACACCCGCCCTGTAGATTTTGAAGGCTTGGTAGTGCCGGAGATTTTACGCAATGGCAACCACGCCCTTATCAATCGCTGGCGTAGAAAAAAATCCTTGAAGGCAACTTATAGACTTCGTCCTGACCTGCTCAGTCAAGAGGTGCTAGATGCCATCGCTGGTAAAGTACCTCGTGACATGAAAAAGGACGAGAAGAAGTTTTATGCCGAAGTAAGGGAAGAATTGGCTCAAGAGGCTCTTGAAGCTACTGAAGGTGAATAAAATGGCTGATTTATATGTAGGCCTTGTTCATTACCCAATTTATAATAAGCGTATGCACGTTATTGCAGGCGCTGTTACAAATTTTGACATTCACGATATTTCCCGTACCTGTCGTACTTATGATGTGCGTCGTTACTACATAATTCATCCTTTAGATGTGCAAAGGGACATTATCAAGAAGATTATCGGCTACTGGCAGGAGGGTTACGGAAGAACCTACAATCCTGACCGTAGCAATGCTCTTGATATCGTCTGCTGGCAGGCAGATATTGAAGCTGCGGCCCAAGACATTGAAGCCCAATGTGGTAAACGTCCCTACATCGTAACAACTGATGCGAGAATTTATCCTAACACTGTTTCCTACAGCTTCATGCGTAAGCAGCTTAAGGAAGGGGATAGACCAATCCTTCTTCTTTTTGGCACAGGCTTTGGCATTGAAGCAGAAACCATGAGCAAATTTGATTATATTTTAGAGCCTATCTATGGTGCTTGTGACTATAATCACTTGTGCGTACGCAGTGCTGCGGCGATTATTTTAGACCGCTTGGCAGGCGAACCGTGGTGGGAAAAAGAGTAGAATTTCTGTTAACTTTGATGCAAAATTTCATTGCATTATAAGTATAGATGTGGTATAATGCACGTTGTGTAATACGGACGGTCCGCTGTGGAGTTCGCACATGAACGTCTATGATTTTAGGAGGAAAAAATGAACATTATTGAAGTATTGGAACAAGAACAACTCCGTTCCGACATCCCCGAATTCCGCGCTGGTGACACTGTAAAAGTTCACGCAAAAATCGTTGAAGGCAACAGAGAACGTATCCAAGTATTTGAAGGCGTTGTAATTTCCCGTAGCGGTTCTGGCGTACGTGAAAACTTCACCGTTCGTCGTATTTCTTATGGTGTTGGCGTAGAAAGAACTTTCCCGGTTCATAGCCCGCGTATCGATAAAATCGAAGTGGCTCGTCGTGGTATCGTTCGTCGCGCTAAACTGTACTATCTGCGCAACCTCACTGGTAAAGCAGCTCGTATCAGAGAACGCCGCTAATTTTAATTTTGTTCTTAATGGAAGGGACTGTGCATTACAGTCCCTTTTATTATTTCCAAGGAAATTTTGCCTTTCTGCTGACTAGAGCAGGATTTTATGTTAAAATAGAAAACGAATTCTTTTAGAACGTGAAAGGAGTGCTTAGAATGAGCAGTAAAAAAAGCTCTTCCTCTTGGCAAGATGCAGCCAGCGATTGGCTTATTTCTATTATTGTGGCAGTAGCGTTGGCTTTCTGCATTCGTACTTTTTTAGTGGAACCTTATATGGTAGAAGGTTCTTCCATGTATCCTACCTTGAAGCATCACGAACGATTAATTGTTGATAAGCTTAGCTACTTCATCACCGACCCGAAAAAAGGTGAAATCGTAGTGTTCCGTTATCCTAAAGACGAAAGCCGCGATTTTATTAAACGCGTTATTGCAGTTGGTGGCGACACCATTGAAATGGACAACGGTAAAGTTTTCGTTAATGGTAAGCAAATTGAAGAAGGCTATATCTATAAAAACGATCCTAAAGGACCGAACATGTCCAATTATAGCAAGTCCGTTGTTCCCGAAGGTCATATCTTCGTGTTGGGCGATAACCGTAACAATTCTGAAGACAGCCGTTACAGAGGTGTAGGCTACGTTCCGCACCGCTTGGTGAAGGGCAGAGCCATCGTTGCTTTCTGGCCTTTGAACAGCTTCCGTTTAATTAGCGCTGATGCAGGTACCGTTAAATGAAGATAGAAGATTTTAAAATTCAGTGGTTCCCCGGTCATATGACTAAGGCGAAGCGCATGATGGAAAGCCAAATTAAATTGGTTGACGTGGTGGTAGAAATGTTGGATGCCCGCATCCCTCGTTCCAGTACTAATCCCATGCTCATTAACGTCTTAGGCAATAAACCCAAGGTAATCGCACTGAACAAAACTGATATGGCAGATAATGCTAAAACTGATTTGTGGATGCAAAAGCTGAAAAACAGCGGCTTGCCTGTGTGTAAAGTAGATTGTGCCACCGGCAAAGGCGTGAAACAGCTTATTTCCATGATTCAAGTGGCGGCGAAGCCTGTTATTGATAAATGGTTAAAAAAGGGCGTGCGCAACCGTCCTGTCCGCGTAATGATCGTGGGTATTCCCAACGTAGGAAAGTCTACACTTATCAACCGCCTCGTTGGAAAGAATAAGGTTGTTGCCGCAGATAAGCCCGGTGTTACCCGTGGTCAACAATGGATTACCATTGCCAAAGGCTTAGAGCTTTTAGACACTCCCGGTGTACTTTGGCCTAAGTTCGAGGATCCGGAAGTAGGCTTCTGTTTGGCAGCGACTGGCGCCATTAAGGAAGATGTCTTTGACAGGGAGGATGCAACTGAGCTTCTTATTGAACGCTTGATGCAACGCTATCCCGAAGAATTGAAAACTAAATATGCAGTAGAATTTGAGAATAGTGATGACGTAAGGGCAGTTATAACGAAAATCGCGACCTCTCGCGGCTGTATCAAAGCCGGCGGTGTTTTAGATTTGGATAGAGTTATTCAAACAGTGTTAAGGGATTTTCGTTCTGGACGCTTGGGGCGTTTCACACTGGACGAGCCCTGAACCAGTCTTTAATTCTAAACAATTCAAGCCGTCTGTTTTACCAGACGGCTTTTTATATAAAGACGCAGTACCCAAAAGTTTTAAAGTGTCACAAGAGCAGTTGTTGGGGTACTTAAAAAACTTTTAAAGAAAGGAGAAGAAAAAATGACTATCAACCAAATCAAAGAAATTTTGTTGGGCAATCCAACAGCAGATCAAATTGAAGAATTGTCTCAGGACAAACGAGTAGCAGTGCAAAAGCTATTGCAAAGCTATCATAAGCGTTGTGAAAAGGCAGCCTTGGAAAAAGAGCGCTTTCATAAAATGCTTAGCTATGAACGTCAATATTATGACGAAGGCGCCAAGCTAATTGCTGGCGTGGATGAAGCGGGACGTGGTCCATTGGCTGGACCATTGGTAATCGCCGCAGTTATTTTGCCACAGGATATTTTTATTAGTGGCTTAAACGATTCTAAACAGATTTCGGCAAGCAAGCGGGATAAGTTGTATGACGAAATTTTACAGAAGGCTGTTTCCATCAGCGTAAATGTTGTCAGCATCAGTAATATTGATGAACTGAACATTTACCGCGCAACCCAAGTGGGAATGGCAGAAGTACTATTGAATTTGGACTTGCAGCCCGACGTAGCACTAATAGATGCTATGCCCGTGGAAGCAGGGAATATACAAACGGTTTCGTTGGTACATGGTGATGCCTTAAGTGCTTCTATAGCAGCGGCTTCCATTGTAGCCAAGGTAACACGTGACAGAATAATGGAAAAATTGGCAGTCCTTTATCCAGCCTACGGCTTTGCAGGCAATAAAGGCTATGGCAGTAAAGAACACATGCAGGCCATTAAAATAGAAGGCGCAACTCCTTGGCATCGTCGTAGCTACGAGCCAGTTAAAAGTATGAATTTAGATGCAGTCAAGAGGCGGGAAAATATTCTGTATTCACCTTTAAAGGATGGATATGAATATGAACCGCAGAATTGAATTAGGTAAGTTTGGTGAAGATTTTGCCTGTACATACCTGCAACGACAAGGTTATCGTATAGAGTTTAGAAACTTTCGTTGCAAAATAGGCGAGATTGATATCATAGCAGTAAAAGATAATGTTTTAAGCTTTATTGAAGTTAAAACACGTCGTTCCACAACCTATGGACGACCTTTGTTGGCAGTTAATCTAGCAAAACAAAAGAAAATTTATCGCTGTGCTGAACTTTATATGCAATCTAAGGGTATAATTCAAAACATGCCGGTACTTTCTTTTGATGTTATTGAAATTATTATGGAAGGTACTGCGGTAAAAATGTTTCACCATTATCCGCATTGCTTTTGAGATAGAAGGAGATGCGAAGATGTTTGCAAATATTTATGGCGAAACTACCTGTGGGATTGAAGGCGTAACGATAAGTGTAGAAGTTGATGTTGCTAATGGCTTGCCTGCTTTCGACATCGTAGGCTTGCCGACCATGTCAGTGCGTGAAGCGAGAGAAAGGGTAAAATCTGCTTTGCGCAATTCAGATTATCCTTTTCCGATGACACATATAACTGTTAATCTGGCTCCTGCTGATTTGAAAAAGGACGGTTCCGGCTTGGACTTGCCCATTGCCATTGGCGTTCTGGTCAGCGCCAAGCTTTTGAAGGTGGAGAACACAGAGGACAAGGTTTTCATAGGCGAGTTAAGCTTAGATGGCGGTGTCCGTAGGGTAAATGGTGTGCTTTCCATGATTATCGAAGCACAGCGTGACGGCTTTAAAGAAATTTACATACCTTTAGAAAATGCACCTGAGGGTAAGCTGGTGAAAGGGATTGACGTTTATCCTGTTACTAGCTTACGGGAACTGGTGTGGCATCTAGAAGGCAGTAAAAAAATAAGCCCACTACCTAAGGAAAATATCCTGCGTAATTTGGAGCGAGCTTACAATGTAGATTTTTCTGAGGTGAAAGGACAGCCTGTTGCCCGTAGAGCTTTAGAGATTGCTGCGGCAGGTGGTCATAGTATTTTGATGATGGGGGCTCCCGGTTGTGGCAAGACCATGTTGGCACGTAGGCTTGTAACTATTTTGCCACCAGTTACAGAAGCGGAAGCCTTAGAGATTACTAAGATTTATAGCATCGTAAATATGCTCCCAACTTCGGAGTCCGTAATTGTGGAGCGACCTTTCCGTAGCCCACATCATAGTGTGTCAGCTAGCGCACTGCTTGGTGGCGGTACTTATCCCAGACCGGGAGAGGTTACCCTTAGCCACAATGGTGTGCTATTTTTAGACGAGCTGCCTGAATTTGAACGTAATGCTTTGGAAATGTTACGTCAGCCTTTGGAGGATGGCGAGGTTAGTATTTCCAGAGTAAGGGGTAGCGTAACCTTTCCGTCCAAATTTATGATGATTGCTGCCCAAAATCCCTGCCCTTGCGGATTTTTAGGTGACAAGAGCAGGCGTTGTGTATGTAAGCAAAAAGAAATTGATAATTATCGTCGTAAAATTTCCGGCCCCTTGCTGGATAGAATTGATATGCAGATTAATTTGACCAGAGTGGAGTTTAGCGAATTAAAAAACAAGGCTCCGGGCGAATGCTCTGCTGATATTCGTAAGCGAGTGGTTAAGGCACGGAATGTGCAGCTGGAAAGATTTAGCGGTAGTAATATTTACTGCAACGCCCAAATGACTAGGCGAGAGGTTACAAAATATTGTTTATTAGACGAAGCTGCACAGAATGTGCTAGGAAAATATTTTACAGCATTGCATTTAAGCGCACGAAGTCATGATAGAATTTTAAAAGTTGCGAGGACAATTGCTGACCTATCTGGCAGTGATAGGATTACAGCTACCCACATTGCAGAGGCTATTCAGCTGCGAACTAGTGTAAGTGGATAAACGCTAGAGATAATTTTGTCTTTATTCAGCGTACTACTCAACTTGCAAGTAAGGTGTGCCACGAGATACAATCTAATAAGTTTTTCTGTTTGCCGTTACAATAGAGTTAATACTTCTAGGAATGAGGTGTAATTGCTTGCAAACTGAAAACTATATCATAGACAGAGTCGAAAGAATTCGTCAGGCTAAAAATTTGAGCCGTTACCGTATGGCGCAAAGATCAGGCTTGTCTCAGTCTTCTATTTCTAATTTGTTGAACAGAAGAAATGTTCCTTCTATTCAAACTTTAGAAAAAATTTGCAATGGTTTGGGTATGACCTTAGCTCAATTTTTCTCCGCAGATGGTGAAAGACCTGACTTAACTAAAGAACAGGAACATGTTTTGGACGTCTGGGATCAGCTGAATGAAATGGAAAGAGCTAGGGTAAAAGCATTTGTACAAGGCATGCGTGATATCTAAATTTTCCTGTGCAGTGTATACAGACAGTAGCATTATAATATGGTAAAATAATAGCATCACTTAGGTGGTGCTATTATTATTTAGAAGAAAGTTTTTCAGCAAGCCTGAAAATTAAGCTTTTATATTTAGGAGGTTCGTTATGCGCGTTGTATTAACAGTTATTGGTAAGGATAAGGTTGGCATCATTGCTGGCGTAAGCAATGTTCTGGCAGAATGCAATATTAATATCATCAACATTAATCAAAATATTATGCAAGGTTTCTTTAACATGGTACTCATTGGTGATATGAGCGAAGCTACCGTGTCCCTGCAAGAAGCTAAGGACAAAGTACATGCCTTGGGCGAAAAAATTGGCGTAGAAATTCGTATGCAAAGTGAAGAAATTTTTACTGCTATGCATCGCGTGTAGGAGGAAGTTATGTTATTTAATTCCAACGACATTTTAGAAACAACACGCATGATTACCGAAAATAAATTGGATGTGCGCACCATCACAATGGGCATTAGCCTGCGTGACTGCGGACATTCTGATATTAAGGTAACTGCGCAAAAAATTTATGATAAAATTTGCCAAAAGGCAGAACACCTTGTAAAAACTGGTGAAGACCTTGAGGTTGAACTGGGCGTGCCCATTATTAATAAACGTATTTCTGTTACACCTATCTCCATGGTTGGCGAAAGCTGTGATGCAAATGATTACGTTCCTTTGGCGCAAGCCTTGGACAAAGCTGCGAAAAATGTTGGCGTAAACTTTATCGGTGGTTTTTCTGCCTTGGTAGATAAAGGCTACACCAAAGGCGATAGAAATTTGATTGCTTCTATTCCGGAAGCTTTGGCTGTAACTGACATTGTTTGTTCTTCTGTAAGTGTTGGTTCTACCAAATGCGGTATTAATATGGATGCAGTTAAGCAAATGGGCGAAGTTATTAAATTAGCTGCAGCTCGTACTGCTGACCGTGATGCTATTGGTTGCGCAAAACTGGTAGTGTTCTGCAACGCTGTGCCTGACAACCCCTTTATGGCAGGTGCCTTCCATGGCGTGACCGAGCCTGAAACTGTTATTAACGTAGGCGTAAGTGGACCGGGCGTTGTTAAGAATGCTTTGGAAGCGGTGCGTGATGGTGATATTGGTATGGTTGCAGAGACCATTAAAAAGACTGCTTTCAAAATTACCCGCGTTGGTCAATTGGTTGCTCAAGAAGCTGCTCGCCGTTTGAATACTCAATTTGGCATTATTGACCTTTCCTTGGCACCCACTCCTGCCATTGGCGACTCTGTTGCTCACATTTTGGAAGAGATTGGTCTCGAAAGCACTGGCTGCCCCGGGACAACTGCTACCTTGGCAATGCTGAACGATGCTGTAAAAAAAGGTGGCTTGATGGCTTCCAGCTACGTTGGTGGTCTTAGTGGCGCTTTCATTCCTGTTAGCGAAGATGCTGGTATGATTGCCGCTGTTGAACGTGGCTGCTTAACTTTGGAAAAATTGGAAGCAATGACCTGCGTATGCTCCGTTGGCTTGGATATGATTGCCATTCCCGGTGATACCAGTGCTGCTACCATTTCTGCAATTATTGCGGACGAAGCTGCTATTGGCATGATTAACAATAAAACTACTGCTGTACGCCTGATTCCAGTTCCAGGTAAAGGCGTTGGCGACACCGTAGAATTTGGCGGACTTTTGGGTTACGCTCCCATTATTCCTGTAAATAATTTCAGCGCAGATAAATTTATTTCTCGAGGCGGACGTATTCCTGCCCCTGTTAGGAGCTTGACTAACTAATGTTACGCAAGGCAAAACGCGAAGCTATATTAAGAATATTGGAAGAAACCTATAAGGATACCAAGACTGCCCTGAATTACAGCACACCTTTTGAATTGTTGGTAGCAGTAATTCTTTCTGCCCAATGTACTGACGAGCGTGTTAACAAAATTACGGCACGCATCTTTCCTAGATTAAATACTCCGGAAAAAATGGGTGCACTTACTCAAGAGCAGATGGAGCAGGAAATTAGGGACTGCGGTTTGTACAGAGCTAAGGCGAAAAATTTGCTTGCTACCTGCAAAATGCTGGTAGAAGAATTTGATAGCCAAGTCCCTGATAAGATTGAAACCTTGATGAAGCTTCCCGGTGTGGGCAAGAAGACTGCCAACGTAATTGCAAGCATTATCTACAACGTGCCTGCCATTGCAGTAGATACCCACGTCTTTCGTGTAAGTCATCGCTTGGGAATGGCGAAGGGGGCAGACCCTTTGGCAACAGAAAAGGAACTGCAAAAGGCAATTCCCATGGAAAAGTGGAGCGATGCTCATCACTGGTTTATTTGGCACGGACGTAAGATTTGCAAAGCGAGGAAGCCGTTGTGTGGTGAGTGCGTGCTTCTAGAGGAATGTCCGTTTAAGGAAAAGAACTTGTAAAACAAAACGAAAAGGGAAGTTGCGTTCGCAACTTCCCTTCTTTAGTTAGATGATGTTATTTGGCAGGCGTAGCGTTCCCCTGCATCTCTCGGATTTCTCCTGTCAGTACCATCGGCGTGTGGTCTCTACGAAATTTACCACCTCAAATAGCAACATCCTTCTGCTAACATTTTAAATTAGAATAAGATGCTAGTCAAGTTTTTGGAAGATTATTCCCATATTTCTCAATCTTTGCTTAAATCTTTTATCTTTTTCTGCAACAGCAGTTATTATAGAATTTTTATAATTAGGATTATCATCTTCTACTGCTAATCTTACAACGAGGTTGATGGATTTATTCTTGTCTTGAATTTTTTTACACATTAAAACGGTATTAGGTTTATTGTCCTGCAAAATATAATCTGGATTTTCAACTATAGAAGCAAAAAGTGGAGCGTAGTTGAGAAAAAACTCTTCACCCCTACGAGTAATTATATGTTCAGCTCGGTCATTTCTTAATATTACTTCGTTAGTTACAATTTTAGAAAAGCAATTTTGTAATTGTTCAATTTTTAATTTGCCTATCAGTTTATAATCCATGGCACGCTCACTATAGTAAAATTATCTTGCCTATATTTTATCAGATTTATCGTAAAAATTCAAACAAAGTTTTATTTTGTTTGGTGTAAATAATACTAATATACTTAAAAATAAAAACGACTGTCAATGCGAACTTCGAGAGAAGTAGTTATTTGACAGTCGTTTTTTTATTTGCAAGCATGACCATAAGTAAATGATTGATTGCTTCTAATTCGTTTTCATCTAATTGGTCGAGCATTTTTAAGGTCGTTCGAAGTGTATGAGGTTGAGTAATTTCTACTCTAAAAAATTCTTGCGGAGTAATGTCAAGACATTCGCAAATGGAGAGGAAGCCTTGCATGGATGGAAGTGACAGTTTATTTTCTATTCTATTGATGTAACTGCTGTTTTGTCCCATTATCAAGCTTAATTCTCTTGCTGAAATATTACGTTCATCACGCAGTTCGTATATTCTTTCAGCAAAGAAGTCTTTAAAATCTGAGCTTTTCATTATATTTTTAGCACCTCCTCTAAAAATATTTTAAACGATACAAAGACACCTGTGAGATAAATAAAACTATTTTATTGATTTGACATAGGATATACAAAGTCGTATAATGAGGGAAATAGGATATTTGAAGTCTTTGTGATAATATTTTAAGACATTTTATGACGTAAAAGTTTAATTTTACGTGCAAAGGTTGTGAGTTTATGATGAAAGAAAATTTTAAACTTCTTGGTCGCAGGGTAAAGTATATGCGAATGGATAAGGGTATTTCTCAAACCAATATGGCGGAAATGTTGGGACTATCTCAAACCAATTTAAGCAATATGGAAGGTGGCAGGACTGCCATTACCACCCAGAACCTTTTCAAGATGCAAGAAATTATGGGCTGTAAGATAGCGGATTTTTTTGTGGACTTTGATAGCAAATTTGAAGAAGCATCTGAGTCTGAAACAGAGCAATCTGAAAAACAGGCTCTTGAACTTGAAGATGCAGTAAAGATTTTGAAACTGCTTAAAGCGGTGGATATTAAAGGGTTATAGGTTATATGGCTACGAGTTGTAGCGTGTAATAAAATTTTATTTCTTACTTAGCTTTGATTAAAAATATTAAGGAAAGAAGGCGAAATTTATGAGTAAGAAAATGATGAAACATAGTTTGGCACTTGGTGCGTTGATGGCGTTCGTAATTACTGGTAGTGCTATGGCGGCGGAATTAACCGATGTTAATGTTGTAAGAGAGGATTCTTCAACTGATACCAGTAAATTAATTGCTCTTAATACTGGAGAGTATGCTGAGGCATTAACTTTTAAAGGAGATAATCTAAGTATATCTGTGAATAATAAAGTATCATCTGAAGAAACTTTTGGCTTTTATGATCTTCCATGCAAATATGAAAATGTTTTAGGCGTAGAAGGTGTTACTAAAAAAATTGAAGTAAATGCTGATGCCATACAAGCAGTTAGGGCTGTAGAACTTGGTGGTTATGGTGGTAGTGGTAGTCTCACTGTTAATGCAGATGAATTCATTATTAAAACACATTCTGAAGAAAATATGTCTAGAGCATTGAATCTTAGGAGTGGATATAATTTAACAATCAATGCAGATAAAACTACTATTGTTGCTACTAGTGGAGAGAATGGACTAAGTTTAGGCATCGGTGCATTTAGTGGGAGTACTTTAAATGTTAAAGGTGACTTGGCAATAGTTGCTGATTATGCTATTGCTGTAAGTGGTGGTGCTTCTGTAAAGATTAACGAAAGTGGTAACGATACTGTACAGATCAATGGGCTTGTTTCTTTCCATAGAACTGGTGGCAACGAAATTGATTCTGTTTTAGAATTAAATATTTCTGGTGAAGATTCTTATCTTAATGGTAATATTATTGCTGAAGATGATAGACATGATGACCCTACTAGTGTAGTTAATGGAATGAAATTTAGCCTTTCGGATAAAGCGCAATGGACTACTGATGATGCAAGCTTTGTAAATAATTTAGAATTAAATGATGGCGTGATTAATGTAGTAGGTGGTAGTGAAGGTTCCGTAAGTGTAGATAATATTACTGGCACTGGTGGTACAATTTGTGTTGACAATGCAACTGAAGGACAATTTGTTGTTGGTGCTAAAGGAACTGATACTGAGGGTAATGATACTAAACTTACAGTTTCCACTAATAACCAAGATTTAGAGTTGAGTGAATTAGTTGGCGTAGTAGCAACTGCCGAAACTGATGCTTCTGGCAATGTAACTAGTTATACAAATGCTGCAGACTATGTTGAAAAAACTGGTGGCGATGTATATTCTTCTGAAAAATATGAAGTAAATGATGATGGTTCTCTTGGAGAAAGCTTTAATGTTGTAGATTCTGCAAACGTTTCTGTAAACGATATGGCTGCTATCGGTTTGATGAGCTGGCGTGCAGAAATGAACGATATGAATAAACGTATGGGTGAACTGCGCAATGCTAATGGTGAACACGGCGTTTGGGTTCGTATGGTTCGTGGCGAAAGCGAATATAATAGTGTTAAAAATCAATATAATCAATATCAATTGGGCTATGACGAAAAACTCAGCACTGACCCGTCTTGGACTGTAGGTGTTGCACTTAGCTACACTGATGCAGAAAACAATTTCGCACAAGGTAATGGTGAAAGCACTAACAAGGCATTGTCCATTTATGGTAGCAAACTGAACGAAGATGGTACTTTCATTGACTTGATTGCTAAATACGCTCGTCTTGAAAATGATTTCACTACTTACAGTGGTATGGGGGCTGCTGATTATGATGCAAATGGCTACAGCTTTAGTGCTGAATTTGGTAAACGTATCCAACAAGGCAAAGGCTTGTGGATTGAACCCCAAGTAGAATTGACTTATGGTAAAGTTGGCAGTGCTAACTATGTAACCGAAAATGGTGTTAACGTAGCACAAGATAGCATGGACTCCATCGTTGGTCGCATTGGCTTTAGCCTTGGTAAAGACATTAAAGATGGTAACGTATATGCACGTGCTTCTTACCTGTATGACTTTGATGGTGAAACTAAAGCTGTGCTCAATGGCGTGGAAACTCTTGAAAACGATCTTGGTGGCGGCTGGTGGGAAGTTGGCGTAGGTGCTAACATTAACCTGTCTAAAGCAACCTATATTTATGCTGATGTAGAAAAAACTTTTGGTGGCGAAGTTGACACCAATTGGCAATGGAACTTGGGCGTAAGATATAGCTTCTAAGTGAGCGCTTATTATTTCACGTGAAACATTTCTAAAAATTCAAAGAGCAAGGTGCGCTGCACCTTGCTCTTTCTTACGTATGCATAAACAACTAAAGCTCCCTCTTGCGAGGGAGCTCGTTTCATTTTCAGATGAATTTTTCTTATTTGAAGAAGATTGCTTTGTAACCCATTACGAAGATGTAGAGTACTACGAGGGGCAGTACATAGGTTACATAACCGCGAATCCATTTGGGGAATTTCAGACCGTTACCAGTATCGGCTTCTTTAATGAAGTTATCCCAGCCCCAACCATAACGGTTGGTGCAGAATGCCAAGTAAACCAAGCTGCCGATGGGGAGCAGGTTGTTACTTACGAGGAAGTCTTCCAAGTCAAGAACGCAGGTGCCTTTGCCCAAGGGTTGGAAGTCACTCCAAACGTTGAAGCCTAATACGCAAGGCATGGAAAGCAGGATGATTGCGATGGACATAATACGAATGGTTTTTTTACGAGACCATTCGGTAAGTTCGCTAACCATACAAACGATGTTTTCGAATACTGCGATTACGGTAGAGAGTGCTGCGAAGAGCATAAAGAGGAAGAACAAGGTTCCCCAGAAGTGACCGCCTGCCATTGCGTTAAATACGTTAGGCAGAGTTACGAAGAGTAAGCCAGGACCGCCGCCAGGATTTACACCAAAGCTCATGCAAGCCGGGAAGATAATCAAGCCGGAGGTGATTGCCACGAAAGTATCCAAAACCATAATCCACATGGATTCGCCAGTCAAGGATTGGTCTTTTTTTATGTAAGAACCAAAGATTGCCATGGATCCGATACCCAAGGACAGGGTGAAGAAGGATTGACCCATTGCAGCGAAGACTGCTTCTTGGTTAATTTTGCTGAAGTCAGGCAAAAGGTAGAATTTCAAACCTTCTGCACTGTTAGGAAGCATTACGGAGTTAGCTGCCAAAACTACAATCAAAACCAAAAGCAATGCCATCATGTTTTTGGTAATGCGTTCTACGCCTTTTTGTACGCCCATGTAGCAAACGCCCATACCAGTTGCGGTCATGAGAATCATGTTAAAGGTCATTGCTACGGGGTCACCCAGCAAGCTGCCAAATACACCGCCAATTGCGTTGGCATCCAAACCCATCAAATCGCCTTTTGCCATTTTATAAAGATAGTAAGACATCCAACCGGAAACGGTGGTGTAGAACATCATTAAAACTACGTTGCCGGTGATGGCAGCGTATTTGAACAAGTGCCATTTGGTTCCTTTAGGTTCCAAAATGTCAAAAGATTTAGCAGCACTGCGTTGGCTGGCACGACCAACAGAGAATTCTGCTACCATAATGGGTAAACCCAAAATGAGCAAGAAGATTAAATACATGAGTACGAAGGAAGCACCACCGTATTGACCGGTAATGTAGGGGAAACGCCAAACGTTACCTAAACCGATTGCGCAACCTGCGGAGATCAGGATAAACCCTAATCTAGACGAAAAGGTCTCTCTTTCCAAAACAAACATCCTTTCTTTTAGAAGAATAAAAATTCCACTATGTTAATCACTTAATTATATACTGTTTAACTGCAATTTGCAATCGAATAGTACTTTAATTAATGCTTGTTAAGGTAGAGAGACCTTTATTATTTACTTTTTAATATTTTTTAAACTTTTTGTACGAGAGCCGCTGCCATTTCTCTCAGGTCAGGCTTCATAATTTTGCCAGTACCGTTTTTCGGCATTTTTTCGATGAAGAAATAGTGACGGGGAACTTTGTACAGTGCCAAGTGTTCCAAGAGGTATTTGCGGATTGCTTTTTTGTCGCCTTCCATACCTTCTTTGAGAACGATGAATGCGCAAACTGCTTGACCGCGGAGGCTGTCGTTAACGCCAACTACTGCACATTCCAGAACTTCCGGAAGGGTGTAGATAACTTCTTCAACTTCACGGGGATATACGTTTTCGCCGCCAAGGATAATCATATCTTTGGAACGGTCAACGATGAAGATGTAGCCTTCGTCGTCCATATAAGCCAAGTCGCCAGTATGGAGCCAGTTGTTACGCAGGGTTTCTGCAGAAGCTTCCGGTTGGTTCAGGTAACCGAGCATTACGTTGTAGCCTTGTACGCACAATTCGCCAACGGTGCCGTTAGGAAGTTTGGTATCGTTTTCGTCATGGATTTCTACTTTAACGTAGGGAAGTGCCAAGCCGATGGAACCAACTTTAATTTTGTCGCCAGGGTTTACTGCGCAAACAGGAGATGCTTCGGAAAGACCATAGCCTTCTTGGGGATATTTGCCAAATTTTTCTTTGAAAGCTTTGGACAAGTGAGCAGGCAACGGAGCGCCACCAGATACGAACCAGCGCAGGGAAGCCAGATGTTCAGGTTCTGCAGCACGCAGGAACATTTGCGCGAAGGTGGGGATACCGCAGAATTGGTCAACCTTGTGGGTTACAATCAAGCGCAGGATTTCAGCAACGTTGTAGTTGTCTTGGATAACAACTGCGCCACCTTGTTTCATGGGGCCTGCAACGCACACAGTCCAGCCAAAGCAATGGTGCATGGGCAGTACGCAGAAAGCTTTATCTTTCGGTTGCATGGAGATTGCATTGGTAAAGCTGTGAATGTTAGCGAGAATGTTTTTGTGGGAAAGCATTGCACCTTTCGGGTTACCGGTGGTGCCAGAGGTATAGATAATGGAGCAGCATTCGTCTTCGTCCATTGCTACGGGAGCAGGAACAGCATCAGGAATATCTGCTAATTGGTCAAAGGTAAGTACTTCTAAGCTATCAACACCGCGTTTTGCCAAAGCATCTGCTAAATCCAGCGGAGCGTGGCTCAACATCAGTTTGATTTCAGCATCTTTAACAATGAAAGAAGTTTCAAAGGGGGACAGCATGAAGTTGATGGGTACTACAATTGCACCAGTTTTTACGATTGCGTGGTAAGCAATTACGAATTCGGGGCAGTTTTTGCTGAACAGACCAATGCGGTCGCCTTTTTTAACGCCTTTGGTTTGCAGATATGCAGCCCAGTTATCAACAGCTTTTCTTAATTCACCGAAGGTGATGTTTTGATCTTTGAAGATAAGTGCAGACCAATCGCTAGGATGGTTTGCGATAGATTCATAAAACAGCATTAATTTTCCTCCCAAAGCGCAAGAGCGGACACGCCATAGAAAATACTCTTGCGTAAATTAACTCCCTTTATTATACTAAAATTACAAGTATATAGACAACCTAATTTTGTAATAATTTATATAGAACGGAGAGTTTTTTTATGAAATTAATTTCCTGGAACGTTAATGGCTTACGTGCCTGCATGAATAAAGGCTTTGAAGATTTCCTGCGCGCTGCTGATGCAGATGCTTTCTGCGTGCAGGAAACCAAGATGCAAAGAGAGCAAGCTGAATTTGTTTTTGACGGCTACGAAGAATATTGGAACAGCGCAGAAAAGAAAGGCTATTCCGGCACTGCAATCTTTAGTAAAAATGCTCCCTTGAACGTTACCTATGGCATCGGTTTGGAAGAACATGACAAGGAAGGCAGGGTAATTACTGCTGAATACGAAAACTTCTACCTTGTAACCGTGTACACTCCCAATTCCCAAAGAGAGCTGGCGCGTCTTGACTATCGTATGGTGTGGGAGGATTTGTTCCGCGCTTACTTGTTAGAGCTTGATAAAAAGAAACCTGTCATTGTCTGCGGTGACCTTAACGTGGCAGCAGAAGAAATAGATTTGAAGAACCCTAAGACCAACCGTAAGAACGCAGGCTTCACCGATGAAGAACGTGCAAAATTTAGAGAGCTGAAGGCTGCAGGCTTCGTTGATACCTTTAGACACCTGCATCCCGAAGAAGTAAAATACAGCTGGTGGAGCTATATGTTCAAGGCTCGCGAGAAGAACGCTGGTTGGCGTATTGACTACTTCGTAGTTTCTGAAAGAATTGCAGACAAGGTGCAGGCTGCAGAAATTCACAACGAAATTTTGGGCAGCGACCATTGTCCTGTAAGCATTGTGATTGATTTGTAATAGTGGTGATGTAAAATGGATTTTAAAATTCAAGCACCCTTTGAGCCTGCTGGTGACCAACCTCAAGCTATCGACAAGCTGGTGGAAGGCATTGAGCAAGGCTTGCGTACCCAAGTGCTGCTTGGTGCAACTGGTACTGGCAAAACCTATACCATTGCCCAGGTAATTAACAAGGTGCATAAGCCGACACTTGTCATCGCTCACAACAAAACCTTGGCAGCACAGCTTGCCAGTGAGCTGAAAGCCTTCTTCCCGGAAAACGCAGTGGAATATTTTGTTTCCTATTATGATTACTACCAACCGGAAGCCTATATTCCCCAGTCCGACACCTACATTGAAAAGGACGCGTCCATTAATGACGAAATAGATAAGCTGCGCCACTCCGCAACCAGTGCCTTGTTTGAAAGGCGCGACGTAATCATCGTTGCCAGCGTGTCCTGCATTTACGGCTTAGGTGCGCCCCAAGACTACTACGATATGGTATTGTCCCTGCGTTTAGGGCAAATCGTAGATAGACAAAAGATATTACATAAATTGGTAGAGATTCAATATGACCGCAATGACATTGACTTTAAACGTGGTACCTTTAGGGTACGGGGCGATGTTATTGAGGTTATTCCTGCTGCCTACGGAGAAAAGGCAGTGCGCATTGAGCTTTTTGATGACGAAGTTGATCGCATTATGGAGTTTGATGTTCTTACAGGTGAAATTCTTGCCCAACGTAACCACGTGGCAATCTTCCCTGCTTCTCACTATGTAACCAGTCGTGAAAATTTAGAGCGTGCCATGGAAGACATTAAGGTTGAATTGGCAGAACGCTTGGAATATTTGAATGACCACGGCAAGCTTTTGGAAGCGCAACGTTTGGAGCAACGCACCAATTACGATTTAGAGATGATGAACGAAATGGGCTACTGCTCCGGCATCGAAAACTATTCCCGACATTTGGCAGGACGTAAGGCGGGGGAAGCTCCCTTTACCTTGGTAAACTACTTCCCCAAAGATTTCCTCTTGGTAATTGACGAATCCCACGTAACCTTACCCCAAATTCGTGCCATGTACGCAGGGGATAGAAGCCGTAAGGAAATGCTGGTAGAGCATGGCTTCCGTTTGCCCTCTGCCTTTGACAATAGACCGTTGACCTTTGACGAGTTCCAAAGTCAGGTGAACCAAGTTGTGTATGTTTCTGCAACGCCTGCCAAATATGAAATGGAAGAAACTCAGAACACAGTTGAGCAAATTATTCGTCCAACTGGCTTACTGGACCCGCAAATTGAAATTCGTCCCATTAAAGGACAGATTGACGATTTGCTGGGCGAGATTAACAAAACTGCTGCCAATGGGGAGCGCGTACTGGTTACTACTCTTACCAAACGCATGGCAGAGGATTTGACCGAATACTTGAAACAGGCAGGCGTGCGTGTACGCTATCTCCATTCTGAAATTGCGACTATCGAGCGTGCAGAAATTATTGATGCCCTGCGTGGTGGCAAGTTTGACGTGCTGGTAGGCATTAACCTTTTGCGCGAAGGCTTGGACTTGCCGGAGGTTTCTTTAATCGCCATCTTAGATGCAGATAAGGAAGGCTTCTTGCGTAGTGATACTGCCATGATTCAGACCATTGGTCGTGCGGCGCGTAATGAACATGGCAGAGTAATTATGTACGCTGACCGTATTACGGACAGTATGCAACGCGCTATTGATGAAACTAATCGCCGTCGCGAAAAGCAACAGGCGTACAATAAAGAGCATGGCATTACGCCCAAGACTATTTACAAGGAGCAACGTCAGCTTATTAAACTGACCAAGGTTGCCGAAGAAAGCGAAGCTGCAGATTACGCAGATAAAGCTCTCAAGAAGAAATCTACCAAGGAATTGCAACGTATGGCGAAAGAACTGGAGCGTCGCATGCAGGAAGCTGCCAAGGCGCTGGACTTTGAGGCGGCGGCAGAACTGCGTGACCGTTTGATTCTCGTGAAAGGGCAAATGGGGCAACAACTTTTACCTAAGAAGAAGCGTAAATAAAACAGATTTATAATTTTCATGTTGCGGAAAATTATAAATCTGTTATGAGGTTACTATATATGCAAGACAAATTGATTGTGAAAGGTGCTAGGCAGCACAACTTAAAGAACATAACGGTAGAAATCCCAAGGGATAAGCTTGTAGTTATTACTGGTTTAAGTGGTAGCGGTAAGTCTTCCTTGGCGTTTGATACCATTTATGCGGAGGGGCAACGCCGTTACGTGGAATCCCTTTCTGCTTACGCACGCCAATTTTTAGGGCAGATGGATAAGCCGGAAGTAGATTATATTGAAGGGTTAAGCCCTGCCATTTCCATTGACCAAAAGACCACTAGCCGTAACCCTCGTTCCACCGTGGGTACTGTTACGGAAATTTACGACTACCTGCGCCTGCTCTTTGCTCGCGTAGGCGAACCTCATTGCCCTTGCTGTGGTGAGCTAATAGAACAGCAAACTGTTCAGCAGATTGTAGATAGAGTGCTGGAAATGGAACAAGGCACTAAGTTTATGATTATGGCTCCCTTGGTGCGTGGTCGCAAGGGTGAACACGTAAAAGTGTTGGACGATATGCGCCGTCAAGGTTACGTGCGTATGTATGTAGATGGCGAAGTGCGTACCCTAGATGAAGAAATCAAGCTAGAAAAAAATAAAAAGCACAGCCTTTCCGTTGTTATTGACCGTTTGGCAGTACGCGAAGGTATTCAGCAGCGTTTGTCTGACTCTGTAGAAACTGCTTTGAAATTGGCAGATGGCTTCGTGGAAGTGGCAACCTTGGGCGAAAATGCACAGGTGCAGCTTTTCAGCGAGCATTTTGCCTGCAATGACTGTGGAATTAGCTTGCCTGCCATTGAACCACGCCTGTTCTCCTTCAATAATCCCTACGGTGCTTGCCCTGTCTGCACTGGCTTAGGTATGAACATGGAATTTGACAAGGCATTGATTATTCCTGACGGCAGTAAGACCTTTGCCGAAGGTGTCATTGCTTCTTTAAGCAACAATATGAATTCCTATCGCATGAAGCAGTTGGGCGCAGTACTTAGTGCTTACGGCTACGACTTCGACAGCACTTGGGATAGCTTACCTAGTGAAGTGCAAAAGCTGTTGTGGGAAGGTACCGGTGAGCGTAAGTACAGCTTCTGGTACGAAAATTTGCAGGGCGAAACCCGTCTCCACGAAACTACCTTTGACGGTATCCTGCCCATTATGAAAAAGCGTTATCGTGAAGCCTTTAGTGATAGTATGCGTCAGGATTTGGCAGAATTTATGACTAGCACTCCCTGTCCTGAATGTCACGGTTCTCGTCTGAAGCCAGAAGTGCTTTCCATTTTGGTTGGTGGCAAGAATATTTGCGAGGTTACTTCCTTGACCGTTCGTGACTGCATGAAATTTTTTGAGGATTTACAGCTGACCAATCGTCAACAGGTTATCGCTCGCCAAGTTTTGAAAGAGATTATGGCGCGTTTAAAATTCCTCAACGATGTTGGCTTGGATTATTTGACCTTGGATAGAAGTGCAGGTACCCTTTCCGGTGGCGAAGCACAACGCATTCGCCTTGCTACCCAGATTGGTAGCGGTTTGACTGGCGTGCTGTATATCTTGGACGAGCCTTCCATTGGCTTGCACCAAAGAGATAACAGCAAGCTTTTAGAAACCTTGAAGCATTTGCGTGACTTGGGTAATACCTTAATCGTTGTTGAACACGACGAGGAAACCATGTACGCCGCAGATGAAATTGTAGATATTGGCCCTGGTGCTGGTGAACACGGCGGCGAAGTTGTTGCCCAAGGTACTGCGGAAGAAATTAAGGAGGTAGAAGCTTCTGTAACCGGGCAGTACCTTAGTGGTCGCAAGTTTATCCCTGTGCCGAAAAAGCGCCGTGAAACTGACGGACGTTTTATTTCCATTAAAGGCGCACGTGCCAATAACTTGAAAAATATTAACGTAGATATTCCCTTAGGTGTGTTTACCGTGGTAACTGGTGTCAGCGGTAGCGGTAAATCTACCTTGATTAACGATATTTTATATAACGCACTGGGAGCCAAGCTTCACGGTGCGCGCCTGCGCCCGTCCGAACACGATGCCATTGAAGGCATTGAGTACACGGACAAGGTCATCAACATTGACCAATCTCCCATTGGTCGTACACCTCGCAGTAACCCTGCAACTTATACAGGCGTTTTCGATTTTATCCGTGAGCTGTTCAGCCAGACCAACGAAGCTAAAATGCGTGGCTATAAACCGGGACGCTTTAGCTTTAATGTGAAGGGCGGTCGCTGTGAAGCTTGTCGTGGTGATGGTGTGAACAAAATTGAAATGAACTTTTTGCCGGACGTGTACGTTCCCTGCGAGGTTTGTCACGGTGCAAGATATAACCGTGATACCTTGGAAGTACATTACAAGGGCAAAACCATTGCGGAAGTTTTGGATATGACAGTTTCCGAAGCCTTGGAGTTTTTCAAAAACTTACCTCGCATTGCCCGCAAGCTGGAAGTTTTGGAAGACGTTGGCTTGGGCTACATTCATCTTGGACAAGCGGCTACAACTCTTTCCGGCGGCGAAGCTCAGCGTGTAAAACTGGCAACGGAGCTTTCCAGAAGAAGCACTGGTCGCACTATCTACATTCTGGACGAACCTACTACTGGTCTTCACATTGCTGACGTGCATAAATTACTGGAAGTTTTGCAGCGTTTAGTAGAAGCTGGGGATAGCGTAGTTGTCATTGAACATAATTTAGATGTTATCAAAACTGCGGACTACATTATTGACCTTGGCCCCGAAGGTGGCGACAAGGGCGGAACCTTGGTAGCCTGCGGAACTCCTGAGGAAGTTGCCAAGGTAAAGGCTTCTTACACAGGTCAATACGTGAAACAGGCTTTGACGCAGGCTAAGAAAAATGGGTGGCTAAAATGAGTGCCGAAGAATTTAGCGAAAAAATTCAACAGGCATTAGCAGTACTGCCCGATAAACCGGGCGTGTACCTGATGCACGATGCTCACGGCAAAGTAATTTACGTGGGCAAGGCAGTAGTCCTGAAAAATCGTGTGCGTAGTTATTTTCGTAACCTTGCTTCCCACACGCCCAAGGTTAAGGCGATGGTGGAGAAGATTGCGGAAATCGAAACCATTGTTACCAGTAGCGAAGTTGAAGCCTTAATTTTAGAATGTAACCTTATCAAAAAGTATCGTCCACGCTACAACATTATGCTCAAGGACGATAAGACCTATCCTTTTTTGAAGGTAACTACCAACGAGGACTTTCCTCGGATTTACGTAACCCGTAGGCAAATGCGTGACGGTGCCAAATATTACGGACCTTACGCTGACGTAGGGGCGATGCACGATACGGTGAAGCTGCTTAGGACAATGTTCCCCCTGCGCACCTGTCGTAAGATGAACCCGGACAGACCGTGCCTGAACTATCACATCAAACGTTGTCTTGCTCCCTGCGCAGGCTACGTAAGCCGTGAAGAATATGGCAATATGATTAAGTCCGTGTGCATGGTGCTGGACGGAAGAACTACGGAGCTGGAACGTGACTTGAAGCGCCGCATGCAGGAAGCTGCGGATAATTATGCTTTTGAAGAGGCGGCGCGCTTGCGTGACCAGTTGCAGGCAGTAACTCGTCTTAACGAACAGCAGAAGGCAGTTACAGGCAGTGGCGGCGATATGGATATCATCGGCTTCGCTAAGGATATGACTGGTATTTGCCTGCAAATCTTCTTTGTGCGCAAGGGTAAGCTCATCGGTCGGGACAATTTCTTTTTACCAGACGGTGGCGAGGCGGAGCAGGAGGTTATGTCTGCTTTCGTGAAGCAGTACTACAACGAAGCAACCTTCATCCCCAAAGAAATTGTGGTACCATTTTTGCCTGACGAGGAAGAAAAACAGCTTATTGAAATTTGGCTGGCAGATAAAGCGGAGCGTAAGGCAGAACTTATTTTGCCCCAACGTGGTGTGAAGAAGGAACTGCTTGTACTTGCCAACGATAACGCTAAAAAATTATTGGAAGAACGCTTGCGTAAGGGTAGTCTTTCCTTGAAGGATGACCTTGCTGCGGCAGAGGAACTGCAACTGGCACTTGCCTTGCCAAATCCCTTGGAGCGTATGGACTGCTTCGATATTTCTCACACCCAAGGCAGTGAAACTGTAGCTTCCATGGTTGTGTTCCGCAATGGTAGCATCAGCAAGAAGGATTACCGCAAATATAAAATTGTTTCCGCAGAAGGCAAGCCTGACGATTTCAAATCCATGCAAGAGGTTGTGTACCGTCGCTACAGGGACTATGAAGATTTGCCTAGCCTAGTTGTCATTGACGGTGGCAAAGGGCAGTTAAGCTCTGCCTTGGAGGTTATCCGTGGCTTGGGCTTGCACGATTTACCGGTTGTAGGCTTGGCGAAGCGTGAGGAAGAAATTTTTATCCCCGGTCAAAGCGAGAGCATTTTGCTGGATAGGGACGGGGCAGCTCTCCATTTAATTCAACGTATCCGCGACGAGGCGCATCGCTTTGCAATTACCTTCCACCGTAAATTGCGGGGCAAGCGTAATCTTGTTTCCGTGCTTGACCACGTGGAAGGCATTGGTCCTAAACGTAGGCAGGAGCTGTGGAAGAAGTTTAAAACTTTGGAAGCAATGAAGCAGGCTAGTGTGGAGGAACTGGCGGCGGTAGAGGGTATGAATTATCCTGCGGCGCAAACCTTGTACGATTTCTTCCGTATGGAGCTGCTAGATAAAAAAGAAGTTTTAAAATAGTTTTCTTAATTCACAGATAGTTTACTGACAAGGTAGTGTATCTGTGCTATAATGAAGTCGTAAAAAGAAATTAAGGAGTGATACCAATGAAAAAGTATGTATGCAATGTATGCGGTTATATTTATGATCCTGAAGTAGGTGACCCCGATAATGGTGTTGCTTCCGGCACTGCTTGGGAAGACGTTCCGGCAGAGTGGGTGTGCCCTCTGTGCGGTGTAGGCAAAGATGATTTCAGCGAAGAAGCATAAATAAAATAAACGTAAGGCTCTGCAGGAATGCGCGGGGCCTTAATTTTATTTGACACTTTATGTGAAACACGCTACAATAAAAATACAAAAGGCACTGCCGTTGTAGACGGTTTGCCTAAGGACTAGTTAAAAGATAACCGTTACTTTGGCGAGTGGGCGGTTATCTTTTCGTATTTTTACCGAAAGAAAATCCTATCTGTAAAGCTTTGAGGACGATGCCTATAAAAGCGATAACTTCAAGAATAGTCATAGGCAGCACCTCCTTTTATAAAAATATTGGAGGGCTAACGAAACCCTCCGAAGAGGGCAAACCGCCTACCGTTACAGGTAGTGCCTAGATATATTTTAACAAATTGTTTGCAAATAAGCAAATTAAAACGAAAAGAAGTTCTCTAGATTGAGAGCTTCTTTTATTTTGTCATAATGCGGGAGAAAAAGTTTGTGTGAAGAAATAGTGAGTAATAATAAAGAAGTTTTGAATAGATTAAAGAGGTGAACAACTATGCCACTTTTGATTGTACGCAATGATATAACTGAAATGCATGTTGATGCCATTGTCAACACTGCAAATCCTATGCCAACTGTTGGTAGTGGGGTGGATAGTGCCATCTACAAAAAGGCTGGTTGGACGGAGCTGCTGAATATCAGGCAAAAGATAGGTAAACTGGCAGTAAGCAACATCGCTGTAACTCCTGCTTTGAATTTAAAAGCCAAGTACATCGTTCATGTAGTTGGCCCTCGTTGGCGTGGGGGTGATGCTCACGAAGCAGAGCTTTTAACTAAGTGTTATCAAAATGTTTTGGAAGCTGCAACTGAATATGGTTGTGAATCTATTGCTATCCCGCTTATTTCCACAGGAAATTACGATTTCCCTAAAGAATTAGCTTTGCAGATTGCCAAAGAAACCATTTCTAAATATTTGGAAGCAAACGATTTAAATGTTTACCTTGTAGTTTACGATAGAGAGTCCTTCCAATTTTCTAAGCGCTTGTTTGATGATGTGCAATCATATATTGAGCAAAACTTAGAGCAAGAACGTTTTCTAAAGCATTCTCTCTCTAGAAGAAGCCTTAATAGAATAGAAGCGTGTGTTGACAGTTATGATCTTCATATTGATGAAGAGCATAAAGTTTGCAATAATATTTCATCTAAAGAATTAAAGTATGCAAGACGTTCTTTAGATGATTTAGTCGCAGAAATTGATAGTACTTTTGCAGAGAGTTTGTTCAAATACATAGACGATAAAGGGTTAACAGATCCGGAAGTTTATAAACGTGCTAACTTAGACAGAAAGCTGTTCTCCAAAATCAGAAAGAACAAAAATTACAAGCCCAGTAAAAATACTGCGTTGGCACTTGCTGTTGCTTTAGAACTCAATCTTGACGAGACTAAAGATTTTATAGGCAAGGCAGGTTATGCTTTAACACGTAGCAGTAAAATGGATATCATCGTTGAATTTTTTATCTTGCAAGGTAATTACGATATACTCGAATTGAACGAAGTACTTTTCTATTACGAAGAACCTTTGCTTGGTTCAAATGTCGCTTGACGAGCGACCACTCCTTTGCTTAAAAGATCTATACTTAGGTCAACAAAGCAAAGGAGGTTTCTATTTATGAAACAATTAACTGAAGTAGTATTTATCTTAGACCGTAGCGGTTCCATGAGCGGATTGGAAAAGGACACCATTGGTGGCTTCAACAGTGTGCTTTCTAAACAAAAAGAGGGCGAAGGGGAAGTGCTTGTTTCCACAGTCCTTTTTGATAACAAATGCGAAGTGCTGCATGACCGCTTGCCTATCCAAGAAATCAATCCCATGACTAAAAAAGAGTATTATGTGCGTGGCTGCACAGCTCTTCTTGATGCAGTTGGTGGTGCAGTTCATCACATTGGTAACATTCATAAATACGCTCGCGAAGAAGATAGACCGAGCAAGACTTTGTTTGTAATCATTACCGATGGTATGGAAAACTCCAGTAAGCGTTACGATTATGCGAAAGTGAAGCAAATGATTGAACGCCAACAAGAACGTTACGGTTGGGAGTTTATGTTCTTGGGTGCGAATATGGATGCCATTGGCGAAGCAAGACGCTTTGGCATCAAAGCACACATGGCTGCTGAATACTTGTGTGATGAAGTTGGTACTGCACTGAATTACGAAGCAGTTAACGAAGTTATGTGTAACGTAAGAGCTTGCAAAGCGATGACCGATAGTTGGAAAAAGAACATTGAAGAGGATGTGGCGAAGAGAAGACGTCGTTAAAAATTGAATATAGTAATTAATCAAGACGCTGTATAGTTTTAGTTCAACAGTGACTCCTAACGCAACATTTTAGTTAAAAATATCATTGCCCACATATTCGCTTCGGAGATGTGGGCAATATCATTATAATTACAGCTCAGATGCGGGCTTAATGATATTTTTCTCGATTAAGTTGTTGCTACTCGTCACAATCGTTTCACTAAAATCTATACAGCGTTTATTTAGTTTGCAGTAAAATGCAGGAGAAAATTTTTGTGTGAAGAAATAGTGAGTAGTAAAGAGGGAGTGTGTAAAATGAAGAAGTTATTAAGAATATTTAGCTTACTGACAGTTTTACTTATAGCAGTTCCGTTGATTTGTGAAGCTTCCGTTACGCATTGCAAAGGAATTAAGTTATGTGGCAAGGTTAAAGTTGTAAAGCATTTTGCAGATTTGAAAGTACAGGTTGTCAAAAATTTTCCTGACCTAAAAGTGAAGAGGGTTAAGCATTTTCCTAACGATATTGGTGAGTGGCAGTTTGTTACCCATGGCGAGGATTTTACAATTCAGTACGTAGATAACTTTCCAGATTTGAAGATTAAGTTTGTGGAGCATTTTCCTGGGTAAGGGAAGGCTTGAAAATTGGTAAGAAACGTTTGGCAACGGAGGTGTTTATAATGCAAAATATTCCAAAAGAACATATTGATGCACTCATTAAATCAGAAAGGTTAGAAGCAATAGGTAAAATGGAATATGTTACTCAAGAAGAACTCGATAAGTATATAGAAAAGATTTTTGAAAACTTTGATAAATATAAAGTGATATGAATTAGTGCTCATAAAACTCTTTGATGAAAATGATTGGTGGGATTTTGAAATGAAAATTTCTGATTTAATTATAGAAACGTTTAAAGATTGTATAATAGGAACAATTTTTTCAAGGCAAGAAATAATAAAAAATGTGTCTGAAAAATTTGATATTAATGAAAGTAGTATAATTCCTTCTGATTATTGTTATAATCGTTGGAACAAAGGTGTAAGTGAAACGAAGAGACTTTGCTTATTTGAGTATATCGATACCACGGACGAGAAGAAATATCGATATTTAGGGCAAGATTGTTCATATAACGGCAAAGTTTATCACAAGGCTAAAGGTGATATGGAAAAATGTGTTGGTGAATATGTAGATGGTGTTTTTACTAAATATGAAGTTGGTGATGATTTTATGAATGATACATATATACGTGATGCTTGGTTACTGACATGGAATCCCAAAAGGTGGGAGTGGTCAGATTTTAAAGATGCGGTTGAAAAGACTAAAAACAATGAGATATACGCTGAAAACTGGAGCTGTAGTAATACTCATGTTAAGATTGGTGATAGAGTGTTTCTAACTATGTTAGGAACAGATGACAATGGGATAATCGCATCTGGTTATGCTTATAGAGAGTCTTTTGAAGATTTACATTGGAATGAAAGTCTAGCTAATGAAGGGAAAAGTATCAGGAGAATTGGTGTTCGTTTTGATACTATAATAGATTTTGAGAGAGATGATTTTATTAAACAAAAACAGTTAATAGAGATGTTCCCTGAACAAAAATGGAATCCTCAAGGATCTGGAATTAAGATAAAAGAAGAGTATGTTAGTAAATTAGAAAATATTTGGAATTCTATAATCAAAAAGGATGGTAAAATGCTTGAGAAAAAATTTCAATATCATAAAAACCAAATCTTATACGGACCTCCTGGTACTGGTAAAACTTATAATAGTGTGAATTATGCTGTTGCTATCATCGAGAGTAAGGATATTGATGAAGTCAGAAAAGAAGACAGGCAAGAAGTACTGAAAAGATATAACAAGTATAAAAAAGATGGATTAATAAATTTTTGTACTTTCCATCAATCATTTGGATATGAGGAGTTTATTGAGGGAATAAAACCTGAAACAACAGAAGATAATAATGTGATTTACAAATATACGGATGGCATTTTCAAAGAATTTTGTGAGAAAAAATCTGTAGAGAGAAGCATTGGATTTAACGATAAACCAACAGTTTGGAAAATTGTATTGCAAAAGACTACAGATAACACTATTAAAAAAGAGTGTCTGGAAAACAATCATATTCGTATTGGATATGTCGATGATAAGTCTTATGATGAGATTGTAAATGAAAATGATAATAGTTATGTAAAAGATTTTGTTGAGAATATTGCGATTGGTGATCTAGTTGTCGTACATTGTTATCCAAATAGTTATGATGCTATTGGTGTGGTTACTAGTGAGTTTAGAAAAGATGAAAGCTTTACTGAATTTAAGCAGATAAGAGATGTAAAATGGCTTCTAAAGGATGGCATCATTAGAAATGTGGATACTATTTGTGAAAAGTTCGACACAAGGGCAACAATCGCTAGAATAAGTACTGCAAATTTGAATGAAATATTAAATCTTATAAAAGAATTTGGTGTTTTGTCTAAAGAGGATAATGATATAGAACCTAATAAAGTTTTCATCATCGACGAAATCAATCGTGGTAACATTTCCAAAATTTTTGGCGAACTAATTACTTTGATTGAAGATAGCAAGCGTATTGGTGCTGATGAAGAATTAATTATCAGCCTGCCATATTCAAAGAAACCTTTTGGTGTTCCTAATAATGTTTATTTGCTTGGTACTATGAACACTGCTGACCGTTCTATTGCTTTAATTGATACTGCTTTGCGTCGCAGATTCAAGTTCGTTGAAATGCGACCAAATGCTGAATTAGTAGATGTTGAAGTTGCTGGGATTAAAATTAAAGAAATGCTTGAAATGATTAACAGACGAATTGAAGTGCTTTATGACCGTGAGCATACCATCGGGCATTCTTTCTTTATGGGATTGTCTAATAATTCTACTATTGAAGATTTGGCAGAAGTGTTTGAATGTAACGTTATACCCTTGCTTAAAGAGTACTTTTACGATGATTACGAAAGAATTGCTGCTGTTTTAGGTGATAACCTTAATCAAGACGATATTTATAAAAATTTCATTAGCAGACAAAATAATAATTACGCTAAAATTTTTAACAGTGAGATTACCTTGATGCCTGCTTATAAATTTAATACAGATGCTTTGAAAAATCCTGAAGCTTACAAGAAAATATATTTATGATAATGGAGCATAAGTATGAAAACTTATACTATCCGTGAGTATGAAAGTTTTACTCGTGCAAAAGAAAATTATGGAAGTGGTTATTACTACTTGAAAGAGGAAACCTTTGATGCTTTGAAGCAGTTTGTTCTGGAAAATAAAGGTACTGGTGAAACAGAAGGTTTGGAACTGATGTCCCATTCCTCACGCAAAGGTATTGGTGAGATAATAACAGCTAAGAATTATGTTGGGGTTATTGCTATGCCGGATGGTACTGTGATTGAAGTGCTTCCTAAGATTGCAAATTCTACGAAAGTAGAAGAATCACAGAAACTTTTGCTTGCTATGCTTAAAACTGTGAAAGACTTGCCGTTCAAAACTTTTAATATGGCCCATCTCAATGTTGAGCGTATACGTATATTTGAAGTTTTTATTAGTATGTTTATCAATGAAGTGAAACTTCTTGTGCAAAAAGGTTTGAAGTCTGATTATGTGCTTCACCAAGATAACGAGAAGTTTTTAAAAGGCAAGCTTCTTTTCCAAAATCATTTGAAGCATAATTTGGCACATAAGGAGCGTTTTTTTGTAGAGTATCACTTATATGACATTAATCGTCCTGAGAATAGGATTATAAAAACGGCTTTGCGTTATTTATTTAGATTTAGTAATTCTGCAAAGAACAAAAAGGATTTGCATGCATTGTTGAATGTTTTTGATGAAGTTCAGGGTTCTATGAATGTTGATGCTGATTTTGAAATATGTTCTAACGGTCGGGATATGCGAGCTTACGAACAAGTTTTGCGTTGGTGTGAAGTCTTCCTGCGTGGTAATAGCTTTACAAACGCCAAAGGAGACAAGCGAGCGACAGCACTTCTTTTCCCGATGGAACAACTTTTTGAAAGTTATGTTGCAGAACATTTGCGAAAAGCAATGATTTCCGAGAATTATGACATTCGACTTCAAGACAATAAACACCATCTGTTTGGACAAAAATTTGCTATGCGACCAGATATTGTTGTGAAGCATAAGCAAGATGGGAAATTGGTAGTTTTGGATACAAAATGGAAGTTATTGAATGCTTACAGCAATAACTATGGGATTTCTCAAAGTGATATGTATCAGATGTACGCTTATGGGAAAAAGTATGAAAGTGAAAAAGTAGTATTGCTTTATCCTTGGAACGACAAGATTGCTAATTTAGGTAGTCCTATTGATTTTCCGCCTTCTACTAATGATAAGGTGAGTGTGTCGGTAAGGTTCTTAGATTTAACTAATAAAGATTTTATTCAAGATGTTGTGAAAGAATTTTTCTCATAACTCTAAGTTACTGCACTCTTAGAGAACAAGGTAGAAAAGCTTTTAGCTTTTCTTGATTCTGGCAAAGAAATAAAGGAGAGAAGAAAACTACCAAAAGAAGAGAGGAAAAAAGAAAGTCTCACTTATATAATGGGTAATTTCACACCAAAAGGGGACATGATTTCTAAAAAATATTTTTTTAATTTTATGTCCCCTTTTTCATTTTTTACCCCATTATTATAGTGAGAGGGATTTTTGGAGATTTGTATGGGACTCTGGACAAAAGAAAGCTTGCAGGCTAAGTTATTTGCTTTGCAGGATTTGCAGTATCAAAAATTTCATAGCAGTTTGTTGCCTGGCGTGGAAAACATTATCGGCGTGCGTATGCCTGTGCTTCGGAAGCTGGCTAAAGAAATTCTGAAAGGTGATTGGCAAAGCTATTTGGAACTTACAATTTCCAAGCCTAGTGATTTTTACGAGGAAGATATTATACAAGCATTACTAATTGGCACAAGCAAAATTACTTGTCAGGAAAGGCAGGCTTACATTCGTGCCTTTGTTCCCAAGATTAACAATTGGGCAGTATGCGACTTGTTCTGCGGCACGCTGAAAGAAGCACAAAAATATCCGCAAGAATATTGGCAACTGCTTGTTCCTTATTTTGAATCTAATAATGCTTACGATTTACGTTTTGCTTCTGTAATGCTCCTTAACCATTTCACTAGCGAAGCTTACGCCCAAGATGCCTTAGAGTTGTTGCATAACATCAAGCACGAAGATTATTATGTGAAGATGGGTGTAGCGTGGGCAATTTCTATTTTTTACATCAAGCAGCCACAGCTGACTCTACCTTTGCTTCAAAAAAATCATCTAGACGATTTTACTCACAACAAAGCAATTCAAAAAATTAGGGAAAGTTTTAGGGTGAGTGGTGAAGATAAGGAAATGCTGAAGGCGTTGAGGAGAAATAAGGAAAGTTATGAATAAAAGCAAAGGGGATTGCTGTGAAATTGTATGATGTTTTTCAAAAAGAACTTGCTATTTTAAAAACTGCTACAATACAGGATTTATCAAATGATTTTGTTGTCAGTGGGATTTGTTATAAATTTAGAGTTCAATTTGATTTGAGTTGGAAGATTTTAAAAGAGTTTCTCAAGCATGAAGGTTGTTACGTGTCTAGTAGTGCTTCTTCACGTGAGATTATTAAAGAAGCTTACAAAATATACGATTTTCTCGATGAAGAGATATGGCTCTCTATGCACAAGGATAGATACGATATGACATATGCGTATGATAGTGAACGAGCTAAAAGTTTAGTTGCAAAAATTTTGGGTTGTTATATTCCCGCATTGATTGCTTTGCAAGAAAATATTGGAGAACGATATCGTCTAATTATTTGACAACAATTTTGTGAGTGGAAAGGAGCAAGTGCTATGAAAGAGAATAAAGAGTACATACAAGCGTTAGAAAAAGCAAAAGAGAATTATGCAGATTTAAAAGAACGTGGTGAGGAAGCTATTGGCAAAGATGCTCTGGAATTCATGGATAGCCTTATGACTTCTGAAGAAATTATTGAACGTGTTTGAATGTACTTTTGCATAATTCTAAGTTACTACATAACTCTTACTAACTACTAACTTAGGAACAAGGTAGCAAAGTTAAAACTTTGCAGGAACGGATGGCAGAAGAAAAAAAGAAAAAGAAAAAAAGAAGATTTCACTCTATAACTACAACTGAGAATGCAAAAATGGCAATGTGAAGATAAAATTTTTTTGAAAAAAGTAGAAATCTTAAATTTTTTAGGAGGAACATTGCCAAAATCAGAAGTTTAGTTGTAGTTATAGAGTGAAAGTACTTTTTATGAGATATTTTATTTCAACACGCCAAAGTATTTTGTATACATAACCAAGGCATATATTTTTTTTATTTTCTTTGGTTTATAATAGGGTGTACAAATTTTTAAACGGAGGGGAAATTTTTATGATGATTATGTTGGGCGCCTTAGTAGTATTGGGCGTAATTTGGTTACTCTTAAAGCGTCATGAATCTAGAATGGTTCTGATTGCTGCTGGTATTTTGATGTGCTGTTTGGGTGGTAACCCTATGGCGGCGTTGAATGCTTTTGCAAAAAGCATGACTAATGCTGGTCTTATCACTTCTGTTTGCTCTTGCATGGGCTTTGCTTGGTGCATGAAATACACTGGCTGTGATAAACACTTGGTTGTTGCTATCGGTAAAGTTTTGAAAAAAATGGGCTTCCTGCTCATTCCCGGTGCAACCTTGGCAACCTTTATCGTTAACATTGCTATTCCTAGTGCTGCAGGCTGCAGTGCTGCTGTAGGCGTAATTTTTATTCCTATCATGATGTCCGCAGGTATTCACCCTGCTATGGCTGCTGCTGCTGTTAAATCTGGTACTTATGGCAGTATGCTTAACCCCGGCTTGCTTCACAATGGCGTAGTAGCTAAATTGGCAGGCGTTGGCATTCCTGAAGTTATCGCAACTCATATGCCCGCTACCGTTGCTGGCGTTATCGTTGCAGCTGTAACCTTGACTATCGTGGCAATCTTCTTGAAAGAAAACAAAGGCTATGTTCCTGCTGATGGCGGCGAAGCTGCTGTAGAAGACCTTAGCGTAAATCCGTTGTATGCTATTATGCCGATGGTTCCCATTATCATTCTGGTATTGGGTAACACTAAAGTTGTTCCTGCTTTCAAAATGGGCGTTCCCCAAGCAATGATTATCGGTGCTTTGCTGGCTTTGGCTGCAACTCGCAAAAGTCCGGTTAAATTGACCAAATCCTTCTTCGATGGTATGGGCGATGCTTATGCAAACATCATCGGTATCATCATTTCCGTAGGCGTTTTCGTAGCAGGCTTGAATGCTCTTGGCTTGATTAAAGCGTTGATTAACTGGATGCTCAATTCCAGCGGTATCGTTAAGATTGCTTCTGCTTTTGGTCCGTTCCTGCTGGCTCTTATTTCCGGTAGTGGCGACGCTGCGACTGTTGCGTTCAACGAATCTGTTACTCCGCACGCAGTTGAATTTGGTCTGAACACCATTAACATGGGTGCTATGGCTGCATTGGGCGGTACCTTAGGTCGTACCATTTCTCCGATTGCAGGCGCAACCATTATCTGCGCTGGTATCGCAGGTGTTGACCCTATGGAAGTTTGCAAACGTAATGCTTTGGGTATTGTTCTGGCATTGATCGTTGGCATGGTTCTTCTGGTATTCTAATTTTAAAATAAAAGGTATCCATCTTGTTCAAGGCAAGGTGGATACTTTTGTATAACGACAATTTTGTATAATTATTTGTAAGGGGGATATGATTATGACTAAATTTAATGTTGCTGCGGTTGGCGATTTTATGCTGGTGCAACGCATTCATCCTGAAGATAAAAGCGCATTGGCTATTAAAGAATTAGTTGCTGATGCAGATGTACGTTTTGTAAATTTGGAAATGCAAATCCATGACTTTGAAGTGTATCCTGCTTCTGAAAGTGGTGGTACTTGGGCAGCAGGTCGTCCTGCAGCACTTGATGATTTGGAATGGTTAGGCTTTAACCTTTTGGCTACTGCTACCAACCACTCCTTAGACTATGGTCAAGAAGGTCTCAAGAAAACCATTGAGCATTTAAAGGCAAAAGGTTTTGTTTACGCTGGTATCGGTAATAACCTTACGGAAGCAAGCCAACCGAGATATTTAGATACTCCTGAGGGCAGAGTTGGTTTTATCAGCTCCTGTTCTTCCGGTCCTAACTGGAATATTGCCAGCAATCCTAGCGGAACCAATATTGGTCGCCCCGGTATGAATATGCTGCGTTTTGATAGTGTTAACTATGTTTCTGCAGAAGAACTGGAAACCTTGAAGAACATCGTTGAAAAAACTTATGTAAACGCTAATACCAATCTTCTTACTCGCGAAGGCTTCTTGAAACCTTCTAAATATTATTCCGTTGGCAATGCTAAGTTTGATGTTGGCGAACCTGGCACCAATACTTACTGCAACGCTCGCGATTTGAACCGCATTATTTCCTACGTGAAAGACGCTCGTAGACAAGCAGATACTGTGCTCGTAAGTCATCACGGTCATGAAATGCGTGGTACTGATAAGCAAAAGGCAGCTTCCTTCATGCATGACTACGCTCGTGCCTGCATTGATGCTGGTGCAGATGCTTTCTTGGGACATGGTCCCCACATTCTGCGTGGTATTGAGATTTACAAAGGCAAGCCTATTTTCTATTCCTTGGGTGACTTCTTCCTGCAAAACGATTCTGTGGAATGTCAACCGCCTGAGTTCTACGAAAAATATGGCGTAGATAGCTTTGCTCCTGTTTCCGAAGCTTTTGCTGCCCGCAGTGAAAACGATACTAAAGGCTTGATGCTTGACCGTTTGGCTTTGGAATCCGTAATCGTTAAATTTGCCATCGAAGATAATGTTATCAAAGAAGTTCTGCTGTATCCCATCACCCTGGGCTTGGGCAAATCCCGTTCCCGCAAAGGTCGTCCTGAATTAGCAGACGAAGCTACTGGTACCCGTATCCTGCAAGAATTGCAAGGTTTGTGCGACGAATACGGTACTAAGATTATCATTGAAAAGGGCATTGGCAAAATTAAACTGTAAGGTGCAGGAGTTAGCTGATGCTTTGGCATAAGTAAAAATAAAACAGGCACGCTATGACAATTCCCTTTGGGGAAACTTGTACATAGTGTGCCTGTATTGTTTAGTTTTATTTTTCTACGATGGTGTATTCTTCCATGGCTTGCAGCAGTTCCTTGCTGTTGGCAGGGTGTTTTGCGCACAGCTCTTGTAGTGCGGCAAAGTCTTTCAGCTCTTTACCCCAGAGGAAGCAGTCATCGTCATTGTAAGCAGCAACTACAATGGATTTTTTGCTGTCGCAGGGAGTTTTGCCTAAGTCATCGGTAAGCATGATGTAGGCGTCGTCAAAGTCCATACCGTAAACAGTTATTTTTTCTTCGGGAGTATCATCTTCCCAGAAGCCAAGCTTTTCAAAATCAGCAGCAGTAATGTTCATACAATCTACCTCGCTTTGTATTTAATACCTTTATCATAAAACATTTTTGTAGCTTTGTCGAATGTTGCAGAGGAAAAAAGTACGTGGGTGTAGTATAATAAAGGCAGGATATTTTGAAAGAGGCGATGCCATGAAGAAGAAACAACAGAGCAGTGGTTTAATGCAAGTGGAATTCGTATGTCCTAAATGCGGAAAGAAGCTGGCGTGGGCTTTGCCTACTTCTGAAATAAATTGTCCTAAATGTGGGACTTGGGTTACGAACCGTAACCGCAAAATTGAAAATGTTCTTTATTTGCCTCTGGATAGTGACCAGATGGTACTCTTTTGTTAAATTGAGGGGGTTAGTAAATGGAAAAAATTTGGCAAGCAGCTGCAGGTTTGCAGGAAGAAATGGTTGCAAGACGTAGAGATTTGCACCAACATCCGGAAACAGGTTGGACTGAATTTAGAACTGCCTGCATGGTTGTAAAAGAATTAGAAAATTTAGGTTATGCTGTTGCTTACGGTGCAGAAGTTGTAGACGAAGCTTCTATGATGGGCGTGCCAAGCGTAGCAGATTTAGAAAAATATATGGAACGCGCCATCAGCGAAGGCGCTGACCCGGAAGTAGTTGCTAAAATGGCAGGCGGCAAGACTGGCGTAGTTGCTGTTTTGGATAGCGGTAAACCGGGCAAAACAGTTGGCTTCCGTTTTGATATGGACTGCAACGACGTTGAAGAAGATGCCGGCGAAGCTCACCGCCCCAAACAAGAAGGCTTTAATTCTTGTCACGTTAACGCTATGCACGCTTGTGGTCATGATGGTCACGTTACCATCGGCTTGGCTGTGGCAAAACTTTTGGTTGAACACAAGGAAGAGCTTGTTGGTAAAGTTAAATTAATTTTCCAACCAGCGGAAGAAGGCGTGCGTGGTGCTTACGCTATGATTAACGCAGGCGTAGCAGATGACATTGACTACTTCTTTGGTGGACATATTGCTTTCAAAGCGACTACTGACGATAGCTTGGTATGTTTGACTGATGGCTTCCTTGCTACTACTAAATTGGACGCAGTTTATAAAGGCGTTTCTTCTCACGCAGGTTTGGCTCCTGAAGAAGGAAAGAACGCACTTCTTGCTGCGGCGCAAGCTAGTATTTCCCTGCACAGCATTTCCCGTCACGGCAAAGGTGCTTCCCGCATCAACGTTGGCGTACTGAATGCAGGTACTGGTCGTAACGTACTACCTGACATTGCAGTTCTGAAAATGGAAACCCGTGGCGCAACTACCGAAATCAACGAATTTATGGTAGGCGAAGCAAAACGTATGCTGCAAGCAGCTGCAGATTTGTATGATGTGAGCGTAAGCGTTACTAAGGCTGGCAGTGCACCTGCGTGCGTAGCAGATTTTGAATTAGCAAAAGAAGTTGCAGAAATTGCTAAAGCTTCCGGTCAATACAAAGAAATCATCGATTATATGGATATGGGTGGCAGCGAAGACTGCGCTTACTTTATGGAACGCGTACAACAAAAGGGTGGTCGTGCCCTGTATATGATGTACGGTGCTACCATTGCGGCAGGTCACCACAATAGCCATTTTGATTTCAACGAAGCTTGCTTGTGGAAATCTGCAGGCTTGTTGACCACTTTGGCGCTTGCTTTTACTAAAAAATGATTTACCACTTTTTATCTTGGCTGACAAGCTTTAGACATAAATCTTTGTTATGCTAGTGCCTAAGATAAAATTGTGGAGGATATGTTTATGAAAATGTTGAAGAAAATTATGTTGGTGGCTTCCTGTGGTGCTATGCTTTTGGCAGGCAGTGCAGTTGCCAATGCTCATTGCTGTGAATATGAATGCTTGCCTGTCACCGAGGAATGTCAAACTCAGGCGGTGCAAGAAGTGCTTTCTATTACTGGTGAAATTTTAGAAGTACAAGCTAATATGGTAGTAGTAAAAGGCGAAAACAATATCATCGCCGCAGTGATAAATGATGGAACTTACTTGCTCAACGGTAAAAATGGCAAGGCGAAAGAGCTAAATAGTTTTAAAGTTGGCAAGGTAGTTACCGTGTACCACTCTCCTAAAATGACCAGAAGTATTCCTGCGCAAACTGAAGCTTATGCCATCGTATTAGGCGATAATGATGTTAAGCAGGGCAAATTCTTCAAGGTTGACCAAGTTACTCCGTCTGAAGATGGCAAGTATGTAAGCGTGCTGGATTCCAATCACGGGCTTATTGCTACCATTGACAAAAAAGCTTGCAAAGTTTATGACGAAATCAAAGCAGGGGATAACCTGATGGTATGGTACGATATGATGACCATGAGCTTACCGGCAAGAACTAACGCGCAAAAGGTTGTAGTTCTGCCTTAATCTGAATTTAGAAGGGATTGTTTGTGATGAAAATTTTTATGGATACTGCTAATGTGGAAGAAATTGCTCGTTTTGTAGATTGGGGCGTTGTGTACGGCGTTACTACCAATCCTAGCTTGATTGCGAAAACTGGTCGCACCCAAGCGGAAGTTATTCCTGAAATCGCCAAGCTGGTGGAAGGTCCTGTAAGTGCAGAAGTAATCAGCACCGAATGCCAAGGCATGGTAGAAGAAGCACGTAAGCTGGTACAAATTGCAGAGAACATCGTTATTAAAATTCCCTGCATTCCTGAAGGCTTGAAGGCTGTTAAAATTTTGAGTGCAGAAGGCATCAAAACCAACGTAACCTTGGTGTTCAGCATGTCCCAAGCACTTTTGGCTGCTCGTGCTGGTGCAACTTATGTTAGTCCGTTCATCGGTCGTCTTGATGATATTGGCGAAGATGGCGTACAACTGGTAAAAAACATTGTAGATGCTTTCCAAAAATATGGCATCGCTACCGAAGTTATTGCCGCTAGCATTCGTAATCTGGCTCACGTTGATGCAGTGATGCTCACCGGTTGCCAAATTGCAACCATTCCTACTAAAGTTCTTGAGCAAATGATTAAACATCAGCTCACCGACAAAGGTTTGGAACAATTCTTGGCAGATTACCAAAACAGCTTGAAATAAAAAATCTTGGTGAGAAATTTTTGCTAATAGCACTAATCCTTATTACTTTTCTTGACATTTAAAGGATTGTCAGTATAATTCTAATTAGGAATTATTTTTATAAAGGATGGTGCGTATGGCGAAAAGGAACACTATTCAAAGACAATTGGTAATCGCTGCAGTACGTTTCTTGGCAGATCATCCTACTGCGGAAGAAGTGTATGACCGTATTACCATGGAATATCCGGACATTAGCAAGGGTACTGTGTATCGCAACCTGAACTCTTTGGTTGAAAGTGGTTTGCTTGGCAAGGTTTCCGTTCCAAGTGGTGCTGACCGTTTTGACCATATCTTAGCGAAGCATTATCACATTAAATGTACTCATTGCGGTAAGTTCATGAACGTGGAAGACATAGATTATTTCCATGATCTTGACCAAAAGGTTGCTTCTGCAACTAGTTTTAAAATGGAACACCATGACATAGTATTTAGCGGCTTATGCCCCGAATGCCAAAAGCTGAAAGAGGCAGAAGCTAAATAATAAATTTACAAGCTTGGCACTTATGCCGCAAATAAATTTCTGGAGGAGGAAATTATCGTGGAATTGAAAGGCACTAAAACTGAACAAAACTTGATGACTGCATTTGCAGGTGAATCTCAAGCAAGAGTAAAATATGGTTACTATGCAAGCGCAGCTAAAAAAGAAGGCTACAACCAAATCGCAGCTTTCTTTGAAGAAACTTCCGGTAACGAAAAAGAACATGCTAAATTGTGGTTCAAAGCTTTGCACGGCGGTAAAGTTCCCGGCACCATCGAAAACTTGAAAGATGCTGCTGCTGGCGAAAACTATGAATGGACCGAAATGTACGCTGAATTTGCTCAAACTGCAAAAGAAGAAGGCTTCGTAGAATTGGCTAGACTCTTTGAAGAAGTAGGCAAAATCGAAAAAGAACACGAAGAAAGATATCGCGCTCTCTTGGCTAATATTGAAAACGACCGCGTATTCAAACGTGAAGAAAAACAAGTTTGGATTTGTACCAACTGCGGTAAAATCGTTGTTAGCGAAAAAGCTCCGGAAAAATGCCCGGTTTGCGACCATCCGCAAGGATACTTCCAAATTCGCGCAGTAAACTACTAATGTTATACAAAAAATAGCACTGTGAAAGCAGTGCTATTTTTTATGTAGAAAAGAGATGGACTTCTAACGTTTTTGGTGAAGCCGTGTTTTTGTGGTATAATTTAAGTATATTATACTGGTGAGGTGTGCGTATGAAAGCAAACATTCCCGTACAAAAGGGTGAAGTTATAGAGATAAATATTACTGGTTTAGGTAGCAGTGGTGAGGGTGTTGGCAAATACCAAGGCTTTACTGTGTTCGTGCCCGGTGCGTTGCCTACTGAAACTGTTAAGGCAAGAGTAGGCTTGGTAAAGAAAAGCTATGCAACTGCGAGAATTGTAGAAATTTTGCAACCTTCTTCAGAGCGTGTGGAACCTGCCTGCCTTGTGTATAAGGAGTGCGGTGGGTGCCAGCTACAACATTTGTCCTACGCAGGTCAATTGAAAATGAAAGAACAACAAGTTCGTGATGCCATTACTCGTATTGGTCACTTAGACACAGAAGTTTTGCCTGTAATCGGTTGCCCCAATCCGTGGAACTATCGCAATAAAATGCAGTTCCCTGCGGCAATGGGAGCAGAAGGTAAAATTGAAATTGGTTGTTACGCAACTGCAACTCACAGCGTAGTAGATACTGCAGGCTGCTTGATTCAAAAAGAAGCTAACAACCAAGTACTGCTTGCTGTGCGTAAGTGGATGGAAAAATTCAACATCACTGCCTACGATGAAAAAACTGGTAAGGGTTTAGTGCGCCACGTTATGAGCCGTGTTGGTGTTCATAGCGGTGAAATTATGGCGGTGCTGATTACCTCTGCCTACGATATTCCCAATAAAAAAGAACTTATCGACATTCTGGTACAAGATGTTCCCGGTTTGGTAAGTGTTATTCAAAATATCAATAAAAAGCCTACCAATATCATAATGGGCAACAAAACCCGCGTGATTTATGGTAAGCCTAATATTAAAGATAGCTTGGGCGCGTTAAGCTTTAACGTGTCTGCCCAATCCTTCTTCCAAGTAAACAGCGAGCAAGCAGAAAAGCTCTACAATAAAGCTTTGGAATACGCTGCACTCACTGGCAACGAAACCGTTGTTGACGTTTACTGCGGAACAGGTACAATCTCCCTGTATATGGCGAAACACGCTAAAAAAGTTTACGGTATCGAAATCGTTGCGCCTGCTATCGAAGATGCGAAGAAAAATGCAGTTGCTAACGGTTGCGCCAATGCAGAGTTCATCTTGGGCGATGCTGCGGTAGAACTGCCTGCACTTTTAGATGGGGGCGTGAAGCCTGACGTAATTATGCTCGACCCGCCTCGTGCCGGCTGCGAAGAAAAGGTGCTTGCTGCCATTGCTAAGGTTAAGCCGGAACGCATTGTGTATGTTTCCTGTAACCCTGCTTCTTTAGCACGGGACTTGGCTTATTTAGAAAAATATGGCTACAAGACCACAGTTGTTCAACCCGTAGATATGTTCCCTTTCACAAGCCATGTAGAAAATGTTGCGTTGTTGGTTAGGGTGTAGGAGTTGTTGCATAAATTGCAACAAGTGAAGATGAGGTATAACTTATGATTAAACCTATTATGAAAGACGTGCTGTTCTTGGCGCAAAAGTCTGAGCAAGCAATAGCTAAGGATAAAAATATTGCTATTGATTTATTAGATACACTGCAAGCTAACGCAGACCGTTGTGTTGGTATGGCTGCGAATATGATTGGCGAGCGTAAACGCATCATTGTATTTAACTTGGGAAAAACTAACGTGGTGATGTTCAATCCTGTTATCGTGAAAAAAGAAAAGCCTTACGAAACAGAAGAAGGTTGCCTTTCTTTGATTGGAGAACGAGCTTGCATTCGTTACGAAACTATCGAAGTTGAATACCAAGATATGAAAATGCGTAAGCAACGCAGTAAGTTTAGTGGTTTCACTGCGCAAATTATTCAACACGAATGCGACCATTTAGAAGGGATAATAATATAAGACATTACGAAAGGATGATACATTTTGAAAATTGCTAAGAAAGATGCCTTGATGTGGTTTAGATTTTTTGCACAGCTTCCTGATGATGAAGAACTGATGCCCAAACAAATGGAGCTTGTTTACGCAACCTTTGCACAAATTGAAGCTGCAATTGATGCTCGTAACGAAAAGCTGATGGCTGAAATCAAAGGCTTGCAATCCATTGACGGCAGAACTTATTTTGTAGGAAATCCTGATAAATTTGCTCGTGGCTGTCGCTCCTGCCTTACCGGTACAGGCTTGACTGCTATCCGCAAGACCAACAAATGCAATATTAGATGCAAGTTCTGCTATAACTACGGTGATTTAGAAAACATTATGCCTATTGGCGAAGGTATGTGGGAAATTGGCGGTACCCGTTTCTATGAACGCGATTTAGATTTGCTCCTTTCCGTGCAAAACAAACCTACTGGTATTTCTTACGTGTACCTTGAACCCTTTATGGAAATTGAAAAATACTACAGCATTATCCGTAAGTTTAGCGAAGCTGGCATTCATCAGCACATGTACACCAACGGTACCCTTGCCAATGAAGAAAACTTGAAGGCTTTGGGGGAAGCTGGTTTGGACGAACTGCGCTTTAACTTGGGCGCTACCAATTGCAACGATAAGGTTATTGAAGCTATTGGCATTGCTAAGAAGTACATCAAACACGTTGGTATCGAAACTCCCATGACTCCGGAATTCTTCGACACTTTCTTCCAAAAGAAAGAACAAATTCTGGCAACTGGTGTGGACTTCATCAACTGCGCGGAATTGCACCTGAACGCTAATAATATTGAAAACTATGCTGGCGAAAGCATGTACATCTATCGTCAAGGCTACATCTCTCCCATTTGGAGCAGGGAACTGACCTTGAAGCTGATGAAGATTGCTGACGATGAAGGTTGGGATATTGCCATCCACGACTGCGCTAACCGTACTAAATTTGCCCGCGGCTTGAACTTGGCGGCGAAGGAAGGCAAATGGTTTGGTGCTAGCGATTACTGTGGCGAATTTACCAAGCTGCCGTACTGGGTGTTCCTGCCCATTCTGGAAGATGAAAGCTTCCAATTTTTGGAGGAAGAAGAACTTCCTGCAGGCTATCGTCCCGGCGAATTGTACTAAAGGAAAAATAAAATGCGTATAACTTTTGAAGAGATTAAGAACAACGAAACCATTAGAACCTATATTAAAAAAGCAGATGAATCTTTGCGTTCCCTTGGTTTTACGGAGCATAGCTTTGCTCACGTAACAAAGGTTGCCGTAACTGCGAGAGATATTCTCTTGAAGCTTGGTTACAGTGAACGTGAAGCAGAGCAAGCTGCGGTAGCAGGTTTTATGCACGATATCGGTAACGTTATTAACCGTAAGGATCACGCGCAAAGTGGTGCGGTAATGGCGTTCCGTATTTTGGATAATATGAACTGCGACCCGGAAGACACTGCTACCATCATCACTGCCATTGGTAACCATGACGAAAGCACTGCGTTCCCCGTGAACCCTGTAGCTGCGGCGCTGATTATTGCAGATAAATGTGACGTGCGCTCCAGTCGTGTGCGTGACAAGGCAACTATCGCTTTGGATATTCACGATAGGGTAAACTACGGCGTAACTAAATCTGCTTTGGACATCAACGAGGAAGAAAAAATTATCACTTTGAATATTGAAATTGATACTAATATCTGTAGCGTGATGGAATACTTTGAGATATTCATCGAGCGTATGTTACTTTGTAAAAAAGCTGCTGAAAAACTTGGTACCCGTTTCCAACTGGTTATCAATAATCAACAAATACTTTAATAAAAAATGCCTTGCTGTTTTTATGGCGAGGTATTTTTGTTTAGAAAAGGTTACGGTAAGAAAAGTTTAAGTTTACAATTGTCCTTGTGGGTGATATACTTTTACCAATAAGAATTTTAGAAGGGGGCGTATTTATGTCTTACAAATTGTGGAATATTTTAGGTGAATTGAAATCTCCGGAGTACGAATGGGTAGAACTGTCTCACTCTTTGAACAACGATAGCCCGTATTGGGGTGGCATTCCTGAAGGTTCTGTTGAACTTGGCAAAGTTTGCTACGATTGGGGTAACCCGATGTTGGAATGCATTATCCATACTTTTAAATTCCCCGGTCAATTTGGTACCCATATTGATTTCCCTGCTCACTTCATTAAAGATGGCAAAACCTCTGAATACTATGGTGCTGAACAATTGATGTTCCCGCTGTGCGTTATCGATATTACTGCTAAAGTTGCAGAAGACGTTCATTACGCAGTAACCGTTGAAGATATTAAAGAATATGAAGCAAAATATGGTCCGATTCCTGATGGTGCTTTCGTTGCTCTCCGTACTGACTGGAGCAAAAACTGGCCTAACATGGATGCAATCAGCGGTATTGCTGAAGATGGCAGCGAAAACTTCCCCGGCTGGTCCATGCCTGCACTGAAATATATTTATGAAGAACGCAACGCTGCTGCTAATGGTCATGAAACTCTAGACACCGACGCTTCCGCCCTTGCTTGTGAAGCTGGCGACCTTGCTTGCGAACGCTATGTACTTGCGCAAGGCAAACTGCAAATCGAAGTTCTTGATAATCTTGACAAGGTTGCTCCTGCTGGTGCAATTTTGGTTGCGGCTTGGCCGCGCATTGAGGGAGCTAGTGGTATGCCTGTAAGAGTTTATGCGATAACTCCGAAACTGTAAAATCGTTATAAGCACCGTTATGCTTTGTCGCAATTCATTTGCTTGCTCGACGTACGCTTTAGTACGCCATCGCGGCGCAATCTTGCTCCGCCTTGTTATCCAGCACTTCTGACGCGTTTGATGTAAAATAAAATTAAATATTTTTGATGAACGAAAGTTTAGAAATCTACAGCACTCTTTTGCGAAACAGGGTGCTGTTTTTTATCCAGTGCTTTCATAGACAATCTTGCTTACTTTATGATAAAATTATTAGTTGAAGAAATAGGAATTTTACTTTTTAAAGACCTTCATGAGAAAGTCCAATGATGCAAAAATTACGTGCAGGAGGGCTTAAAGTGTTAGCAGATAATTTGAAAATAGTTCAAGGAAAAATAGAAGCTGCCTTGCAAAATCGCAAGGAGAAAAAGGAAACAGGTGATGCTGTAACTCTAGTAGCAGTCACCAAAAATCATACACCGGAAGTTATTACAGAAGCTTTGGCTTTGGGGGTGGAATGCATCGGTGAAAACCGTGTGCAGGAGGCGAAGCATAAAAAGGAAGTTCTGCCTGCTGGTGGCAAGTGGCATTTGATTGGTCATTTGCAAACTAACAAAGCTCGTCAGGCCGTTGCTCTTTTTGATTTGATAGAATCTGTAGATAGTGAGCGTTTGCTCGCACTTTTAGACGAAGAAGCTGCTCGCATCGGTAAGGTGCAGGAAGTTCTTTTACAGCTGAACATTGCTGAGGAAGAACAAAAAACAGGCTTTTCCAAGGAAGAGTACCAAGCAATTTTACCCAAGCTTGATGCTTACAAAAATATTTGCGTCCGTGGCTTGATGGTTATCGCCCAAGCTTGTACGGATGTTGAAGAAACTCGTCCTGTTTTTGCTAAAGGCTACGCTTGCTTCTGCAAGTTGAAGGAAGCTCGCCCCGAAGTGGATTGCTTATCCATGGGTATGAGTAATGATTACACCGTTGCCATTGAAGAAGGCGCTAACATGGTACGTGTTGGCACAGCCTTGTTCGGACAACGTGACTATAGTTTAAAATTTTAAGAATTGGTGGTAAGAATATGAAGATAATTGAACGTATTGTAGATGCCTTAGGCTTGTATGACGATAGCGAAGACGAAATCTTAGAGGAAGAGGTTGTAGAGAAGAAGCCTGCCAAGGCTGAGAAGCCTGAGGCGAAATTTGAACCTACTCCGAAAAAAACTCTTTTTGAAAATAAAACAGGCTTGTTCCGTAGAAAACAGGCTGAGGAAGAAGTTGAAGCTTTGCCGGAAGCGCCTGTTCAAGTTGCAGAAGCGAAAGATGAAACCACTCCGAAAAAAAGCGGTTTTTTTGCTCGTAAAACTGTAGAAAAACCTGTGGAGCCTCCTGCTGGTGGCAAGACTATTTCCATGCCCATTGCTGACAAGCAAGTGCGCGTAGTGGTAATTGAACCTACCATTTTTGATGATTCCCAAAAGATTGCAGATTATCTGCGTGGTAATCAACCTGTGGTAGTTAATTTTGAAAATACTGATAACATTGTTACCAAGCGTATGACTGATTTTATCAGCGGTACTATTTACGCATTGGGTGGCAGTATGAAGAAGATTGGTCGCAGCATTTTAGTATGCGCGCCTAGAAACGTAGATATTGATGCAGGCATTAGCATCTATAATGAAAAGGGTGAACAACCGTGGAAAAAATAAATGTAAATAAAATTGCATTCATCGGTGGCGGTGCCATGGCAGAAGCCATCATCAAGGGTATTACTGGTAGTGGTTTAGTTTCAGGCAGCACCATTGCTGTAGGGGAACACACTCCTGAACGTTGTACCTATTTGAATGAAACTTATGGCGTAAATGCTACTACTGATAATAAAGAAGCAGTTCGTGATGCTGATTTGGTAATCTTTGCCGTAAAACCCCAAGTTGCTCCTGTAGCTTTGACTAAAGAGCTGATTGCAGAGTTTAAGGAAAGTGCGTGGGTGCTTTCCATTATGGGTAGCGTTACCATCGAAATGCTTCATAACTACGCACCTAACTTCCCCGTAATCCGCACTATGCCCAACACTCCGCTGGCAGTTGGCGCAGGCATGACTGCCATTTGTCGTGATGAAAAGGTTACTGACGAGATGCTGGAAATTGCTAAAGCTATCTTCGGCTGTTGTGGTGAAGTCGAGGTTGTGGCTGAAAGTGCTTTGGAAGCAATTACTGCTGTTAGTGGCTGCGGACCAGGCTATGCCTTCGTAATTATTGATGCTTTGGCAGATGCTGGTGTGCGTGCTGGCTTGCCCCGTGCATTGGCAATTAAATTGGCGGCGCAAACTTTAGCTGGCAGTGGCAAGATGTGCATTGAAACTGGCTTGCACCCTGCAGTTTTGCGTGACCAGGTAACTAGCCCCGGTGGTACTACCATTGCGGGTATCCATGCGTTGGAAAATCACGGTGTGCGCGGTGCCTTCTATGATGCAGTGCAAGCTGTGCTGAAACGTAGCGACGAATTACAAGGAAAATAATTTATGGCAGATAGAGAAAAGATTTTAAGATATTTTAGAGCTGGCGGTGATGAACAGTTGGCGGCGAAGCTTCTTGATTTAGCAGAAGGTGCCAACAAAAGCCGTAAGTATCGTGTGAGTGAGTTCCTTGACCCTCACGCCTACAATGTGGCAGAAATCATCGTTGCCAATTTTGAAAACATTAAACTGGAAAGCTATGGTGGCTTTAAAAATGCAGAGCGTGTAAAGGTTGCCTTCATTGCGGAAGATTTTTATGGTACTCCTGATTATGGTATTACCTATTTCTTAGCAGGCTGGGATAAACGCTACTACGATTTGTCCCATCGTGATATTTTAGGCGCGTTTATGGGCACTGGCTGCAAACGTGAAGCTTTGGGTGATATTGTTTTTGTTCCCGAAGGCGCGCAGTTTGTAGTGGAAAAGACCTTGACCAACTACCTGAACAGCAATTTAACGCAAGTCGGTTCTGCACCTGTTACCTTGACGGAAATTACTGCAGAGGATTTGCTGCAAAAAGAAGAAAAGGTAAAGGTAATTAACGCAACTGTTGCAGACCTGCGTTTAGATGCAGTGGCTGCCGCTGGTTATGGCGTTTCCCGTAGCAGAATGTCTGACGAGATTAAGAGCCTGAACGTAAAGCTGAACTGGAAGGAAGCGAAGAAGGCTGCCCAAGCAGTAAACGAAGGGGATGTAATTTCCTTCCGTGGGCGTGGTAGGGTAGAGGTTGCTGAAATTCGTGGCACCACTAAAAAGGGACGTATTAGCGTAACCTTGAAACGATTTATTTAAGGATGGGGGATTGTAATGTTAACACCTCAAGATATTAAGAATAAAACTTTTACCAAAGGCTTCCGTGGCTATGAAGTAGAAGAAGTAGATAAATATTTGGCGGAGCTTCGCAAGGAGTACGAGTATTTGTATATTGACAATATGGAGCTGAAAGAAACCATTGAACGCGTAAGCTCCAAGCTGGAATACTACCAACAAATGGAAGCTACCATGCAAAGCACTTTGGCTGTAGCACAGGAAACTGCTGACGAAGTTAAGACTAACAGCGAAAAGAAGGCTGCTCTCTTGGAACACGAAACCCAAGTGAAATGCGACCAGCTTTTGGCAGATACTATGGCTAAGGTTGAAGATATGTACAGCCAAGCTAAGACCAAAACTGAAAATATGCTCAACGCTACCGAAGCAGAATGTAGCAAGCTGAAAGAAGAAACTAAATCCTTTGTGGAAAAAATGCGTAACACTGCAGAGGTTGAAGTTGCAAAACTTAAAGTTACTACGGAAGATACCTGCAAACGTCGCACCAATACTGCGGAAGCAGAAGCTGCTAAAACTTTGGAAACTGCTCGCACTGAAGCTAATAAGATGATGATGGAAGCTAACGTTAATTACCGTAAAATTGTTGGCGATGCAGAAGAACGTTGCCGTAAAATTATTTTTGATGCTGAAGCTAGAGCATCCTTGGCAGAAAATGCTTATAACAACCAAGTTAAGAAATCAATGGTACATCGTAAGAATATGCTGCACCTTTTGAAAACTCAAATGGAATTGCTGGAAAATTTTGAGGACCATACCGGCGAATAACGGAGGGACAGAATGATTATTTTAGTTCGTCATGGCGAAGCAACCCATCATACTTTAAAGCTTACTGGTGGTTGGACTGATTCTGATTTAACTGAAAAGGGACGTTGGCAAATTGAAATGGCTGCGAAAAAATTGGCGGCGGATTTTTCTGGCAGGAATACTAAATTACGTATTTTGACTAGCGATTTGAAGCGTGCAGTGGAATCAGCAGAAATTATCGGTAAAGCTTTAGGTTTGGAAGATAAAATTGAAAAGTATGCTTTCCTGCGTGAAAAGAATAATGGGGAAGCGGCAGGCTTGACGGAAGAAGCAGCTAAAAAAATCTATTGTCGTCCTGCAACTGAGCAGGAGCTTAACCATCGCAATTATCCTGGTGGTGAAACTCGCATTGAGTTTTATGAACGCAACGTCCACGGCTTAATTGAAAAGGCTGATTTGGATAAGGAAAACCTTATCATTGTTGCCCATAAGGGTACGGTGCAAAACATTATTTTCCATTGGTTGGGAATGGATATGAAGCAGGTAGTTGACTTGAATATGTCTGTTGACGTGTTGCCTGCCAGCGTATCTGTTTTGGGTAGAAATAAATGGCACGAACACGCAATTTTCCGTTTGAACGACACCTCTCATTTGAATGAAGGCAAAGGCTACGGAATATTTGATTTTAAATATGAAAAACGCTGATGCAGAGCGATTTGTGTTGACTTAAAATATTGACTGGGTTATAATTATTGTGTTTTAATATTGGCTAACGCTATGATGAAGACAGTAGCCTGTGGTGACAAGCAAAGCGATTTGGGGATGGTGCAAGCCCAAACAACGTCTAAACTGGTGAAGATCACTTTGGAGCGGACTTGTCGAATGAAGTAGGTGAGTACGGGTAACGCCCGATACAGCGTTTCGAGTGGCAACATCTTGTATTGTTGTCATTAGGGTGGTACCACGGAGTACTTAGATTTGTTAATTTAGCTTCGTCCCTAATCAGGGACGGAGTTTTTTTATTTTCGACAATAGAGAAAGTATTAGATTCAAGGAAGGGCGACGAAGGCGTATAAATAATACTCCTAGGAGCCCTGACGCAGAAGATGATGCTTTATGTATTGTCGCTTTAGGAATGTATATTAATTTGGAGGTAATATAAACAATGGCAATGGACTACAGCAAAACTTTGAACCTGCCGGAAACCGAATTCCCCATGCGCGCTAACTTGCCGCAACGTGAACCTGAATTCCAAAAATTCTGGGAAAATAATGATATTTATTGGAAAAAACAAGCAATGCATGAAGGCAACGAAAAATTCATCCTTCATGATGGCCCTCCGTATGCAAACGGCAAGATTCACATGGGTCACGCTTTGAACAAAATCTTGAAAGACATTATCATTAAATATAAATATGCTCAAGGCTTCGACACCCCGTACGTTCCTGGCTGGGATACTCACGGTATGCCTATTGAACACGCTGCAATCAAAGAATTGGGCTTGAACCGTAAAGAAATTGATGACCTTACCCTGCGTCGTCAATGCCATGATTACGCACTGCGCTTCATCGATTTGCAACGCGAAGACTTCAAACGTTTGGGCGTTCTTGGTGATTGGGAACATCCCTATGTAACTTTGTTCCCCCACATTGAAGCAGAACAAATCCGTGTATTTGGCGAAATGGCTAAAAAAGGCTACATCTATAAAGGTAAAAAATCCGTTTACTGGTGCCCCCATTGCGAAACTGCTCTTGCTGAAGCTGAAATTGAATACGGCGAACAAAAAACTCCGACCATCTATGTAAAAATGCCCATCATTGATGACCTTGGCAAAATGCCGGAAGCTGCTAAAGGCAAACAAGCTTCTATGGTTATCTGGACTACCACTCCTTGGACTATGCCTGCAAACGTTGCAGTAGCATTGAACCCCAACCTTGAATATGCTTGGGTTGAAGTTGAAGGCGAAGTAGTATTCATGGCAAAAGATATGCTGGCACAAGTTGGCGCTGTTTGCAAAAAAGACTTGAGCAATATCCTCGGTACCGTTATGGGTAAAGAAATGGAATTTGCAAAATGCAAACATCCTATGCCGGAACTGGACCGTGAATCCTTGGTTGTAATGGCTGATTATGTTACCACCGAAGCAGGTACCGGTTGCGTACATACTGCTCCTGGTCATGGTGACGTTGACTTTGAAACTGGCTTGAAATATAAACTGCCTATCCTGTGCCCTGTTGACGAACAAGGCAAGCTGACTGCTGAAGCTGGCGAACGCTTTGCAGGTATGTTTGTATTTGATGCTAATATCCCCATTTTGAAATATTTGGCTGAGCTGAACATGCTCCTTGGCAAAGAAAATATCAAGCACCAATATGCACACTGCTGGCGCTGCAAAAACCCCATCATCTATCGTGCAACTCCCCAATGGTTTGCTTCCGTTGACGGTTTCCGTGACGATGCACTGAAGGCTATTGATGAAGAAGTACAATGGATTCCTGCTTGGGGTCAATCCCGTATCCACAACATGGTTGCTGAACGCCATGACTGGTGCATCAGCCGTCAACGTACTTGGGGCGTTCCCATTCCCGTATTCTACTGCGACGAATGTGGCGAACACCTGATTAACGACGAAACCATTGAATCCGTAGCAAGCATTTTCGCTAAAGAAGGCTGCGATGCTTGGTGGGCACGTCCTGCTGAAGAACTGTTGCCTGCTGGCACTGTTTGCCCCAAATGTGGACATAACCATTTCCACAAAGAAACCGACATTATGGACGTTTGGTTCGATAGTGGTTCCACTCATCAATCCGTTGTTATGCAACGTCCTGAATTGGGTCAAATTTCCGATATGTACTTGGAAGGCAGTGACCAACATCGTGGCTGGTTCCAATCTTCCTTGTTGACTGCTGTTGCTGTTACCGGCAAAGCTCCCTACAAATCCGTATTGACTCACGGTTATGTAGTAGACGGCGAAGGTCGCAAAATGTCCAAATCTGTTGGTAACGTAATGGTTCCCCAAGAAATCATTAGCCAATATGGTGCTGATATCGTTCGTCTGTGGACTGCTTCCACTGACTACAGAGCAGATATCCGTATCTCTCCGAAAATCGTAAAACAACTTTCCGAAGTTTATCGTAAAATACGCAACACCATGCGTTACATCTTGAGCAACACCGCTGATTTCGATTACGAAAAAGATGCTGTGCCGTTCAATGAAATGCTGGAACTGGATCGTTGGGCTCTTATGCACTTGCAACTCCTGAAAAAAGAAGTTACCGAAGCATACGACAACTACGAATTCCACGTTCTCTATCATGCAATCCATAACTTCTGCACCGTAGAAATGTCCAGCTACTATCTGGATATTCTCAAAGACCGTCTCTATGCTTACAAAGCAGATAGCAAAGAACGTCGTAGCGCACAAACTGCTATGTACGAAATTCTTATGGACTTGATGGTAATGCTCACTCCGGTATTGAGCTTCACCATGGAAGAAGTATGGCAATTCATGAAGAAACCTGCTAACGCTCCGCTCTCCGTACAAATGGTTCCCTGGCCGAAAGTTAAAGAAGAATATCTTGACGAAGTGTTGGAAGCTAAATGGGATAACTTCATTGGTATCCGTAGCGAAATCACCAAAGTTTTGGAAGTTGCTCGTCGTGAAAAAACCATCGGTCACTCCTTGGATGCAAATGTTACACTCTACGCAACTGGCGATGCACTGGCAATCTTGAAATCTGTAGAATCTGAATTGGCTACTCTGTTGATTGTTTCTAAAGCAACCATCGTTGAAGGCGTTGAAGAAGGCTCTGCAACTGGTCGTGAAGATTTGAAAGTTGCTGTTGCTGCTGCTGAAGGCGAAAAATGCGAACGTTGCTGGATTTACAGTGACGAAGTTGGCAAAGATGCAGAACATCCCACTCTCTGCGCTCGTTGTGCTGCAGCTGTAAAATAAAATTTGCCATAAGCAACAAATCCCCGTTCAGTTTTTGAACGGGGATTTTTAATTTGTTGAAGTGCGCGATGCTTTGATTTCACCTTTCACCCTTATAGTGGGTCTAAAAATGAAAAAGGGGACATAATTTCTTAAAAAGCGTAGGGCTGGAAATTATCTTGAGGCTGTGCAAGGCGTTAGGGGTGAACCGTTTTGAATTGTTTGTGCTGGCTCGGGAAAAGGAATACAAAGTATACAAAAAGAGCGTGATGGATAGACAAACTAAAAATAGTTGTCCTTTTGACTTGACCAATCGCCTTTTTTTTTAGTACAATATGCATATAAACAGACCTTGAAGAAATGTTAAAGATGTACTTGTCTTTTTAGCCTGTGGGTAGTGCAGGCTATGATATAAAAAGCTTTCAAGGAGGCGTAAGCTATGAAGAAGAATTTGGCGAAACGGATAGTATTAGGATTATTGACGGGTGCCGTGCTGATGAGCAGTAGCGTTGTGTGGGCAGCGAATGTGGATATTGGCAATGGTACATATAGTGTGTATACTTTTAGTGATGGATCAAATACCATTGGAACTTCTTTTGGTGTGGGCTATTCTGGAAATACTGGTTCGGGTATAAATCCTGGTAATATAACGTCGAATGCTACGAATAGTATTGTTATTGGGATAAATTCTCATGTACAAAGTGTAAATTCTGTTGCTTTAGGTAATAATGCTACTGTTAATGATACTGCAAAGAATAGCGTTGCTTTAGGTTATGGTTCCATTGCAAGTGATCCGAAGGTAGTGAGTGTAGGTAATGGTGGCACTACAGGTGGTGTGGGTGCTGACTATAGAAAAATTGTTAATGTAGATGATGGTATTATTGGTGCAGGTTCTCATGAGGCTGTAACTGGTGGGCAGTTGTATACCACTATTACAGATATTAAGAAAAAGATAGGTGGAGATGATTTTTCAAATCTTGCTCAAGACAGCAATGTTAATAGTTTGTTCACGAATGATAAGATAGTTAATAATGCTACTACTTTGGTTAGTGCAATTAAAACCTTAGATAATCAAGTATATTTAAATCGAGAAAATATAGGTAGTGTTAAAGATGGTTTTGAATATACCCATTATATTCAAGATAAAAACTTAACAGATGCTGCAAAGGCATTAGATGAAAAAGTAAAAGAAAATGCTGATGCAATTGCGAATGTTTATACTAGGACAGATGCTGATGGTATATTTTTAACCAAAACTGATGCTGCCAATACATATGTACAAAAAGTAACGGATAATAATAAGACTACAACATCAATCGGCGACTTTGTTGTAACAGAAACTAGTTCTGGTTCAACCGTAACCATCAATGAAAATGATGATGATAAAGTTGTGTTTGATACTGATGGTATTACTGTAGGTGAACATTCTGCACGTATGAGCGGTTCAGGTTTCTATGTTTGGGCACCTAACGATAGCAGTAATCATAATACTGATTATGCTATCGCATCTATGACAGATGATGGTAAAATCAAAGGTGCTAATGGTAATTTTGAAGTTGGTGCTGACGGTAGTGTGAAAGTCGCTGGTGATAAGTTTAAAGTTGACAAAGACGGTAATGTATCTGCTGAAAAGATAACTGCAAAAGAAGTTGAAGCAGAAAATCTTTACACTAAAGCTGAAATAGATGAAAAGCTTGGTGGTAGCAATGCTTCTGTTGCAGGCATCAACCAACGTCTTGATAAAACCAACGCTAAGATTAACAAGGTAGGCGCAGGCGCAGCAGCTTTGGCAGCACTGCATCCGTTGGATTATGACCCCGATGACAAGCTTACTTTTAGTGCTGGCATGGGTAACTACGCAGGCGAAAACGCAGCAGCGCTTGGTGCGTTCTATCGTCCTAACGAAAAATTTATGTTAAGCCTTGGTGGCACCATGGGCAACGGCGAAAATATGGTTAACCTTGGTATCTCTATTGGTTTGGATAAAGCAAATGGCTTTGCTAAGATGAGTAAGCGTGAACTTATCCAAGAAGTAAACGCTGTTAAAGCAGAAAACGAAGCAATCAAGGCTGATAATGAGGCTATGAAAGCTGAAATGGCAGAAATGAAAGCAATGCTTCAAGAACTGTTGGCAAAAAAATAAAGTGATGATAAAACAACTAAAGGCTCCCTCGTGTGAGGGAGCCTTTGCTTTATCTGTTGTTTTTGAAGAAGTTGAGTGCAACTTCGGGGAAGGAAGCGTAGCTAAGTACATCTTCTACGGAAGCGTTGGGGTAGCCAGCTTCTGCCAATTGTTGGGTAAGTTTTTCCAATTGGGGCGGAATGTCGTCAGCCGGACGATAGCTGATTTGCGGAGTATCGCCAATTGCCATCTTTCTAACTTCTTCATTTACGGGTGCAGGAGTGCGACCATATTTGCCCAAAATCAAGTCTTTAACTTCGCGGGGAATCATTTTGTAACGACCAAAGGTTACGTTCATAACTGCCATGGAGCCAACGATTTGGCTGGTAGGAGTTACCAGCGGAGGATAGCCAAGGTCAGCACGTACACGAGGCATTTCTTCCAGCAGTTGTTCATATTTATCAGCAACGCCCATTTCTTTCATTTGGTTGAGCAGGTTGGAGAGCATGCCACCGGGAATTTGGAAGGTGAGTACCTTCGGGTCAATGGGGATGTTGGTATTAAGGCTAAAGTCGTTGGTCAAAGAGGTTTTAACTTGTTTGAAGTGGTCTGCCAAATCGTGAAGAGCAGTCAAGTCCAGACCGGTATCACGTTCGTGACCTTGCAAGGTTGCAACGATGGATTCGGTGCAGGGTTGGCTGGTTGCCACAGAGAAGGGAGACAGTGCGGTGTCGATAATGTCAACACCAGCTTCTACTGCTTTCAAATAAGTCATATCGCCCATGCCACTGGTGAAGTGGGTGTGCAGGTCGATGGGAACATTCAGTTCAGCTTTCAAGCTGCGAACGAGGCTTTCTGCTGCGAAAGGACGGAGCAAGCCAGCCATGTCCTTGATGCAGATGGAGTCAGCGCCCATTTGTACCAATTCTTTACCAAGTTTAACGAAGTCGCTATCTTTGTGGTAGGGGCTGATGGTGTAAACGATGCAGCCTTGAACGTGAGCGCCTGCAGCTTTAGCAGCTTTCATTGCGCATTCCAGGTTGCGGGTGTCGTTCAGTGCGTCGAAGATACGCATGATGGAAACGCCGTTATCAACAGAGCGTTTAACGAATTCAGTTACAACGTCGTCAGCGTAGTGGTTGTAGCCTAATACGTTTCGACCA
>JAFTID010000006.1 GCA_017457085.1 Phascolarctobacterium sp.
ACAACAAAATTAAGACTCTTCGAAGGCAGGGATATGGTTATCCTGATGACGAGTACTTTTTCTTGAAATTATTTGATATTAGCAGAAAGAAATATGTTAGAAACACCAAATCCCACAAAATTTGTGATTGAAACAAAATTTATTTATACAGAACTATACCTCATCTGTTTAAAAAATTTTCTTTTACGTACATTCACTTGTTAAAGAAAAAGCGGAACTGATATTGCCATATACATATCAGTTCCACTTTTTTACAGAAAGATGTTCTTTCAATCACTTTTATTTTTGTGCTTATAACAAATTTAACAACAACGTTAGACGGTGCTTATCACGCGTTTAGCCTAATAACATACGGTCACTAGTCATCGCATCACCAGACGCCTTTTCAAACATAGTCAAGAGGTCCGGAATTTGCAAATGTTTCTTTTCTTCGCCTTCAACGTCAATGATTACGCGACCATTGTGCAGCATGATAAGTCTGTTGCCAAAACGGAGAGCATCACGCATATTGTGGGTAATCATCAAAGTAGTAAGGTTGTCGCGGGAAACAATCTTGTCAGTCAAGGTCAAAACCTTTTCTGCAGTCTTGGGGTCAAGAGCCGCAGTATGTTCGTCCAAAAGGAGCAGCTTCGGTCTTTTCAAGGTTGCCATCAGCAAAGTCAACGCTTGGCGTTGACCACCGGAAAGCAAGCCAACTTTTGCAGTCATACGATTTTCCAGACCTAAATCCAATTCTTTCAGAAGTTCTACAAAATGGTCGTGCTGCTCGTTGCTAAAGCTCCAGCCCAAGCCCGGAGTTTTGCCACGACGGGAAGCAATCGCCAAATTTTCTTCAATCATCATACCACCAGCAGTACCAAGCATCGGATCTTGGAACACGCGCCCGATATGTTTTGCGCGTTTATGTTCTGCTTGATTAGTAATGTCTTCGCCATCAATGATAATTTTACCGCCATCAATGGGGAACACGCCTGCTACTGCATTAAGCATAGTAGATTTACCCGCGCCGTTACCACCAATTACAGTAACGAAGTCGCCCGGTTTCAAGTGCAGACTTAAATGTTGCAACGCACGTTTTTCGTTAATGGTGCCAGGAAAGAAGGTTTTAGAAATATTTTCAATACGTAACATTTAGTCCACCACCTTTTTAGCGCCAAATTTGCTTTTGATAAGAGGCATTGCCAAAGCAAAAGCAACCAGAATAGAAGTAAAGAGTTTCAAATCGTTAGGCGGCATACCCATTTGGAGTACAGCAGCAATTACGATACGATAAACAACAGAACCTAAGATTACAGAAATTATGCAGTTCAAGAAGCTGCGAGTGCCAAAGAGAACTTCGCCGATAATTACGGAAGCCAAACCAATAACGATGGTACCAGTACCCATACCTACGTCAGCAAAGCCATTGCTTTGTGCAACAAGCGCACCGGAAATTGCTACCAAGGCGTTGCTCAAAAGCAAGCCAAGCATAATGGTAATATCAGTATCAACACCTTGAGCACGAATCATTTGTTGGTTGAAGCCGGTAGCACGAATGGCAGCGCCAATTTCAGTACCAAAGAACCAGTACATGAAGCCGCTTACCAAAATTGTAGCCAACAAGCCAACTGCCAAAGTGGTGTAAGCACTGTTCAAACCCAACATATTTCTCATAATGGAAAAAGTAGTATCAGTACCGAGCAAGGATAAATTTGCTTTACCCATAATGCGCAGGTTTACGGAATAAAGAGCAATCATGGTCAAGATACCTGCCAACAGTGCAGGAATTTTCATTTTAGTATGCAGGATAGCAGTTACAACGCCAGCCAACATGCCTGCAATAGCCGCTACCGCAAAGGAAGGAATGGGACCAAAACCAGCTGAAAGCATAGAAGCCGCTACAGCTGCACCCAAGGGGAAGCTACCTTCAACGGTCAAATCCGCAATATCCAAAACCCTATATGTAATATAAACACCTAAAGCCATTACAGCCCAAAGCAAGCCTTGCGCCGTAGTGGGTATTAACAAATCAATCATCTAATTCATCCTTCCTCATTTGGCAACCTGATTAAGAATTTCTTTCGGAATGGTCAAACCAATTTTTTTAGCATTTTCTTCATTTATAATAATGGTGAACTCATTTTGAGTTTGAATAGGCATATCTTGAGGTTTAGCTTTACCACTAAGAATATCTGCTGCCATTTCACCAGATTGTTTACCTAATTTATAATAGTCCAAGCCCAAAGTAGCTACGCCACCAGCCAAGGTCATACCGCCTTCACCTGCAACAACAGGAAGCTTCGCTTCTTCAGTAACCATTGCCAAGGCAGGCATTGCAGATGCCAGTACGTTATCAGTAGGAACATAAATGGCTTCTACCTTGCCAAGCAAGCTGCGCGCTGCTTGTTGAATATCATTAACATTGTTAACGGTAGCTTCTTTAATTTCCAGCTTTCTAGCTTTCGCAAAGCCTTTCAGCAAATTAACTTGAACCTGAGAATTAATTTCACTGGAATTATAAATTACACCAACAGTTTTAACATTGGGTACCAGCTTTACAATTAAATCAAGCTGAGCTTCTACCAGGTTCATATCACTGGTACCGGTTACGTTAGTACCCGGTTTAGCATTGCTCTTGATTAATTTGGCAGCTTCGTAATCAGTTACAGCAGTTGCCACAATAGGAATGTCTTGAGTAACATTAGCTACTACTTGCGCCGCAGGAGTAGCAATGGCACAAATCAAATCTACCTTTTTATTAATAAAATGTTGAGCGATAGTATGAAGGTTGGATTGGTCAGCTTGGGCATTTTGTCTATCGTAAACTACGTTTTGACCTTCCTTAAAACCTTTTGCAGCCATACCATCTACAAAACCTTTGCTTGCTACGTCAAGAGCAGCATGTTCTACAATTTGTACGATACCAACATTATACTTATCTTTTTTAGCGTTTTCTTTCTTTTCTCCGCCACAGCCAGCTAAAGCTCCCATTGCCAAGGAAAGCATTACTCCTGCAACCAACATTCTAAACTTTTTGCCTTTCAGAGCAAACATAAACAACATCCTTCCATTCTTTACGCAAGATAGACTCTCCGTAATTTATAGATGTATCCATTGTATTATTTTTTCCCGAAAATGTAAACAACAAATAATTTTTGTAAGTGCTATAAAAAACAAAAGGTACGAAGTTTGAAACCTCGCACCTTTTAAAACTAGACTAATTTATTATTTTACAGCTTTTTTGAGGATTTCTTCAGGAATAGTCAAGCCAATTTTTTTAGCGTTTGCTTCGTTAACGATAATGTTGAAGTCTTTTTGGAATTGGATAGCCATATCAGCCGGTTTGGATTTGCCGTTCAAAATATCAGCTGCCATTTCGCCAGTTTGTACACCCAGTTTGTAGTAGTCAACGCCAAGAGTTGCTACGCCGCCGGCTTTAACCATGCCGCCTTCACCACAGACAACGGGAAGTTTAGCTTCTTCAGTAACGATTGCCAAAGTGGGCATTGCGGAAGCAAGAACATTATCGGTAGGAACATAGATAGCTTGAACTTTGCCAACCAAGCTACGAGCTGCTTGTTGAATATCGTTTACGGTAGAAACAGTAGCTTCTTTAATTTCTACGCCTCTTTCTTTAGCAGCAGCTTTCAGGATGTCAACTTGCAATTGGGAGTTAACTTCACTGGAGCAGTAGATGGTACCGATAGCTTTTGCGCCCGGAACTAATTGGAGAGTCAAATCCAATTGAGCTGCAACAGGGTTCATATCGGTAGTACCAGTTACGTTGGTGCCCGGTTTAGCATTGTCTTTTACAAGTTTAGCAGCTTTATAGTCAGTAATAGCGGTGCCAACGATAGGAATATCAGGAGTTACGTTAGCAACGGTTTGTGCAGCCGGAGTAGCGATTGCGCAAATCAAATTAACTTTATTATTTACAAAGCGATGAGCGATGTTTTGCAGATTGGATTGGTCTGCTTGTGCATTTTGTCTATCAAAGGTAATATTTTGACCTTCTTTAAAGCCTTTGGAAGCCAAGCCGTCAACAAAGCCTTTGTTAGCAGCATCAAGAGCAGCGTGTTCTACCAGTTGAACGATACCAACGTTAACTTTTGCTTCTTTTTTAGCTTCTTTCTTTTCGCCGCCGCAGCCTGCCATCAAGCCCATAGCCAGAGTAAGCATGATGCCTGCTGTCAACATTTTTAATTTTCTGCTTTTCAAAGTAATCATAATAGAATCCACCCTTCCATACTACATTTTATGCATTTGTCCTCTAAATGTTTTGCGGATAGTTACATTCTAGTACTTTTTCCATCGATTGTAAACAAAAATTTAATTTTTTGTCCACAACTTTAGTAAGCAAAAATTCACTGTACAGAAATTAACACTTTTGTTAATTTTGCACAGTGAATTTTAGAAAAAGTCTTTTTATTTTTTAAAATAAGGTGTGTAGCAGGGAGCGTTCCAGTAAACTAACAGTTCTTCATTCATTCTAGCAAGGCAAATTTCAAAGCCTGCCATCTCCTGAACAGTCATCAGCTCACCCACGTGGCTCGCTACAACTTCAATATTCTTTTCATTTAAATATGCATAGCAGTTACGGAAGACAATTAACTGTTCCATCAAAGAAGTTGCACCGCTGCCACTAACAATTACCAAAAGCTTTTCTTCTTCCAGCACGTTCAAATCTTCCAGCAAAGCATCAAGCATCAATTTGGCAGTTTCCTCTGCTGTTTGTAAAGGCTTCGCCTTGCCCTTTTCACCGTGCAAGCCTACGCCTACTTCCATACAGCCAGCCGCAACTTGGGCAATTTCCATGCCAGTTACAGGATTGGTAGCACCACTTGCCGCAACGGCGAGAGTCGCCATATTATCTGCAAAGCTTTGGGCAAGCTCAGCAACTTCTTCCAAGGACTTCCCTGCCTGCGCCGCAGCTCCTGCAATTTTGTACAAGGGCACGCAACCAACCATACCTCTGCGGTTTTGCACTTCTTCTCTGCTAGCGTTGGCAATATCTTCCTGCACGACAATCTTCGCTACATTCAGACCAAGTTTTTCTGCTTGCTTCATCGCCAAGTTCGCCGCCAAAGTATCGCCTGCGTGGTTAAGCACTACCAGTAAAACACCGTGTCCTTTGTCAGCAAGCTTCACTGCTTCAATACAAGCCTGCGGTCCAGGTGCAGCGAATACGTCACCAACTACGGCAACGTCTACCATGCCCTCACCCACAAAGCCGCAAATTGCAGGCTCGTGTCCACTGGCACCAAGGGTAACAACTGTAACCCTATCAGCCTCAGCCAACTTTTTATTTACAACCAACTTGCCTCCTAATTCTAAGGAAACAATTTCAGAATGGGCAAGTGCCAAACCCTGAAGCATTTCCGTTGTCAAAGACTCAGGAGCATTAATAAATTTTTGCATATAAAAGCCTCCAGTAACTTCCCCTTACAACTCTTGAATAACCATCAGTACTTGGCGCAGTTTAGTGCCTGCATCTTCCACGTGAGCGCGCAGCTTCACTTCGTCAGCTTCGCCGTGACGCACTATTTCCACAATACGGCTAAACTTACTGCTCAATTCAGTTAAACCCAAGGTTGCACATACACCCTTCAAGGTGTGGGCTTTCATTTCAATATTTTTAGTATCACCTAACTGTACAGCTTCTTTCAGCTGACCGTAATTGCCATCTGCCAAAAGCTTTTTCAAAAAACGCACGTACAGTTCTTCACTTCCCATGAAACGTTCTTCTAAAGTAGTCGCCACATCGGCTTCCGTTACTTTTTCCAAATCCCAGATGTTCATCATAAACTTTTTACCTTTCCTAAACTATAAATTCAGCCATAGTTTTTTCTAAAACCTTGAAATTAATGGGCTTGGAAATATGCGCGTTCATACCTGCCACCGTCGTTGCAGAAATATCTTCTGCAAAAGCATTAGCAGTAACTGCAATAATAGGCACCTTATCCGCATCCCCTCGTTTAAGGCTTCTAATTGCTTGCGTTGCTTCACAGCCATCCATTTCCGGCATTTGCATATCCATCAAAATCATACTGATTTCGCCCACAGCAGATTTTTCAAAGGCTTCAACGGCTTCCTTTCCGTTCCACGCTTGGATAACTTCAACACCTTTCATGCTCAAAAGCTCTGTTACTATTTCCATATTAATTTCATTGTCTTCAGCTACCAAAATTTTACGTCCGGTGAAATCAACCATCTGTGCATCTACTGCTTTCGGTTTATTAACACCTAATTTACATAATTCTCCGCACTTCTTACATTCTCCTTGTAAGTTCAGCGGTAATGTTATCACAACGCGCGTTCCTTTGTTGACTGCACTATCAATAGTTATCTCACCGTTCATCTGGGTAACCAGGTTCTTCACGATAGTCATGCCTAAACCTGTACCCATTGCCTTGCGAGCACCGAAGCGCATATCACGTTCAAAGGGAACGAAGATTTTTTGCAGGAATTCTTCCGTCATACCAAAGCCTGTATCAGCAACGGTAAATTCGTATCTGCTAACAGAACCCCTGTGCGAAACCTCTTTTACTGAAAAGGCAATGGTGCCTTTCGCCGGAGTGTACTTAATGGCATTGGAAATAATATTGTTCAAAATCTGACCAATGCGCGGAAAATCTGCACAAACCAGATTATGCTCTACATCATATTCGTAGATAAAGTCCTTATCATTTTTCAGCGCCTGCATTTCTAAGGGCGCAATATATTCTTCAATAGAAGTACGCAAATCAAAAGGTTCATCATTAGTTTCCAGCTTGCCGTATTCCATCTTGGACATATCCAAAATATCGTTAATCAAAGACAAAAGCTGTTTACTAGAATTGTTAATCTTTTGCAGGTACTCTGCCATTTTTTCAGGCTCATCAGTATGCTTGCTCGCCAGTTCCGAAAGACCGATGATACCATTCAAAGGTGTGCGCATATCGTGGGACATACTGGAGAAGAACATACTCTTGGATTCCGTAGTCTTCTTAATGGATTCCAAAGCATCTTCGGTAAGCTGCATGTGCTCCAGCTGAATGCGTTTTTCTGCTTCAACTTCTCTAAAGCACATAATAACTTCGCCACTTTTAAGCTTTTCATCACAAAGCAGACGAATATTTACCCATCTATATTCTTTGCCGTACCAACCACGGAAGTCGCCACCAAAGTCCCAAATTTTTTCTGAAACCAGCTTACGGATATTTCCCAAAGAAAATGTTTTGCCAAACTCGTCGCGGGTATCACGTGCCACGTATTTCAGCATCCTTGCCAGCAAATCACTATAATTCCCAGTTTCAGGAGTATTCGCTCCCAAATGGTTACTGCCCTTCATACGCACGTAGGTACCATTTTCGTAGTCCACCCGGTAAACTGCGTAATACACATTGCCGAGCACACGTACAACTTCGTTCATTGCTTCTACCTTTTGCACCATTCTCTTGCTCCGCCAGAACATAAAGATTGCAAAAAGCACAAAGACTACCAACGTAATAACGTACCAGAATAAAAGTCCTTGGTAATCCTGCAAAATATATTCGTAAGGAATGGTAACAATGGAAACCCAACCATTATTTGCCTGCACATAATACACGCCTCTTTGGTTGCCTTCTAAATCTACCAACTGATTACTGGTGCCATCTGCATAAAGACCAGCTTTAATTTCTTCAAAGATATGGTCAACATAGGGTTGCAGTTTTTCAAAGGGAACCTTACGATTACCAACAAAGTAAATAATCTTGCCATTAGCATCACATAAATAATAGTAGCTATTTTCTGGCAAAATATTATCGCCCATCGCCATGCTTACGTCGTGGGGATAAACGTTCAGAACAACTACGTCGCTTCCGCCAATACGTACTGCTTTCGTCAGCACGCGTCTATCATCATGGCTAAAACGATGAATATCAGTATAAACAATTTCGCCCACAGGCTTTTGCATTACCTCTTTATACCATTGCAGGTCTTCTAATTTATCATTTGCAGCCCACAATCTTCCGCCAAATACTTTACCGTCAATAACAGCGCACATATCAGCGGAACCAATACTCAAAACTTCGCGGATAACATTAGTATATTTTCCCAGCTGCAGTTCAATTTCAGCTTCCATATTGTCAGGCTGAACATTTTTAATTTCCTGCAAAGTATTAGCTGCCCCCCGAAGCACAATCTCTTGGGTGTGAATCTTCGCCATCTCTTTATCGATAAAACGGGCAGCAACACTTTCACCCATTACCTGGGAGCTGTTAAACAATCTATACTTAACTACGTTAAGACTGACAATGGACAAAGCAATAAAAAATATCAGGAAGATGCTACCCAATACAAACATTTTCATATTTTTATTGTTTGCTTCCATAAATCCAAGCCTCCTAACGCTAAACCGAAGCTAGAATATTTATCCAAGTGAGTTAACTTCATTATAGACTAAAACGTTTTCACACACAAACACTTTATTTACGTTTTGTACACTTTATACAATGATTTTACATTCAGAACACAAAATGAACACAAAAAAGAGGTTGCTTCCCTTTCAGGAAACAACCTCTTAAATTTTAGAATTTATTCTTCCGTACCTTTGGGACCTAAACCATATTTTCTCAGGTAACGGTATAAAGTTACACGGCTAACGTCAAGCATAGTCGCCAGCTTACTAATGTTACCGCCAGCAGATTTCCACGCCGCAATGAAAGCATCTTTATCGTACTTCCAAGATTTTTCCAAAGTACGGTCACCGGGCAGTTTAATATTTTCTGCTTCGATGGTGCTACCCGGAGTATGGAAGAAGGCTTGCTCAATAACACCTTGCAATTGCTTAATGTTACCGGGCCAGCTACAATTGAGCAACAAGCCAACAGCTTCAGGAGCCAAACGTTTAGGAGGTAAATTATGTTGAGCAGACATTTCTGCCAAGATATGGGTTGCAATAACTTCAATATCTTTAACACGTTCACGCAGGGGCGGTACACGCATGGTGGTATCAAGCACCAATTCGTACAGCTTGCGGGAGAACAGGCCTTTATCAGCCAAACGTTTCAAATTGGAATCGCAGGCAGCAATTACGCGCACGTTAAATTTCTTAACGATGCCAGTTTCTCTGTTAACTTTGCCGTACAGCAAAGCATCTGCCAGTTTGTCACCAATTTCTACAGGCAGCTTTTCAACTTCGTCCAAGAACAGAGTGCCGCCAATGGAAAGCTCCAGTTTGCCAGCGATAGGTTGATCGCCATCCACACGTCCAAAGAATTCAGCTTCCAGTTCTTTCAAAGGTGCGTTACTGCATTTTACCACAATCAACGGAGCAGCAGCACGAGAGCTGGCTTGGTGAATACCATGTGCCAGACGTTGCTTGCCAGTACCCGGTTCGCCTTGTAACAAAATGTTATTATCGGTGCGGGCAACGCGGCTTGCCTTATGCTGCAATGCCAAAAATTCACTGGTTTCGCCAACCATGGAATACAAGCTGTAACGGGAGCTGTAACCGGTAGCGTGAGCAATGGTAGTTTTCAAATCTTCAATGGACATGGAAAGCACCAAAGCGCTTTCAACTTCAGTACCTACTTTGATAGGCATAACGGTAGTAATATCTTCGTAGGTGCGGTCTTGGGTAATCCAAGTAATTTCGCGACGATGAGTTGCGCCACCCTTCAAAGCTTTTTTAACAGGGATATGTTCATAGTTCAGGAACACATCTTCCAGTTTCTTTTTGCCTTCCAAGCGTTTGCGAGCATTTTCGTTGCAATATTTAATTTCAGAATCTTTATTTACCCAGTAAACACTAACGGGCAATTGTTCCATCATAATTTGGTTAATTGTCCAACGTTCAAGCATAGAAAGATGCTGTTCAATGGAATACTTCATAGTCAGCAGCAAGCTAAGCAGCAAATCGTAGGGCAAATCGGTTTGATCAAGGCTAAAGAAAGAAATCACATAGCGCATTTTGCCATCAATATTAATGGGAACACTGCAAGCATCACCGCTATGTTGGTCTTTACTCCACATTTCAGGGCCAAACATCAAAAACGGTACGTTATGTTCGCGAGCGATACTAATACTGGAAGTACCAACATCTTCTTCCAAAACACGCATGCCTTGAATGTCTTCGATAACACGTTGGAAGAACGGTAACGCATAATTTTTGATAACGTAACCGTTTTCGTCAATCAAAAGCATACTTAAATTGTGAATGTTAAAATGCTGCTTGCTTTGTTCATACAAACCATCAACATATTTAACGATAAATTCGTGTGTTTTTTGGTGAGCCGCAATTTCACTTTTGCTCAACTTGTTGATTCTAGGCAAAGCGTCATGGGGCAAGCCTAAAGCACGGCAACGCTGCCAGGATTCTGCTACCCACGGATGCACGTTGGGGTCAATAATTCCCTCTTCCATAAACTTCTTATAATATGAAGCAAGTTTTTCTTTATTACGTCTTTCACGAATCATAACGTAAACCCTCCTCAAATCAAAATGCTTCCCATAATATATGTCAGCCTTACGGCTTATGTTCAATACTCGGTATTGTTATAAACATCCCAATTTTTCAGCTTGCTTAATTCTTGAGCGCTGTACTTAATTTCAGCAAGCAGTCTTTTCTTATCCTTGGGCAAGGTTCCTGCCAAAGGAATGTAGTTGGAAATATGGTTACTGCGGAACAAGCAATGCTTGTCTTCCGGTAAATTTACATTTTCCATAATCGTATATAATTCTTCCATACACTCTGCAGGAGAAATGGGGTTAAACTCCCCACGCTCGAACTGGTCTAAGAGTTCACTGCCACGATAAAGCATCAGGCAGAGCGCACTCCACATGGTAGGTTGAATAATATTAATCGCTTTTGCAGTTTCAATGGCGTGACGATGGCTGCCTTCCTTGCCAGCCAAACCAAGAATAACCATAATGGAAAGCTTCATACCGCTAGCAGTAACACGTCTGCCAGCTTCAACAGCTTCTTCGCCGTTAACACCTTTGTTAACAGCCTTCAAGGTCACATCGTCGCCAGTTTCCATTCCGTAATATAAAAGTTGCAAACCTGCTTCCTTCAACTGGCGCAGCTCGTCTTCGCTTTTACGCAAAATATCCTTAGGTGCTGCGTAAGAGCTAACTCTTTGCAGCTTGGGGAAAGTCTCGCGCAGAACTTGCAGGATTTTCAGAAGCTTCGCAGTAGGCAGAACCAAAGCATCACCATCTGCCAAGAACACTCTACGCACCCTATGCTTACCAAAATGAGCAGCAAGAGCAATTTGGCGAGAAATTTCTTCATCTTTTAAAATTTGGAAAGGCACCCCACGGTACATATTGCAATAGGTGCATTTATTGTGAGCGCAACCTCTGGTAACACGCAGGATAAAGCTACGTGCTTCACTGGGCGGTCTAAATACTGGTGTATCATAAGTGTCGAAAAACATTTTTAACCTCGTAAACTTTTAATTGCAAAAATTGGCAAGGTATTATTCTACTCAAAATATTTTTCAGCGCTGATTACATAGAGAAGATAATACACTTTATATGTGAACATTATACTACATTTCGTAGATTTTGTAACACTCTTTTAGTGAAGTTTTTGTTACTTTTGATACAAGAATTTTTACAAATGCAACCATATTGTTAAATTAGAAGCAAAGCGATTAAGTGTAGTAGCCTTTCGTCGCAAACACGTCAACATTATTTAACGCTTCCTTAACAACAAAAAACAACGCAACTGCTATAATCAAGCTAGACCAAAAAACTTGGTTGTTCCCAAAGGAGGAATTACAAATGGAATTTTTTGAACAAATAAAAGATATGGCGAAAACCGCCGGAGAAAAAACTGAAGCCTTGGCAAAAACCGTAGGCGAGAAAGCAGAGGCAACTATGGAATTACAAAAAATTAACGGCGCAATCGAAAAAGCAGAAGTAAGATTGCGTGAACACTATGCTAAAATTGGCGAAGAAATGTATAAACACTATGTAGAAGTTGGCAAAACTCCTGAACGTTGCGCAGACAATTTTGCAATCGTGGCAGCTTCCATGGCAGAAGTAAACGACCTGAAAAACAAAGCTGCACAAATCAAAATGGACAAACTGGGCTGTGACATTCCTAAAACCACTTGCCCCGCTTGCAAACAAGAAATTTTGGCTAACGCAAAATTTTGCCACGAATGCGGTGCCCCCGTAGTAAAAAAACCTTCCATTATAGAAGAAGTTAAACACGCAATCCAAGAAGATGAAAAAATCTACAAAGAAGCTCACGCAGAAGCTTTGGCAGTAGAAGAATACCCCCGCTAAAAACAAAGCTAGCTGCAAAGGAGGTTGACCCCCATGCTTGTAGTTAAGCACCAAGAACCTGAAAAGGTTGAGCAAAAGAAAAAGCACCCTTCCAAAAAGGAAATGGGTACTTTGAGCGAAGAAATATTTTCTTCAATAGAAGATTATACTTTAGAGGGTGTAAAGGACGAACTCACCCCTGATAAGAAAAAACCGAAACCTAACCTAATAGTTGATATATAAGCTTCAAATGATCTGAATTTCCCCCAAAGCAGAAATCCCCCGCCTTACAGGAGCCAGTAAGGTTGGGGGATTTTTGTGTTGTAGATGTTCAACTTATTATTGCACTTTTTATTTACTATATTTTAAAATCTATATACCACTTCAGACCAAATTGCTTGGTCACTCAAATCTTCACGACGAGTGGTCAAATCAAAGTATCTTACGGTTGCAACAAGATTTTTCGCCAAAGTATAGTTGGCTGCAATTTCAAAACCTTTATAACCATCTTTATTTGCTTTGGGATCATTATTATAAGGTTCCCATTCAGGATCTTCTGCCCAGGCAATGAAGTAATTTGAATACTGAGAATTAGTGGAGTAAATATAAGTAGAAGCAGGAATATCGAAATAGTTAAAGCTTACGCCCCAAGTACCTACTTCTCTTTCTTTCGCACCCTTATACGCCAAGCCTGCGTTCCAGCCATGGTTACTCAACCTATGCTTTTTGTCAGAAGATTCACCATAAGCATATTCCGCATTTAAAACAAGGTCTTGTGCTATTTCTGCACCAGCACCAATATTGAAGATTTCTTTTCTGTAATCAAGGTCAGCATTATAGTAGGTAGCGTAAACATCAGTTGCGCCCAATTTTGTCGCAGCATCAAAAACAAAAATTTCAGTTGCATCATCTTGGGAGAAGAATCCTTTGTATTGAGGCTCTTGAATGTCAATATCAAGAGAACTACCTGCATAAACAGTAAGCTTCACTTCCTCACCATAGGTTGCCTTAACCCCATCAAAAATTCCATCGATGATGTTGCCCTTGTTCAACATAATGCTTTGACGTCCAGCATCAAACTTCACTCCGCCAAGCTTACCGGAAACATAAGCAAGCTTAAATTCTGTATCCTCATCACTACTGTCACCCACAAGATTTGCTTCATTTTGCAAACGAGCAGTAAGACTCCAATTTTCATTGAATTGTCCTTGCAAATTTATACGTGTACGCAAAATAGAATGACAAAGTCCCACATCAGAATCCCCATAATGAGCACGTACTTCTCCACTTATTTTGATGGGTTCAGCAGCATTTGCCACATAAGCAGAGGCAGTTACACCAAGTGCTAAAACCATAGCCAAAGTTAAAGCTTTCTTCATCATCAAGTCACCCCTTACGTAATTTATCGTAGTCTAGCATATTCAAATCCCCTGCCAATTCTACAAGTTCTGTTTGCAAGCAAAGCAGGTTTACCGCAGTACAGATAAAGTCCATAATAACTTCTACTGCAATGATAATGGGAACTGCTTCCGCAGGAATGTTCAATTGTAAGAAAAGCAAGGTGTAGCAAGTAAGAGAACCACCGGGAATAGGTGGTGTCGCAATTGCCAAAATAACACTGATAAAAAGTGCAGTCACAAGCCAATTTAGAGAAATTGTTACGCCGTAAACTTCTGCCATACACATTGCAGCAGTCATAAACAAAATACAACCACCTATCATATAAATAATTTGTCCCATGGGTACACCAAAGTTTACGATACTTTTATCAATACCAAGCTTCTTTTCGCAGGTTTCCATATTGCTGGCAAAGGCTGCGGAAGAAGAAGCTGTACTTACGGCAATGAAGAAAGTTTGAGAAAGCTTCTTCAAAAGCAAAACGGGAGAAACCTTTTTACGGAAAGCAATCAGCCCCACATAAAATGCTACTGCCACAGCGTAGGCAAGCAAGGTCACCAGCAAAATCTTGTAGGCTTGTACCAAGATGGAGAAGTTATCGCTGATAATCATTCCCAATACGCTTAGAAAGATAAAGTAGGGCACAAACTTACTGACGGTTTCCATAATAAGGTTGACAATGTAGTTGGACTGCTCTACTAAAGAAGCAGCAGTTGTAGTTTTATTGCCAAGAATTAACATGGAAAGACCAACAACGATGGAAACAAAAATAATCTGTAAGGGATTGCCTGTAACGAAAGGTTCTATAAAATTTTTGGGAACCATATTCAAAATAATCTTGTATAGATCAAATAATTTGAAGCTTGTAGCCCCATCCATAGCAATATCAAAGAAAGGCAGAATTGGTAAGCAACCTACGATGGTAACGACAAAAGACATGATTACGAACCGCGCCATCATTCTTTTACCAACGATACTAAAGGTAGTTGTATCACCAATACTATAAATACCCCAAGCAATGGAAAAGAAAATCAAAGGTCCTGCAATTGCAGAGAGCATTCCCATGAAGGTATCAAAAAGCGGATTGATAAGATAAGTCCCAATACCAAGACGAATATCGTCAGGCAAAAACAAGCACAAGCCACCGCAAACAATAGCAGAAACAATGGAACCAATGAGCTGTTCCATTTGGGAATGTCCTTTTTTGCGAGGAATAAAGGTAATGCGGTTGATGCCATTTACATATTCCCAGTTAGGTGCAAGCCCCATATTAACCATTACGCTGTTAAGCACTTCACTGCTCTCACCTTGTTCCACTTTTTCTTCAATTGGATTGAAGCGAGCAGAGTTAATGTTTAGAACAATACGCGGTCTGCCAAAACGCTTGCGACAATCCAAAGCAACTTCTTGTTCTTCACCCAAACGCTCTTGGTAGTTAAGCAAGATTTCTTCGGCAGCAAACTTAATGCGCATGGCATCCTTACGATCAACTTTGCACTTATCTAAAAAAATACTAATCTCATCACTGATGATATCTATATTAGAGTTTGTTAAAATGTAATCCATTGTAAACTTTTCCTTTTAAATCTGTTTTTTCTCATATTACTATTGTACTATAAAAAAAAACAGTCCGTCAAATAGAATAGTGCCAAAAGGCGTTCTCGAAAAATCGAGAACGCCTTTTTTATTTTACTTCATTTCTTTTCTAAGTTTATTGTAGTCCAACATATTCAAATCCCCTGCCAATTCCACCAGTTCCATTTGCAAAGTAAAGATATTACAAGGAGTTGCGAAGAATTCCATAATTACATTAAGCGCAATAATAATAGGGATTGCTTCAGCAGGAATATTTAATTGTACGAAAAGCATTGTGTAGCAAGTAAGCGCGCCACCCGGAATAGGCGGAGCAGCGATTGCAAGAATAACACTAATAATCAGCGCGGTCAAAATCCACATAGGAGCAATATTTACAGCGTAAATCTCTGCCATACAAAGAGCAGAAGCCATAAACATCGTGGAACAACCGAGCATGAAAATAATTTGTCCCAAAGGCACGCCAAAATTTACAATACGCTTATCAACGCCAAGTCTTCGTTCACAGGTTTCCATATTACTGGAAAATACTGCGGAAGAAGACGCTGTAGTCAATGCAATAATAAAACTTTGGAAAGTTTTCTTCATTATTACTTGAGGTGAAACTTTTTTACTTACGCTCACCCATAATAAGTAAAAGAGCATTACTACAACTTGTCCCAAAAGCATTAAAGGTAATACCTTGTACGCTTTCATCAATGCAGAAAAACTACCGCTGATAATCATATTGAAGATACTGCCAAAAATAAAAATTGGTACAAATTTACTGATGGTTTCCATCATAAGTTGCACAATATAATTGGATTGTTCAATCATAGTTGCGGCAATAGTTGTTTTGCTGCCCAAAATAAGCATCGCCAAACCAACAGTGGAAGCGATAAAAATAATTTGTAAGGGATTGCCATTTACGAAGGGAGCAAAGAAATTGCTCGGAATCATTCCCAAAACAATTTTCAACAGCTCTGAAAATTTAAAGGAGGTTGCCCCATCCAAACTAAGGTTAAAGAAAAATAGCATAGGTGCCACACCTAAAACGGTCAACACAAAAGACATTTTCAAAATGCGACTAATCATTCGCTTGCCAATAGTGCCCAATGTAGCAGTATCACCAATACTGTAAATGCCCCATGCCACGGAAAGGAAAATAAGCGGACCTGAAATTGCAGACAAAAGTCCCATGAAACTTCCAAAAACAGGAGTAATCAATTCTTCAGAGATTGCAAGTCGCACTCCATCAGGCAAAAGCATACATAAGAAACCACAGACAACCGCAACAACGATAGAAATTCCCAGTTGCGCAACTTGAGAAGGCGGTTTTCTTTTGGGAGTGAAGGCAATAAGATTTACACCATTCTTATATTCCCAGTTAGGTGCAATACCCATATTGGTAAGAATACCGTGAAGTACAGCACTACCTTCTAATTCAGTATTAGATGTATTGGTGGTTTCAAAAGGATTAAACCTTTCTCCAACAATACTAATCTCTATACGAGGCCTACCAAGACGTTTGCGACAATCTAACCTAATCTCTTTAGTTTCACCAAAGCGTTCTTGAAATTGAATCAAAGTTTCTTCGGCAGCCAATTTAATGCGCATGGCATCTTTGCGATCAACCTTGCACTTATCTAAAAATGCGCCAATCTCATCGCTAATAATATCTATATTAGAATTTGTTAAAAGATAAGTAACCATAAATAGCTTCCTTTCAGATTACTTTTCAGCTTTACGCAGTTTTTCGTAATCCAACATATTCAAATCGCCAGCCAATTCTACTAAATCAGTTTGCAAGCACAACACATTAACTGCTGTACCGAAAAATTCGGTAATAACATTAAGTGCAATAATGAGAGGAATTGCTTCAGACGGAATGTTGAGCTGCACAAAAAGCATAGTGTAACAAGTCAGCGCCCCGCCCGGAATAGGAGGAGCAGCAATAGCTAATACTACGCTAATAATTAAAGCAGTCAAAAGCCAAGTAGGAGAAATGCTGATTCCGTAAATTTCTGCCATACAAAGAGCAGCAGCCATAAACATCATGGAACCGCCAAGCATAAAAACGATTTGTCCCAAAGGAACGCCAAAATTTACAATGTGTTTATCAATACCAAGTTTATTTTCACAAGTTTCAACATTGGTTGCAAAAGCTGCGGAAGAAGAACCTGTACTAACTGCAATAATAAAAGTCGGGAACAACTTTTTAATCAACAGTGAAGGAGAAACTTTTTTACGCATACTCACCAGCAAAATATAAAAAGTAACTACTACCACATGTCCCAAAAGTGTAAGCGGCAATACCTTATATGCCTGCATCAAAGCACTAAAATTATCACTAATAATCATATTAAAGATACTGCCAAATACGAAGTAAGGAACAAAACTACTAATAGTTTCCATCATCAACTGAACAATGTAATTGGATTGTTCCATCATAGTTGCGGCAACAGTAGTCTTATTGCTCAAAATAAGCATTGATATACCAATGCATCCTGCTACGAAAATTATTTGCAAAGGATTGCCTTCAACGAAGGGTGCAAAGAAGTTAGACGGAAGAATTCCCAGAATCATATTGAACAATTCCGCAAAATCAAAGGATGTTTCACCTTCCGAAGAAATATTAAAAAATGGCAGCATTGCTACTGCACCTATGATGCTTACAACAAAAGACATCGATAAGAAGCGGTTCATCATACGCTTACCAATTTTACCTAAGGTTGCAGTATCACCGATACTATAAATGCCCCAAGCCACGGAGAAGAAAATCATGGGACCTGCAATTGCAGATAACAATCCCATAAATGCGCCAAAGAGCGGACCAATAAACTTATTTGCCACTGCTAAGCGGAAGCTATCCGGTACAAATTGGAATAAGCCACCTAGCACAATAGCTGACACGATGGAATAGCCAAGCATTGCCATTTGAGAAGGAGGCTTTTGTTTTGGCGAAAAGATTACAATATTATTGCCACCCTTATATTGATAAGTGGGAACAAACCCCATATTCACCAAAACGCTTTGTAAAACACTACTATTTTCTTCACTTACTTCTTGCATCTCGATAGGATTAAAACGAGCAGCAGGAATAAGAATTTCAACGCGTGGTCTACCAAGACGTTTACGACAATTTACGATAACTTTTTGTTCTTCGCCAAACTCTTCTTGATAATGAAGCAGTGTTTCTTCCACCGCCAATTTAATACGCATAGCATCTTTACGGTCAACCTTGCATTTGTCTAAAAATACACCAAGCTCGTCGCTAATAATATCTATATTAGAATTTGTTAAAAGATAATTCATCATAAAACTTCCTTCATCAATTAATACATTTTGTACAAGATTATTTTATCTCAAAACAAAGGTGCCGTCAAAAAACTATTCCCTCATAAATAAAAACATTAAACCACAAGCATTGTCTAAAAACAACACGAGTGCTACAATTTAAATAGTCACAATGAATTCACAAAACACTTCATTTTTATACCAGGAGACAAAAATGCAAAAGAAAATTTTTAGCCTACTAATCTTTTTGGCGACACTCCTTACTCTATTACCTTGTTTTGCCGCCAATGAGGAAAAGTCTTTTAAAACCTTAAATGATTTTAGCGGGGCGCGTTTTAGTACTTTAAACGGAACGGTTGCCGATAAACTTACTCAATCTGTAATACCCAATTCTGATAATTTCGTTTATTACTATACTGTTGCTGATGGCATTATGGCTTTAAAATCCAATAAAGTAGATGCCTTCGTTTTGGATGACCCTATTTGCCGTTTAGCAGCAGCTAGAAATCCGGAAGTAATGGTTTTTCACGAACCAGTTATGCCTGACCAATACGGTTTTGCCTTCCCCAAAGGAAGTCCTTTAAGAAACAAATTCAATACCGTACTTCGTAAATTTAGCGAAGATGGTACACTCCAAAATTTGCGAGATATTTGGCTTGGCGCAGACGAAAGCAAAAAGGTTTTGTTAAAACAAGATTGGCCTGGCAAAAACGGAACTATCCGTTATTACCATGACTATCTTGTTGAACCTATCGTTTACGTTGGCGCTGATGGTCCTTTAGGTTTAGAAATTGATTTGGCACTGCGTATCGCCAAAGAACTAGACATGAAAATTGAACTTACCAAATGCGAATTTGGTGGTTTGATTGCTTCTTTACAAAGTGGTAAAGCTGATGTTGTCAGTGGTAGCATGTCAATTACCGAAGAACGCAAAAAATCTGTAGACTTTGCTGATTCCCACTACAAGGCAGCCCTTGTGTTACTGGTTCGCAACGACAGCTATGTTGCTTCAAACGAAAGCTTCATTGATAGCGTTAAAGCAAGCTTTGAAAAAACATTTATTGTTGAAAATCGTTGGAAGCTTATCGTTGACGGTCTTCTTGTTACCATTTTAATCTCTGCCTGTGCAGGCATTGGTGGTTTGTTCTTAGGCTTCTTGTTATGCATGCTTAAACGTGAAGGTTCAAAACCTGTACGCAATTTCATCAACACCTTTATCCGCCTTTTGAAAAGTACCCCAATAGTAGTTTTCTTGATGATTGCATACTACATCATCTTTGGTTCGGTGAATATATCTGCTCTTTGGGTTGCGATTTTAGCTTTCACCATTAACTTTGGTGTTTACGCAGCAGAAACCTACAGCACCGGTCTTGATACTGTTGATAACGGACAACGAGAAGCAGCTCTTGCACTTGGTTACACTCCCAAGCAAACCTTCTGGAAAGTAATCTTCCCCCAAGCGGCACGACACTTCCTTCCTATTTTAAAGGGTGACTTCATCGCCATGGTAAAAGAAACTTCCATTGTCGGTTATATTTCCGTACAAGATTTGACCATGGTATCTGATATTATCCACTCCAGAACCATGGAAGCCTTCTTCCCCTTGCTTGTAACAGCAATGATTTATCTTATTATTGCTAATATGCTCACCACAGTTTTAGATATTATCGAAATTAAAATTGATCCTAAACACGGAAAAAGAACTGTAAAGGGGGTTAAAATGCAATGACGAAACAAGCTCTTATTAAAATTAGCCATGTTTGCAAGGCGTACCCCAATGTTACCCCTCTAAAAGATGTTAATACTACAATTTATAAAGGCGATGTAATTTCCGTTATCGGTCCTTCCGGTACAGGTAAGTCTACCCTTTTGCGTTGTATTAATATGATGGATCCACCCACCAGTGGCGACATATACATTAACGATGAAGCAATTACAGCTCCTAACTGCCAACTGCATTTACTTCGCCGTAAAATGGGTATGGTTTTCCAATCCTTTAACCTTTTTAACCACAAGACCGTCATCGAAAATATTATGATGGCGCCCATGGATTTATTAGGCAAAAGTGCCCAAGAGGCTTACGACAAAGGCATGGAACTTTTACGCACTGTAGGCTTGGCTGATAAAGCCCTTAACTTTCCCGACGAACTTTCCGGTGGCCAAAAGCAACGTGTTGCCATCGCCCGCACCCTTGCCATGGAACCGGAGATGATTCTTTTTGACGAACCTACTTCTGCTCTTGACCCTACAAAAGTTGGCGAAGTATTGGAAGTTATCCGCGAACTTGCCCAAAAGGGAATGACCATGCTTATCGTTACCCACGAAATGAATTTTGCCAAAGATGTTTCCAACAGAATTTTTTATATGGATCAAGGCGAAATTTATGAAGATGGTACACCTGAGCAAATCTTTGAACATCCTCAAAGAGAATTAACTCGTCATTTCATTATGCGCACGAAGCTTATGGAAGAAATCATCACCTCTAAAGATTTCGACTTCATCGCTATTCGTAATAACATTGACCAATTTGGCAAAAAGTATCTGCTTTCTCCCAAATCAGTTCATAATATGCAAGTTGTTTTTGAAGAATTGTGCGTGCAAACCTTATTACCCTATCAAGGAGAAGCACCCAATCTACAATTTAGGATAGAGTATTCCGATAAGACAAACTCTATCCAAATTCGCATTGCTTATTCAGGCAAAGCTTTTGAGCTGGAAGAAGACATGGATATGATTTCTTATGCTTTATTAAAAAATGCAACTACTTCCATTAAAACAGCTTTAACTGAAAATGGCGAAAACGAATTCATTTTAGATATCAAATAAAATTCTGTTATAGCTTATGCAAGAACAGAATGATATAATTAAATCATACAAAGAATAGTGCTTAAGTTTCTTCATATTACACAAGCACATTAAAAATACAGGAGGCTTTTTATTATGATTATTGATAAACAAATTAACGGCAGCGAACTTACCCTTTCTTTGACTGGTCGTTTAGATACCACTACTGCACCTGAACTGGAAGCAGTTATTAAAGAAAATATTACCGGCGTTACCAATTTAGTAATGGACTTCGCAGGTTTGGAATACCTTTCTTCCGCTGGCTTGCGTGTAATTTTGAGTGCTCAAAAAACCATGAACAAACAAGGTGAAATGGTTATCCGCAATGTAAACGAAACTATCAACGAAGTTTTTGAAATCACCGGTTTCATCGATATTCTCACCATTGAATAATATAAGTATGTCATTTTCAAGCGAAGCATGCGATGTGCTTCGCTTCTTTTGAATATAAACCACTAAAATTAAGAAAGGGGTATGGCTATGAAAAACAAAGGACAAAAAATATCCCAAGCCTTTCAGCGTTGGCTATTAGCCTTGGTTGCCATTGCCTTTTTAACAAGCACCGCCTTCTTATGGTTCTCCCAAACAAGGCTTTCTGAAACAAACACTACTAATCTTTTACAATTAAATCTTACTGACGTGGATCAAGACCTTAAAGATTTGTCCGATGATAATCTTTTAAGAGTTACCCGTCGCATTGCAAGAGAGATAGACAAAAGAGATAGCGTCAGCTCCTTTGACTTAATGGTTCTGGCTGATAAACATTCTGTCCCTGAAATCAGCCTTGTCGACAGCAACGGTATTATCACTGCCAGCACTTTCCGCAATTTTATTGGCTTTGATATGGCCAGTGGAACACAATCCGGTGCGTTTATGGTACTTTTGGAAGAACAAAACGAATTGGTACAAGGCTATCAACAGCTTACGTACGACAAAAGCCTTTGGCGTAAATACGCAGGTGTTGCTCTTAGAGACGGTGGGTTTGTCCAAGTTGGTTATGACTCCTACTCTTTCCACCAAGACCTTGCTGATAAAGTTATCCAATCTACCCGTAACCGTCACATTGGTGAAAACGGTTCCATCATCGTTACTGACGAAAAACTAAACATTGTTAGTAACCGTGGTGGCGGTATTGGCAAAAACTTGTCTTTTACCGGCATGGATTTTAGTTGGGATATTGAACCCGGCATACTTTTTGCTGCAACAGTACATGGCATCCCCAGTTATTGTATGTATTCTAAAACAGAAGGCTTCTACATTTTCGCAGTAATGCCTCAAAGCGAAGCGGTACTTTCTCGTAATGTATCCGTTGGCATCACTACTATAATGGAAGTTATTATCTTCTTTGCACTATTTGTACTCATTTACTACCTTATTAAAAAACTTATCGTTAACAACATCGAACGTATCAATAATTCTTTGGCAAAAATCACAGATGGTGATTTAAACGAAGTTGTTGACGTACGTTCCCATGTGGAATTTGCCAATCTTTCCGATGATATTAACAGTACCGTAGACACTCTAAAAAAATATATTGCTGATGCTGCTGCCCGTATCGACGCA